>NZ_JBHRXJ010000021.1:0-50767 GCF_042648425.1 Paracoccus mangrovi | reverse complement strand
TTTCTGTTCGTTTCGTCCGCCACGCATCCCTGCGTCTGCCGGTCAATGGCCAAGCGCCGCGCGTGCCGCGCGTCGTCGTCCAGGCGGGCCGTGTCCTCGGCTTCGCCTGCGGGCCGCACCAGCCCCGCCTTCCCGAGCCATGACAGTCAGCCACAGGGCCGCGGGCAGGGCTACGCCCTCCCCGCTCTGCTTTCCGAAAGGCATGGGCCTTTCAGAAAACAGAGCAGGAAGGTCCGCCCATTGGCGGAAAGGGGCAAAGACCCCACCGCCGTCGCAGAAAAGGAAACGACAATGCTTGCTGAAACCAAGCTGACCTATGTTTGCGCAGCCTGTTCGCATCGGTTCGATGCCAGCGAACAGCCGTGGCAATGCCCGAAGTGCCGCGCTGTCGGCAAGGCACGGGATTTCCCGACCGTCGAAACCGCGACCATCGCCAATCAGAACGACCAACTGCGCCTTGGCCTTCTGGGCGGAATGCCGAAAGGGATGAAAGCCCAGGTGCTTGTGACGCCGGGCATCAACGCCAAAGGTCCGGCCTTTGTCAGCCTGTGCCTGCTGTCGATTTCGATGTTCAAGGACTTTTCCGAGGATAACGACCCTTGGGGAGATCGGGGCTTTGCCGCCCTGACCGTCGATGACACCCGCATCTATTTCAAGATCGATCTTTATGACGAGGCTTGTGAATACGGTTCCAGCGAACCGGCCAATCTGGACCGGACCACCCGCGTTATGACCGTCCTTCTGCCCTCCGAATACTGATCTGCGAAAACCGGCCCGCTTCATGCTCCGGGCGGGCCGGGGCTGGCCTGTCGAGTAGGCCAAAATCCGGGAGGGGCGGCAAACGCCCCCCCACCAACCCAAAAGTCGGAAGGAGGTGAGAACAACGAACGAATGGCTTGAGGCGCGCATCACAGAGGCATGGGCGCTTGTCAGGACCGGCGATCACTTTGGCATCGGACGCCGGTTCCTGATCCAGCACGGGGCCATCTAAGCCCCCTCGCCTCGGCCCATACGGGCCGGGGCACCAATAACACGAAAAACACGTCGCAAACAAGGAAGATCACAATGGAACAGCAATCCATCGAAAAGGCCCCGATCCAGTATTTTCGGCTGGACCAGCTTTATCTGTCGCCCATGAACCCGCGCGAAGGCGTGGACCCCGAAGGCATTGCCCTGCTGGCCGAGAGCATCAAGGCCGCTGGTCTGATCCAGAACCTTGCCGGGCATCTTGACCCTGACGGGCGCGTCGGCATTGTTGCGGGCGGTCGCCGCCTGCGCGCCATCATCGAATTGAAGCCCGATGACCTTGCCGCAATCGGTCTGGCCGAAATTCCCGTGCGAATCGCGCCCGACGAAGCCACCGCCCGCGCATGGGCCAGCATCGAGAATGCCGCCCGCGAGGCCCTGCATCCTGCCGACGAAATCCGCGCCTATGGGCGCATGGCCGAAAGCGGCAGCGCCGTCCCGGCCATCGCCCGCGTATTCGCCGTCACCGAAAAGCACGTCTATCGCCGCCTTGCTCTTGCCGCCCTGCCCGTGCCGGTGCTGGACGCCCTGAAAGCCGGTGAAATCACCCTTGGTGCAGCCGAATGCTTCACCATCGCCAAGGACGAGGCCCTTGCGCTTGACATTCTGGACCGGGTGCGCGGTGAAGATTATTCCGTGTCCCGCCTCAAACAGCTTTTGCAGCCCGAAGCGATCCGCGCCAATGACCGCCGCGCGGTCTATGTCGGGCTGGATGCCTATGAAGGCGCAGGCGGGCAGATCACACGCGATCTGTTCGGCAGCGATGCCTTTCTTGCCAGCCCCGACCTGCTGGACCGCCTCTTTGCCGAAAAGTTGGATATGGACGCGGAAATGCTCGGCCATGGCTGGAAATGGGCGCAGACCAGCGAGGACTATTTTATCTCGTATGAAGTCACCGAGAAGCTGGACAAAATCTATCCTGTCGAGGGCGAACTGACCGAGGAACAGGCCGAACGCTATGACGAACTGGCCGAACTGGCGGGAGGCGAAGCCTTGGACGAGGACGGCGAGGCCGAACTTGCCGCATTGCAAGCGATCCTTGACGGTGGTTTCACCGACGACCAGAAAGCCCATGCCGGGATTTTCGTTTATGTCAATGGCGACGGTCAGCTGACCGTGCGCGGGGCCTATATCCGGTCCGAAGACCGCGAAGCCGCAATCGCCGCAGAGGTGCTGACCGGCTTTGCAGCCACGCGCGGGCACACTGGCAGCACCGAGGCCGCGCCGAAATCGCCCATCAGCGCCACCTTGCGCGACGACCTGAACCGCGTGGCCAAAGGCGCGCGGCAGCACGCCACCCTGCGCGACCCGGAATTGCTGATCGACCTTCTGGCCTATCAGTTGAGCCATGGCCTCGCATGGCGCAAGCCCTTCGGGCTTACGACCGAGGACGTGCCCAACTGGCCGACCACGGAAGCCGAAGGCTATGCGCTGGATGATCGCCTGACCACTGAGCCGCCGAAGGACATGCACGGCAAAGACCTTGCCAAATCCTTCCGCGCCTTCCGCAAGAAAGGCACGGACCACGTTCGCGGTGAACTGACCCGGATGCTGGCCAGCCTCTATCGCGGCGGCGACGACGACCTGTCCGCGCTGATCGACAAGGAAACCAAGCCCGCCATCCGTGAAGTCTGGACCCCGAATGCCGCCAATTTCTTCGGGCGCGTCGGCGGCCCTTACCTCAATGACCTCTGGCGTGATCTGCTGGACCTGAAAGAGGACCATCCGACCGCCACCACCTTCGCAAAGCTGAAAAAGGGCGAAAAGGCCGCGAAACTGGAAGCCCTGTTCAACGACCCCGCCATGCGCAAAACCCATGGTGTCACCGAAGCGCAGGAAGCCCGCATCGCCGCTTGGCTGCCCGAAGGCATGGAATGACAGAACCGGGGCGCGCAGGACGCGCGCCCCGACCAACACGAAGGATCGACCTATGACCGACCAATTCAGCCAGAGCGACTATCTGAAAGGAAAAGCTTGGCACGGGCTGGCCTGCGGCTGTGGTGGCGGATACCGCGTCGGCCATGCCATCGGTTGCCCCGACGCGACCCGCGCCGCCAATCTCTCATGCCTTGCCGACGATCTTGAGCGGGCCGAGGCAGCGGGCGACCAGGAGGAAATCGCCGATCTGCGCCGCATCAAGGCCGAGATCGAGGCGCTTGCCGCGCGCTATCCAGACGAGCCTTGACCATGCGCTTCATCAAATCGACCCGCCATCCCTTTACCGATACCAGCCGCAAGCGCGCCGCTATTGCCCGTAAGCAGAAGGCCGAGCGCGAGGCCATGCCGCTCTTCGCCGATCAGATCGCCGCAAGCCAGCGCAGCCCCGACGATGTGATGCAGGCCCGCGCCGAAGCGTGGGCGATCAGCCAACACCAGACCCGGATGCGACGCGCCGCAAATTGGCGGAAGGCACGCCGGGAAATCGACGCCATGCCGCCCCGGATGCGGCAGAAGGTCCGCGCCGCATGGAACGGCGCACCCTATCCGGCCGACCCGGTTTATCTGCTAGACTTCCTTCATGGACTGCGCGTCGGGCGCTACAGCGTCGATGACCTGCCCTTCACGCCTAAGCCGGTCAATGCACGCGGGCATTCGATTGGCCATGAAAGGAATTAACCATATGCCACAGCGTCAGATTGAACTGTTGCGCCACAGCGGCTTTCTTGTCGGAGATCGAGACCCGGCATGAACCGCGCGTTCTCTGGCCGCTTCATGGTTGCCGAACCCCCCGGGCCGGATGACCCTTACCCGACCGACGACGCCAGCGACGGCCGATATTGTGTCGTCGGCGACAATCTCGCCGCCCTCGTTACCAGCACAATCGAATTTTTCGGGCTGAGCTTCCCGCCCGGCTGACCCCTTTCCTTCTGCGACGAAGGTTCAACTGGCCCCGCCCCGCGCGGGGTCTCTTTTTGCCTGGATGCTGCCCGAAGTTGCCCCGGCCAACCCCGGCTATGAGCCGGGGATTGGCCGGGCCCGTGCGCTTCGCGCCGAGACGCGCCATGCGCGTCGGGTCGCTGGCGGCGGCAATCGCGGGTGATATACCTTCCGTGGTCAGTATTTTTCGCCTATATTATGGACATGGAGATCGACATGACCGACGCAGAAGCCCGAAAGTTCGATACCGAAATCGCTCAGCTGGCCGCCAACACGGCCAAGCTGAATGCCGAGACTGCAAAACTCCTGGCCGAAACGACAAAACTGTCCACTGAAAACCGCTGGTATCTGCTGGTCGTCGGGTCCGGCGCTACGCTGGCAATCGTCGCCATCGCAAAGCTCTTCATTTGATCGTCGCCTGCCGGACCACTGTGCGCGCAGTGCAATTCCGAGAAAGAGCGTCGAGATGATAGCCGAGGCCGATATGTCACAGCTTGCAACCAAGCAGGATCTGGCAGCCCTGAAAACCGACCTGTCGGAGTTCAAGGCAGAACTGTTCCGCCACCTTTGGATCATGGCCGCCGGTATCGTCGGCCTGACCCTCACGCTCATCAAGATCCTGCCCTGATGACCGATTGACCCCGCTCTGCCAGCATCCAGGGTCAGATCGACCTGTTCCTCATCTCGCGCCCGCTCATCGCCTCGACAGTGCATTGCACACAGACGGGTTCTCGCTCTCTGATCCAACGCATCGCCGTTCCTCGGGGTCGGGTCTGGCTGATCCGATTCCACACGAAGCGACTTCCTCCGCCCCGGCCTTTCCATGTCGCCCTGCGGGCGCCACCATACCGACATTGGGAAACATGCCGCACGCCGCGTCAAGATCGTGCCTGTGATCCGCGCCGTCGCGGTTGATGAAGAGGACTAAAACCGTCTCGGCCGTCCTCGCCGTCTTTTTCACCGGTTTGCTGTCCCCGGTCGCTTGCATTCGCTGGCTGTCCCTGACCTTTCATGCAAGGCGTTTCTTATCGATGAAAAATACAGGGCAGCGCGTCGGACGGCGACGGCTGGCAGGTAATTTCCCCTGGCCTGCGGCCATTCCTCGCGAAACAAATTACCCGCCACCCTCTGCCTTCAAACACTGATTTCCCCTGCCCGTTGGGCATTCCTCGCGAAACAAATCAGCATTTGACAGACGCTTCCTCTGCCCTGTCCAGAAATTTTCATCGAAACGCCAAGCATGAAAGGAATATCAGATGGCCAACGAAAGCATGAAGCTCCGTGTGAAAACCGGCGAAAAAGACGGCAAGAACTTCTGGGACGACTGCGGTGTCCTCTTCATCAACCGCAACAGCGCAGGCGAGATTACGTCGATCCAGGTCCGCCACAACATGTTCCCCAATGTCGATATGGTCGCCTTCCCCAAGAAGGAAGACGACAAGTAGGAAAGGCCGGGGCGGCGAAAGCCGCCCTTCCCCTGCGAGATCATCCAGACCCGACCCCGAGGAACCACGCCATGACCGTCACCGTCTATTCCAAACCCGCCTGTGTGCAATGCACCGCTACCACCCGCGCCCTCGCCGCCGCCGGCATCGCCTATCAGCTGGTCGATCTGACCCAGGACGCCGACGCCATGCGCTTCGTCCAGGAACTCGGATACCGCCAGGCACCCGTCATCGTCGCCGACGACCAGCACTGGTCGGGATTCCGTCCTGACCGCATCGCAGCAATCGCCGGGCGCTGAGCACGGCGCGCCGTCGCCAAAGTTCCTGAGGTTGAGGTGCCTGCGAGACCGATTGTGACGGAAGCCGCAAAGTCCACTGCCTGTCTTGATATCTCTGGACTGCTTACCGGCTGAGTTCCGGTCGGTTGATTGATCGCAGATAAAAGAGAAGAACCGCCCTTTTGCACCTCTTTCGAGCGTGTGGCGGTCCATGACAGACCAAAAATAGCAGCTTCAGCAGGCGCATTCAATCCTTATGGGCGTCTGCCCGTGGACGGGCACCGGGCTCTAGTCCGGCCAAGGCCGGACCCGAGCCAGCCAGGGCATCGCCCTGTCCGTCTCGGCCCATCCGGGTAACGATCCCTGACGCGGGTGCCAGCATCCCCTGGTCCGAATATCCCGTGGAGGCCTGTGTGGCCGCGTCTAAAACTCGGTCTGACCCGCTGAAAATGGATTGATCACATCAAGACCAAGGGCCTCGAATGGCGCAACGTCCCTCGTCGCAACTGCCGCCCTGTTGTTCGCCATGGCGATCGCACCTATTTGACCGTCCGCAATACCGATCGCCTGGCCTGATTTTCGGCAGGCAGCCATCCGCATCCCATAGTAATAGGCCGCCGTCGCGTCGAAGGGTAAAATCCGGCCCCGGAACTGGTCCTCGATCAGATGAGACACTGCGTCCTGCAACTGCATGGCCCGGCGTCCAGCCGGCACGTTGAAGGCGCCAAACATCAGTTCCGCCGCCGTGACAGCCGTCAGGTAAAGGTTCGTCGGCTCCTGCCGATCAAGCCAGGCAATCACCGCCGGGTTCGGCTCGGGCCTCTGCATTTCCGAGATGACATTCGTATCGACGATGATCATTCGAAAGTCACCGGCTCGGCACCGGATCTGTCCCGAGCTATATCAAGCTCATCGCCTTCGACACCGGCAAAGCAACCCCGAAGCCGTGTGCCAAACCCGCCGGCCACGTCCCGCCGCAAAGATTCGACGATCATCGCACGAACCTCGGCCTCGGCGCTTCGCCCATTCTTGTGGGCACGGATCTTCAGCGCGTCATAAGCATCGTCCGGTATGTTCCGAATAGACATGCTTCCCATGATCTCAGCTCCCCATGCCATCATTCTGTAAATTGATAGCATTTATCGGCAATGACAGCAATTTGAAATCTGCTATCAAAAGCCATGGTTACTCCGCCAGAGGCCCTTGCGGGCCGAAAGCGAAACGATCACAGATCGAGCGTAAGCCTTGGTGGCGTGCCCGTTTTTTTCACCAACCAGTAGGTTCGAAAAACAGGCATGCTTGAGCGCCATCGGGGGCTTTGAAGGATAGAGACTGTGGAGGCCCGCGCTAACGCGCGATCCACGATGATCTGAAGCCGTGCCGGGGGATCGACCGGGCAAGCCCGGCTCACCCCCGCCCCGACATCCTTTCTGTTCGTTTCGTCCGCCACGCATCCCTGCGTCTGCCGGTCAATGGCCAAGCGCCGCGCGTGCCGCGCGTCGTCGTCCAGGCGGGCCGTGTCCTCGCGCTGCGCGCTGCGGGCCGCACCAGCCCCGCCTTCCCGAACCATGACAGCCAGCCACAGGGCCGCGGGCAGGGCTGCGCCCTCCCCGCTCTGCTTTCCGAAAGGCATGGGCCTTTCAGAAAACAGAGCAGGAAGGTCCGCCCATTGGCGGAAAGGGGTAAAGACCCCGCCGCCCGTCGCAGAAAAGGAGGCGTTGCGCCATGAAATTTACCTGCATCCATGAAGGCTGCGCAGACCGCGCCCAGTCTTTCAAGCTCATCAATCGCGGATACGGACCCGATCAGATGTTCGCCGGTCAGTATTTCGAGACGAATGGCGAGGTGTTCGACTATTTCCTTGAGACCCTGCCGCCGCTGGACCACACCGCAGACGGGTTCAGCCTGTCCGAGTTCTCGACCGATACCCTGACCGATGCCTTCATCCGTATCGCCGGTCGTGTCTATTGCCTGACCATCTGCCGTGCTCGCTCGACCGACTTTACCAATGCTGTGCGCAACCTTCGCGCGCATCTGGCCCGCAAAGCCGCAGCGTGAGGGGGGCGCAGATATGACCACCTATCGCCTGCATTCGTCCCCCGCCGTCTACACGCCGGGCATCATCGCCTGGGCAACAAATGCCTGCCAGTTCGAAGAGGACCGGCCGGAAATCTTTCAGATCATCAGCAAGACCTGGCCCGGCATCCCTGCCGATGCCATCGAGGCCCTGCTGATCAAGCGCGTGCCCTTCCAACTGGAAGGCGAAACGCTGGTGTTCATCTACGGAGGCGGCGATGATCCGGCAGTATAACCCGCAGCGTCACCGCCTCGAAATGCTTGGCGGGATCATGCGGCCGATCGGGACTATCCCGGTCGGCACCATCCTTGATGTGCGCGGCACGAAGGTCCGCGTCGAGGCATGGATTCCCCGCGATTACTCAACCTACGAACGCGGCCGCTTCACGACGAAGCGGATTGCAGGGGGCCATATGGCTCTTGTCCGCACCCTTCACAATGGTCGGCTGTTTGAACTGTCGGACGTTTGGTTGCGCGATGCGCCGGAACTGGAATTCCCGGCGCGCACCAGCCGGGGGCCGCACCAATGACCGCCTTTGCAACCATGGCCTGCCGCAAATGCGGCAGCGCCAACCCCCCTGTCTATCTCGCCCCTGTCGTGGTCCCGGGCGATCTCGCCGGAACGTGCATCTGCCTTGCCTGTGCCAATGCGCGCGGCTGGCTTGATCGTGACGGCAACCTGAAACCCGGCATCAGCCTGTAAGGAGAAACGCCATGAATAGCTATGAAGCAAAACAGCAAACCCGCCGTGATCGCCTGGAAGCCGCCGCAGATCGCGCGGAAACACGCGCCAATGCGGCTTACAAGCGTGCCGACATGAGCGAGGCCGCGACCGGCATCCCCTTCGGGCAGCCGATCCTGGTCGGCCATCATTCGGAAGCTCGCCACCGCCGCGCCATCGAGCGCGCGGACAATGCCATGCGCAAATCCGTCGCCGAGGACAAGCGCGCCAGGGAGTTGCGTGCCAAGGCCGCATCGGTCGGAACCGGCGGCATTTCGTCCGACGATCCCGAGGCCATCGCCAAGCTGCAAAAGCAGATCGACGATGCCGAGGCCTTGCAAAAGCAGATGAAGGCCGCCAATCAGGTCGTCAAGAAATGGTCGAAAAAAGGTGTCGGTGGCGAGACCGAAGGCCCGGATTTCGATGCCTATCACGCCGCCTTGAAGGTCATCGTTCCCGCCGCGACAGAGAAGGTTGCCCGCGAGTTCATCACCCGTCACATGGGCTCTGTCGGTTTCGCGCCCTACCAGCTGACGAACAACGGGGCCAATATCCGTCGCCTGAAGGCGCGTGTCGAGCAGCTGAAGAAAGCCGCCGCCCGCCCTACCAGGGAACACGCCTGTTCCGGTGGCGTCACGATCACCGAAAATGCCGAGGAAAACCGCGTCCAGATAACCTTTCCCGGCAAGCCCGATGCAGATACCCGCAGTGTTCTGAAATCGAACGGTTTCAAATGGGCGCCATCGCAAGGCGCATGGCAGCGCAAGCTGAACAATGCCGGTATCCATGCCGCACGCCGCACCATCGCCGCCCTTGGCCTGACCATCGACGCATAACCCACCCGCAGCAGGTCAGTCACAGGCCGTCCCCCAGGGGGCGGCCTTCGGGGTTGTAGGCGGGCTGTCAGTGAGGATCAATGTCACTCCCTGCCCTCATCCCGTGCCGTCAGAATTTCTTCCACAGTCAATTTGATGTTGCGGGCAGCCAGTCGCGCGTGAAGATCACCGATACGGCGCAGACCTGACTTGCGATCAAAGGTCGGACCTGCGGGGACAATCCGCGCGACCGGCTTGCCGCGACGGGTAATCAGCACCGATTCCCCGGCCTCTGCCGCAGCCAGCAATTCCGAGAAGTGTGATTTTGCTTCAGATGCTCCGACTTTGCGCATGGTCATCATGAATCGCCGTCACTCGCTTGTTTCCGCAGCCGGACGCCAGGACCGCCACCGTTCTCGGCGATGAACTCGACGCCAGCAGATTCAAGCGCAGCGCGTATCTTCATCAGCGTCGCTGCGTGACCACCTGTGTGACCATTTTCGAAGCGCGTAATTGTCATCGCCGACACCCCAGCCAAGTCGGCCAGTTCACGAACGCCGATTTGCAACGCGGCTCGCGCCATCCGGCTTTGCGCAGGTGTAATCACTGTGTCACTTTCTGTTGACGTGGTAAACAATTTGCCGATATGTTGACGCTGTAACCACTTCTGTTTGCATGGCGAACATACATGCCTGATCAATCAAAGCGCAAACTTTTCTGCGACGTTGAAGCCGAGATCATCGATCCGGTCAGCGGTCAGGTCGTCGGATTGGTCTACAGATGGAACACCGGCGAGCGTCGCAAACGGTGGTCGGGACCGAGGCTTGAAATCTACAAGTTGCGCATGGTCGATGATCAGGCCGGGCAGCATCACCCCGATCCATCGGGGTCCGATGAATGACCTGGCAGCTGCGCGACACGCCCGAAGACGAGCCCGCCAGATGCGACACGCTGGACGAGGCTCGCGAACGGGCAAAGCATCGCGCCGCAGCCTTTGGCCATCCGGTCCTCATCTATGAGCGCAGCGCCTTCGATGGCGAAAAGCTGATCGAGGAAATCCAGTGATGCCGCGCCGCTCTGTTCCTGCTATGTTCGCATCATGATCTATCGCGCATACAAATACCGGCTCTGGCCGACAGACGCCCAGGCCGAGAGCCTGAACCGCTGTTTTGCAGCCGTCCGTCAGATCTACAATGCCGCCCTGGAACAGCGCCGCACCTATGGACGGCGCAAAGGCTCCGACGCCTTCGGCCGCGACAGCCGCTTCAATGCGCCCCGCCAGGCCCGCGAGATCAATTTCCGCAGCCAGGCCGGACGGCCCGGCCTGCTCGACGATCCCGAACTGCGCTGGATCACCGAAACGCCCCGCGACTGCCTCGATGCCGCCCTGCGCGATCTGGACAAGGCGTTCGACGCCTTCTTCGCCGGCCGCGCGGGGTTCCCGTCCTTCCGCAGCGTCGAGCGCAACAACAGCCTCTCCTTCCGCGCCTGGTGTCGAAAGATCGTTGCCGGTCGATCCGTCAGTACGCCCGCCGTCATTTTCGGCCAGAACTGCGTCACTGTCCCGAAATTCGGCCGCATCCGCTATCGGCGCCACCGCAAGTTCTATGGCGATCCGAAGACCGTCGAAATCATCCGCGAAGGCGCCGAGTTCTATGTCATCCTGACCTGCGCGCAGCCGGATCGCGAGATCGACCATCAGGGCGAAGCGGTCGGCGTCGATCTGGGCGTGGCAATGCCCATCGCCCTCTCGACCGGCGAGCATGTGACACGCGATCCGGGCCTTGCCGCCCTCGATCAGCGCGCCCGCGCCGGAGCCCGCAAGCTGTCGCGCATGAAAAAGGGATCGAAGCGCCGTGAGCGCCAGAAGCGCCACCTGGCCGCGATCCGTCGCAAGCAGTCCCGCCGCCGGGCGGGCCGTGCCCATCGCATCACAACCGAACTGACCCGGCGCTTCGCGCTGATCGCCATCGAGGACCTGCGCGTCAGCAATATGATCGCCAGCGCACGCGGCACTGTCGAGGAACCCGGCCGCAATGTCCGCGCCAAATCCGGGCTCAATCGCGAAATCCTCAATGTTGCGCCCTTCGCGATCCGCCAGCAGCTGAGCTACAAGGCCGCTCGCACCGGGTCGCAGATCGTCGCGGTCGATCCGAGAAATACATCGCGCACCTGCCCGGTCTGCGGCCATGTCGCCGCCGAGAACCGGCAGAGCCAGTCCGCCTTTCTCTGCACCGCCTGCGGCCATGCAGATCACGCGGATATCAATGCTGCCCGCACCATCCTGGCGCGGGCACTCGCATCGGCGGGCGCCACGGCCCGTCGAAAGACGCCAAGCGAATCCGGTTGCGGATCGGCAACGTCGAATGGCCACGTTAGTTGTTTTCAACCGGCCTCAACCCTCGAAATCTTCGGCAGATCAGGTATTTGCCCGCGAGCAGATGCGGTCATCGCTGATCCGGGGGCTTGCTGTGGCGAAAAGTTCCCGCATTCGTTTTCACTCACGATGCTGCCCCTGACGATATGGAGCGAAGGTCATAGCTCCAAAGCCTCGTCCGACCGGGAAAGCTCTGTGATGGCCTGCCTGCGTTCCTGATCTGTCAGGCCTTGAAGCGCCCGCGCCGCAAGCTGCACCCTGCCCCGCCGGCCGAAATTGCGACGGACCAGTTTCCGCCCGCAGGCGATGAAATAGGCCATCAGCTCGTCATAGGTCGAGATCGACGCCCAGAACTCGGCCTCGTCCTCAATCTCGATCAGCGCCGGCAGCGGCGGTCCGGCGCGATATTCCTCCAGGAAGGCCGACAGGATCACTTCCGCATCCCGCCAGTCGCAGGCCGAGATCGCCTCGATCAGCCGATCCGCCCGCGCCAGCCGCTCGCAGGGCGCCAACTCTTCACCATGCGGCCCGGTCATTGTTCAACCTCCGCCTTCGTGTTGTCCTCCAGGGGTCGCAGCCGGTAATTCCGGATCTTGCGGCCGGTCCAGCGTTTCCGTGTCTCGCCGTTATTCCAACGGTAGACCAGCCCGACGACCTGACCGCTGACCGGATCGATGATCTCGGCCACCGCATCCACGAACAATTTCTTCTCTTTCACCCGTGCCATCAGAACACCCCTTCTGAAATGGGGCGCCCAAATGGGGGCAGCCCCGAAAACCTCGGTTTTCGGGGTCTGGCCGTCGCCGAGACCGGGGGTAGCAGAGGCGGGAAAAATCGACAGGGGTGGTGCGGCCCGCAGCCGAAGGCGAGGACACGGCCCTGTCTATTTTTATTGCCGTCGCGGGGGGCGGAGCCCCTTAGCTCTTGGGGAGCAGCAGAAGGGGGCGTTCGGCTTGTCCGAATCCCCCCGGCCCGCAGTCACTGACCTTTGCCGGTCAGCCAGGCGTCGAAATGCGACAGGAACTGCGCACGCACCCATCGCGACATCGGGGCCTCGATCCCGGTCATCGCCTCCGGATCGAGCTCTTTCACCAGCCGGTCATAGGCGGTCTGGCTGATCATCATCGATGTGTCGAAGGGGTGACTGGCATCCGTCATGCGCTCGCTCGGCACTTCTGTGTATTCGATGCCCGCCTCGATCCGCTCGATCAGCTGCGGACGCAACTCGCCCATGGCCTTGCGGAAGACCGCGCTGACCGGACAGCGGGCCTTTTCCGCCCAGGCTGTCGCCCTTTCGGCCAGGTCGGACGGGCAGCGGAAGGTGGCGCGCAGCTTGACTTTCGGCCCCCTGCCCGCCTCGACCGGCACCTTCATGTCCTCTGTGGTCTTGCGAGGCTCTGTGGTTGCGGAAACATCAGGCGTGGCCTCTGCTTCAGGTGCCGTGATCGGCGCGGAAGACTGCGGCTTCACTGGTGAATTTTTCGGCTTTTCGGCGGGTTTCGGAGGCGGGGCTGATACTTCGGTCGATTTCTTCGCGGGAGGTTTCGACGCGGATTTCTCGACCGGTCGCGGCGCTTCCTCCGGCTTTGCAACATCAAGACGAGCCGCAAAGCTGTCATCGCGCTTGAGAACCATGCCACGATCCTTGAGCTTGGCCATTAGCTGTTCTCCTTGATGATCGTGTCGAACTGGTCGAGCAGTTCACCCATCTCGGTCAGGCCCGGCGCGATCGACTGCACCAGGCTGCGGTTCGGATGCTTGTCACGAATGACGCCCAGGAGCCCGGTGTCGTTCATGCGCTCATAACACGCCCGGTCCAGCACGAAGTCTTCCAGCGTCGGCAGCGTCTCGAACATGATGGCGATCTGCGTCTTTGCAGATTCGCTGATCGACTTGCCGACATGGCTGCCGACGACGCGGAACGGCGGCACATGACCTGGATCATCGACGCGCGATTTCAGCTTTTCATGCCAGATGCCGGTGGCGGTGGTGTCGCGCACATCCTGCGACGACAACCGGCAGGGCGAGACGATCAGATGCGCCGTCATGGCCATTTCGTCATGCGCTTCCGATCCGCCCCCGAAAGTGTCGATCAGGATCAGATGGTCTTCGTCCTCACCTTCGTAGAGCGTCTGTATGTCCTCAAGCACCTTCTCGGCGCTCAATGTACCGATGACATCGATCCGGTCATGCCAATAGCCCTGGCGTCGCGCTTCGTTCATCCATTCGGCGATGCCCTGGTTCGAATCGGTGTCGAAGATTGTCACGCGCTCGCCCCGGTCGATGGCTACAGAGGCGAGCCCGCGCACGAGCGTCGATTTCCCGCAGCCGCCTTTCTTGTTCATGACCGCGATGATCCGTCTGCCTGTGCCCATGATGCGCTATCCGTTCTGCATGATGCGTTTTCCACAATGCGTAACACGCATACCGTCAAACGGCAAGCAACGCCCATGTTGCGCGATGCCAAATCCGCAATACCCGAAAGGGTATGCACTATCCAACGTGCAACAAGCCACATGCGAAAAGCGGCAACCAATAACCGTGTTGCAACAAACGCAATGCGCGGTCGGCTATACCGGGTGCAGCATACAGGATGCGCGGAACGTAAGCCGACAGCTGGGGAGCGATGACCGCGATCCGTGATGCGACATGCAATATCCGCAATCCGCGATGCGCGTTAAATGAAGGGTGGCGACGCGAGAGCGCCGCTGTGGGGCTGCATGGGGCTTTCGGTCTGTTTTGGCTGCCACCCCTGCGGCCATGTCCTGAATGGCCTCCTGACGGCGCTCTGCGCGCGCCTGAAGCGGTGTCGCGAGTGCGACACACCCTGGGCGGGTAAGCAGACGGACCATATGCGCCGCACCGAGCAACCGCCGCGATCGCCAAAATCGACGCGGCCTGCGGTCGCGATTTCCGATTGTTTGGAGGGCGATCTTGGGTTACTCTGGCACATATGGGGAAGTGGCAGGAAATGCGGAATGTTTACAAAACGTCTCGCGGCCATCGTCAGGAGAATGTTGATGGCGCGTAAATCGCTGACGAAAGATCAGAAGGCGGAGGCAATCCGGCAACTGAAGGCTGGCGGGACAGTTTCGACGGTTGCTGATGCCGTGGGGGCGGAGCCGGAGGCGATCAAGAAGGAAAAGGCCCTCAAACTGCGTCAGTCAGAGGCCACCACGACCTATGGCAGCGCCGTAGCGGTGCGTCTGTCGCCTGAAGAATTGCAGCAACTGGACCGGCTGAAGGATGTTCTTGGCACAGACAGCAGGTCGGAAGTGCTGCGCACATTGCTGCGATCCAGTGTCGGGATGCTCGAATTTCCGCCCGAACAGGCGGCGGAACTTGAGGCGATCAAGCACGAGCTGCACAAGATCGGTGTCAACATCAACCAGATCGCCTTCGCCGCCAACACCCGAAAGATCAAGCTGGCGAAAGGGCAGATGCACGCCCTGGACGATTTGCGGCTGACCATGCCGAAGGTGCGCACCTTCCTTCAGGCGGTGGTCAGCGAGCAGCGGCGTCGCGGAGTCAGACTGTTCAAAGCCTTTATCGAGGGTGAAGCATGAACCGGGGTGGTCTCGCAAAGGCGCTGATCGGCGACATCGAATTTCCGATCTGGCAGGGCGGTGCAGGTATGCTGGCCTTCCAGCAGGCCGAGGTCGCGCGCGAGTTCGACAGGTTCATGACCCCGAAGCCGAAATTTTCCGGGCGGGCGGCAGGTCTGTGGCGCGTCGCCCAGGGCTCGAATGCGGTGGTGTTGAAGAAGATCCATAATGGCGGCACGCACACCGGAAAGCAGCTTGGCAACCAGCTGGATTACCTATTTTCCAAGGCGGCGGCGGTGTTCGGGAACATGGCCGATCTGGACCCGCGTGCCCGGACGCTGGACGGCGATCAGCGCAAGGCCATCATCGATCAGTGGTCTGACGAATGGACCGGCGATCCGAAGAACGGTCATACCACGCATTTGTTGGTGTCTTTCCCCTTCGATGTGAGCGGGGAGCGCGCAAAGCCGGTGGTCGAGGAATGGTGCATGGAGATGTTCCAGTCCGGTCTGCATTCGGATGGCGAGGAATGGGCCTATGTCGCAGCCCTGCACACAGATCGGGTCAACCGGCATGTCCATGTCGTCGTGAACAACCGGGGCCTGGAGAATGGCGACTGGTTCTATATGGCGAAGGACCACGCCTTCAATCTGGATTTCATGAAGGAACGGCTGGTCGAGATCGCCGCCGGGCAGGGCATGTTTCTGGACAAGAGCAGCCGCCTGGACCGCGGCGTCTTGACCTATGGGCCGTCACGCGCCGAGATCGAGCGGGCCACACGCGAGGGCCGGGAGCCGATCGAGAACCGCCGGCAGGGCAGGGCGCTCAGCGATGCCCTCGATCACATTCAGCGCAATATCGAGACGCTGCGCAGTCTCGCGGTCGTGGCCACCCTCATCAGCGACGAGGACCTGGCCCGGAAGATCGAGGCCGCAGCCGACCTGCTTGAGCAGGGCGGCATTATCAATCACCGAAATCAGGAGATCGTCATGGACGCTGAAACCATCCGCAATCGCGGCGATCTGGCCAATGCCTTCGGGAACTGGCTGGATGAAAGCGAGAAGGACATTTCGCGCCTGCCCGTGCAGGAACAGCGCGAAATGCGCGAAGAACTCTACGGTATTGCCTCGGAGATCGTGCGCGATCTGGGCGATGATCGCGGCGCGCAGCTGATGCACCATGCCCCGCGCACGCCGGTTTATCAGGCGCAGATGGACGGTAATCGCATCACTGTCGAGGACAAGCACAAGGTCATCGGGCCGGATGGCTCAAAGGAAATGACGGCGCAGATCGGCGCGGCCGCAGAGAAGGCAGGTCTCGATCCGATCGTGATCCAGTCCCGGATGGAGACCGGAGCCGCAAATGCCTGGCAGGAGCGCGAATGGATCAAGGCCGATATTCTGGCTGTGGCCGACGCGAAGAAGATCGATCTGTCCTCCGAGGAAGGGCGGGGCAGGGCGGCCGAGCTGGTCGATACCTTCTATGCGGCGGCTGCCCGCACGATTTCCCGCGCGGTGCCGATCGAGCAGGAGGCCACGAACGACAAGCTCACCCGCACCCTGTCGGCAATGGCCGAGGCTCACGCCCAGCATGGCAAGGTCGAGTTCCAGAACGACGAGCATGCTGCCCGCTTCGGATCCGACTTCCGCGAACGCTATGGTGAGAATGCCATGGCGCGGATCGCGGCGGGTGACACCAATGCCCTGGCCGTCGATTTCCCTGATGCGGGTCAGCGTCGGGCTATCGCGCGGGCTGTGGCCGCGGCGGGCGAAGCCCATCAGTCGGTCGGTATGACCCTCGCCCAGACCCGGCAGGTTAAAGAGAAAATGGCCGAGCAGGAGGCTGACGAGCATCACGTTTCGCGTCGCAAGGATCTCGGTCACGAATTGTAATCGCAAAGGCGCCGGGCTGATTTCGTCCTCTGCGCCGCAACCGGATTTGATAGAGTTATAGAATGAACGCTGATGTTACAGAAAACACGGTCGATGAATTTGAAGCCTATAATGCGCAAATCCCTGGCGGTGATGTGCTTCAGATCGGTCGCTGGACCCAAAATGCACAAAAGACCGGATTTTATCGTCCGCTGCTGGTGGATATGAATGACGGCTTTCATCCCGCCTTTGCGTCCCGGGGCAATCACGACATTGACAGCCTCGGCACCGTCACAGTCTCACAGCACGCCTATACCGACCATGACACCGCAGACGCCCTCCAAACCACATTCGCAAATGAGGGCGATCGGGGGCTGAGTGTCGCAGAAAAGGAAATGGCCGCGCAGCAGCCCGACGAGACGATCGTTTGGCAAGACAGGTGGCAGTTTGACGGCGACGGTCAGCACGAAATTCGCCCGATCGTCGTTCAGACAGCCGCAGGCTTTCACCCTGGTGCTGAAACCTCCTATATGGGCGGCGACGATGGCTATGGCTTCTCGGATCAGGCTTTCAGCACGCTTGAGCGGGCGAAGCATTTCGCAGGTGGCTATGCTTATGACAGCGACGGCCTGGCCGAGGCGGTGCAGAAATTCGATGTTGCCGCGCAGAAGATCGCGGATCTGAGCGACGCGCCAGAGCAAACAGTCGGTGTTCGCGTGGCACTGGATGCAGCATTGAGAGAGGTCGGCAGTTCGGCTGCGCAGGTTGCCAGGGGCGACACCGCTTCGCTCGCGGCGCTGACCGGCGATCCGGCCCAGGTTTCGCGGATCGTGGATACGGTGACAGCCACCAGTGACCGTGTGATGTATGATCTGGTCCGTGACGAGGTGCGCCGGGCAGGTCTTGATGAGAGCGACGCCAATGCCATCGACGGCTTCATTGGCGCGACCTATGGGTCGGAGGAAGCCTATATTCAGCAGACCAACACCAGGTTCCAGCTCGCAGATTTCCGCTCGGTCGGCATCTCGCTCATTGCCGGCAGGCAATCTGAAATCCCGTCCCTGACGGATGAACAGGCAGCCGGGTTTCGCAAGGATTTCGATGGCGTTTACGGCGAGGGCGCTTACGACCAATTCCGGGCAGGGGACACGCATGTCATCGCGAAAGACTACCCGACCGCACAGGACCGGCAGGCCATTCTGCGCGGTGTGCAGGAGCATGAAGGCGATCTGGCCAATCTGACCGAAGCAGATCGCCAGGAGCGTGATGATGCCTTTCGACTGGCCCGGCGCATCCAGAGGGCGGATTGGCATTACAATTATTCCGACGACAGCAGCGTCAGGTCTCGCGGCGCCTTCGAGACCCATGAAGTCAAAACGGATGCGGCCGAATTTGCGTCGCGATCCTCCTATCATGCCGAATGGGTCTCGGCCGCCTGGGATGCCTCGGAAGCACCGGGGGCAAGCGCAACCTTCAAGGGCTATGTGCCGGCCGCAGATCGCGTGGCTGTTGCGGGCTTTGACAGCTTCGAGGTCCAGACGAAAGCCGCCGCCGGACAGGACAAGGAAATGGTGGTCGACGCGAAGTCGGAGAACCTTGCCGATATCGAGGCCGATTCCGCATCCATGATGATGAAACTGGTCAAGGACACGGCCGAGAACCTGACATTCATCCGTGAAAACCTGTCCCAACTGCCACCGGAGCACCAGGCGTCAGTTGGCGAAGTCTTCACGCGCGTCATCAAGGATGCCGCAGGCCATTACGGGATCGAAATGCTTTCCGGAGACAGATCGGTCACAATCACCGGCAAGGGTTCTGATCTCGACATGGATCTATAGGAGGCCAAATCATGAACAGGACATTGATCGCCCTGCCTTTCGGCATCATCAGCGGAGCCGTCATTGGCCTCATGCTCGGCGGCATGTGGGTCCAGCATCAGCTCGGGGCCAATGCCTCATCTGCCGACATGTTCATCCTCGTGAAGCAGTTTCCGGGGATGGCCCGCAGCATGACACAGCCCTGGCTGACAGGCTATCAGATCGCCGGTGCGGCCCTGGTCGCGACCGTGCTGTTCACGCTGGCGCTGTCCTTCACCCAGAAGCTGACCCAATACGGCAGGGCGCATTTCCAGTCTTTGGCCGAAATCAGAAAGAACGGGCTCTTGCAGAAGATCGGCGGCGGTCTGGTCTTTGCCCGGCTTGGAACGCACGGCATCCTCGGCAGCTTTCTTGGCTGGTTCAGGTTCATCGCGTCGAACTGGGACAAGTTCCCGCATTGTCTGGTCGTCGCTCCCACGCGCGCGGGTAAGGGCGTCGGCTATGTCATCCCCAATACGCTGCTGTTTCCGGGCAGCTGCGTCATTCTCGATGTGAAAGGTGAAATCTTCGAGGCCACGTCCCGGCACCGCAAGGCGCAGGGTGACGAGATCTTCTATTTCGCGCCCTTCGACTTCGATCACCCCTCGCATCGCTACAACCCGCTGGAACGTATCGCCGCACTGAAGAATACCGATCAGCAGTTCACCGAGTTGAGCAAGCTTTCAACCTATTTCCTGACCACCAGCGAGAAGGGTGGCGCCACGGATTTCATCGTCGGCGCAAGGGAACTGTTCGTCGCCGGCGGAATGCTCGCCATCGAGCGCGGAAAGCCGACCATCGGGGAAATTACCCGCGTCCTCTTCGGCGGCGCCGACAAGTCCGAGGAATACAAGCTGCGCGCGGCCGAGGCCCGCCACCAGCAGACCAAGGATATCTTCACCGATTTCAGCGGCTATGCCGACCGCACCCTGTCCTCCTATGTCTCTGTCCTGAAGGGCGCGGGCCTCGGTCTCTGGGTGAACCCGAAGGTCGATCGCGTCACCAGCGGCAACGACTTCAGCTGGCAGAATATCAGAATGAAGCCGCAGACGGTCTATATCGTTGTCAACAGCGACGATATCGTCACCCTTGCACCGCTGATGCGCCTGCTGTTCGGCGAACTGATCGCCACCCTGCGGTCGTCCCTGCCGAACAAGAAGACCGAGCCATGGCCAGTGCAGATCATTCTCGACGAGTTCGACCAACTGGGCAAGATGCCCATCGTCGTGCAGTCGCTGAAGCAACTGGCAGGGCACGGCGGGCGCGTGTCGATCATCACACAGTCCATCCCCGGCCTCGACAATATCTATGGCGAAAATGATCGCCTGTCGGTCGAATCCGCAGCCGGGATGAAGCTCTTCATCAGCCCGAACGAGAAGAAGACCGCTGCCGAGGTGTCCGAGGCCCTGGGCAAAACCACCCGGCTTTCCGTCAGCGACAGCCTGTCCTCTGACGGTCGCGGCTTCCGGCGGCGGTCTGTTTCTCGCCGGAATGAAGAACGCCCTCTGATGAGCCCGGATGAGGTCAAGAAACTCGATGCCTCGAAGGTCATCCTGATCCCCGAACGCCAGAACCCAATCCTGGCGGATCGCATCGTCTATTACGAGGACCCCTATTTCTCGAAGATCATGGCGGCGCAGTCCGGACCGCTGCCCTATCCCGACGAGCGGCATCAGATCAGGTCGATGCGTGACGAGATCGAAAAACTGCAAGACCAGGTGGCGCAATTCCGGCCGCTGGCCTATGCGCCGTCGGCGGGAATCTCCGCCAAGGCGGTCATCGCCGAGGTCGAGGCAGCCCGACCTGCGATGACAGATGCCGAAGCGCGGGAGGCCCTGCGTCCCTCGGACAAGGAGGTCATCAAGAAGGCGTCGGATTTCCGGAAGAAGATGAAGGCCAAGGTGCCAGCAGAATAGCTACCGATCCGAAGCGGAATGCTGATGTCCCGCCTGCGCACCGCGTTGGCGGGATTTTTCAGAACCTGACGGCCGGATCTCCAGGCGGCAGCGCAAGCAATTCAGGCACTCGGCAATGTGCCTGCATCCAGGATTGCTTGTGCGGGCATGTCCAGCTCATGACTGTCAGGATGTTCTGATAGTCCTGCTGCAGATGTCGATGGAAGATCGGTTCATGATGCGCAATACGATTGCGAAATGTGCGCAGGAAGTCGAGTGGTGTGTGCGCACCAGCACGGTTCAGGGATGCCGCATGTGGAAATGCTGCGCGAAGTGCCGGACGCCAGAGCGTCATTTCATAGTTCGCACGTTGCGTCCTGGCGCGATCAACGAAACCACCCTTCCCGAGTAATGAAACCCAGAAGCCAAACGAAAGGCTTGCGATGATGTGGGGAGGGTCGAGGGGATAGCCGTCGCGCTGAAGCTCAGTTCTCGCTTGGGCAACCTTTCCGTTCGCGCCATGATTCAGACCGGCAGCAGGATTGTCGTACCAATCTACGCCATATGTTTTGGCCAGTTGCCGGTGCATACCGTTGCGAACAGCAATTTCAAGCGCCTGCAAAGGCCCGTAAAACGCCGCGCAGATGGCTGTATTCCAGGTATAGAGCCGTGCCGCCGCCTCACGATCAGCACCAGTCGCAGCCAAATAAGTGGCGAAGCGATCCACCGAAAGCGTTGCTTCCAACTCGTTCAGGGCGTCCGCACTATAGGCATACCCCTTGACATTCGCGTCCGTATCCTTCATATCAACCTCGTTCGCCCCGGACCCGCCTCTGCCTCAGGTATGCGCCCGGGGCTCAGCATTTCTGGGGGCTTCACTTACTTCCGCTCTCCGCGGTCTTGCTTAGCTGTCGTTTATATCCACGCCGCGAAACCGCTTTCCGCTCTTCTTTCGCGCCGTTCTCGACCGCACGAAAATCCGGCTCTAGTTCCTTCAGGCGCTTCACCAGCCCCGACAGATCATAGATATTGGTCTGCTTGCCCCCATGTCCGGCATATCTCTCAATCCGTTGGACAAGACCGGCCTCTTCCAAGTCGGCGATATAGCGGCGAACCTGTCGTTCGCTCAGGCTAAGCCTTTGCGCCAGGGTTTTTACGCCAGGATGCGGCTTGCGCGCCTCTTCCCACCAAAAATCACAGAGCTGCAACAAGACCGCCAGCTGAGTCGGATTGAGCCCAAGCCGCTGCTGCGCTCTGAGCAGCAGCGACGGAACGATACAGAAGCCGAGGTCAATGACCTTCTTGCCCCATTTGCGCTCAGAAGACTGCCCGGCCTTAATCTTCTCCGGTCGCAGTTGCACAATCTTGTTTTCGTCGGTATCGGTTTTGTCAGCGGTCATGATCCTGTCCTTTCTCTGTTGGAGAATATCGTTCCGGAACGCTTGGCTTCAATACCTGACCCCCGGATGTCTGTGACCGTAAGGCCAGGCCATACACGTCCATACCCTCCGGATGCTCTTGTCCGATAAAGTAGGATCCACCCATCCAGAATCAGGTATGTCGGACGAACGAGGATATGGAACGACCGGACGCGCGCGACCGGAGGGGCGCTTTTTTTCGGGGTCGTTTTATGTGAAAATATCAAGCGCCCCCGAGCCCGGGCGGTTCTGCCTGAGCGGTGCGCTACTGATTATCAGGCGCGGAATGGATTACTGATCGTGATTCTGTCGGCCACCCTGAATCCGTCCTGCATGTCCTCGGACAGGAGCATGTCACAGTCCGCCAGAAGGCCGGCGGCGACGATCATCGCATCATAAACGGACAGCGCGTGCTTCCGCGCCAAGGCAATGCCCAGATCATGCGTCTCATAAGTCAGGGGATCGACGGTCACAAATTCACGGATCATGAGCAGAAAATCATCGCTCTGCGCCCAGCTCATCCTGAACTTCCGCTGTGTGACATTCGCGATCTCGTTCAGCACCTGCACGCTGACGGTTCCGCCATCGCGCAGCAGCCCTTCGGCAATATCTGCCTTGGCACGATCTTCAGAAAGAAGGTAAATCAGAACATTCGTGTCGAAGAACCTACCTGGCATTCGCCTCGTCCCGGTCGAACCGATAGCCCTTGGGCATCAGTCCGCGAAACGTGCGAAGCCTTTCCAGTATTTCTTCGGGATCGCGACGGCGCTGAACCTCAAAATGTCTGGCATCGGCTGCGGTGATTTCGATCTCGTCGCCTGCCTTCAGGCCGAGTTCCTGGACCATCCGCGCGGGCAGGCGGACGGCCAGAGAGTTGCCCCATTTCGCGATCTGCATGGTGTTAAACTCCGCCTTGGATGATATACATTTCCATGAATGTATATCTTTATGGCCGGCGGTTCAATTGGCGATCCGTCCCGGTCTCAGATCAGGTTCGCATCCAGAGCCGGAAAATAGACTTCCATGATGCCCCGCGCCTCGCCTTCCCGGCCGGTCTGGATCACCGCATCTATCGAGCCGCGCAGATAGCGCAGGATCTCGCCATAGTTCAGCTGCGTGCCCGTGTTCATCACCAGGAGCGCCATCTTGTCCATGGCCTTGCGGCCACTGGCCGCGTGCAGCGTCGTGAAACTGCCCTCATGGCCGGTATTGATCGCGCCGAGGAAGGTTGCGGCTTCCCCGCCGCGCACTTCGCCCAGGATGATCCTGTCCGGTCGCAGACGAAGCGTGGCCTGAAGAAGCTTGTCGGCCGAGCGCGGCGAGGTGTCGTCGCGCGATGCGATCAGGCTGACATGGTTTGGCTGGTGCGGCAGGGCCTCAGCCGAATCCTCAATCAGCACCAACCGCTCTTCATCGGGGATCATCCACATCAACCGGCGTGCCAATTCGGTCTTGCCGGCCGAGGTCGGTCCGGACACGATCATGTTCAGCTTCATATCGACGCAAGCCGTCAGCACCGCATCTGCATCACCACCGACACCAAGATCGGCCGCGAGGCTGTGAATCTTCTCGATCTTCGACAGCCGGTCGGTTTCCAGCGAAATGCCCTGCTGGCGCAGGAAGCCGAACTTCTTCGGTTCCTCCGATGCCAACCTTTGCCGGAAAACCCTGAAAGAGAGGATGGTTCCACCGAATGCCGCCGGCGCAATGATCGCCTGCACCCGCAGCGTCGCACCGCCATAGGGCACCGTGGTGGAAATCATCGGCGACAAAGCCGTCAGCGGCTGCTCGGCAGATCGTGCTATCTGCCCGGCCAGATCGGTCACTTCCGATGGGTTCAGGCTGATCCCGTCGAAGCGGCTCATATGAGCCGATCCGGCCTTTTCAACCCAGAGACCGGCATCGCCATTGATCGCCAGTTCGATCGTCAGAGGGTCGCCCAGGATCATATCGAGGCGCTTCAGGTAATGATCGAGATAGCCAGCCATCAGAACATTTCCAGATCGGTATTGACCCGAACCATGACCACCGCACCCTGATCGACCGAAATCGTCGCCGGAATGTCGAGATATTCGGCCATGACATTATCGAGTGCGTCGGACGCATCCTGGCCGATGCTCTCAACCGTATCGCGGGTGGTCTCGCTGCCGCCATTTTCTTCGATACTGGCGACGGCAATGTCCGGCAGCGCACCGATGATCGACACAGCCGCGGCCGATCCGAAGCGGGCCAGCGTGTGATTGTTGACCTTTCCGGTCATGCCCGCGCGTCCGATGCGGTCTGTGCCATAGCCTTCCAGCTGCACGGATTGACCATCGGACGTGATCAGCCGGTCCCAGGCAATCATCACCCGGCGCTGTCCGCGCTCGATCTGCGAATTATAGCGCCCATAGAGTTTCGAGCCGCGCGGGATCAGCACCTGGCTCATGTCCATCGACCAGACATCATAGCTGACGTTGGCCGCGACATTTCCAGGCAGCTGGCTGCTGATCGCCGTTTCCAGCGTCGCTTCGATCAGCGTGCCCTGAATTATGGTGTTCGACGGGCTGCCGATGACCTCGCTCTGTGTCACCCGCGCCTTGTTCGCCCCGGCGCGCAGGAACTCGTCTCCGGCGGCATAATCGCGTGTCTCGCCGCCTTCGCCCGATGCCGCTCCAGAGCCGCCGCTGGCCCGGAAGGCCACCATGGGCGAGGCGATCTGCGCCTGCCGGCGTGCTTCCTCTTCGGCCCGGCGAGCCTCGTATTCGGCCCTGCGCTGCGCCTCAAGTGCGGCGGCGGCATCCTGTTCGCCAAAAAGCTGGTCCTGGGTTTCGAGTTGCGATTGCAGCCGCAGCATTTCCCGCTCGGCCTCGGCAAGGGCCTCGTCCTTCAGCGCCGCATCGCCCTTCATCTGCTCCATTTCCGCCAGAAGCGCGTCGCGGGCGGTGTCGCCCTCGGTCAGCTTCAGCTGCAACCCTTCAAGCTGTGCTGCCAGTTCGTCGATCCGCGTTTGATCGACCACTTCCACCGTTTCCGTGCGTGTGGCCGGGGCTTCCGGCACCTGCGGCTCCGGACGCGGCCGGGTGATGGTGAAGCCATCGAGGCCGCTGCCGTCCTGGAAGTCAGTCACCTGCGATGTGGGCAGGTTCAGCGATGTGCCTTGCGGCGGCGCATCTGTCGCAGTCAGGAAAGCATAGCTTGCAAGGGCCGCGCCGGCGGTGAAGGTTCCGGCACCGATTGCCCAGTGCTTCCAGCGGTTCCTCCGTCCGGGCTTGCGCTGAAGGCGCTGCAACCGTTCCTCGATGCCGCTCTGCTCGTTCTCATTCGCCATCGATACCTCCTTACAGCCCGGCCTGTGCGGCCGATCCGGTCACGCAGACATATTGATCGCCATAGCGCAGCACCCACCGCTCCGAGCGGCCGGCAACCGTGATGACCGTGCCTTTCGTGGTGCTGTTGACCGCATATTCGAGACCCTTGCCATCAGCGCGGAAGACACTTGGCATCGGCGCACCAGGCGGGATCTGAAAGTAGGTCCGGTTGCCATCGTCGGATACGCCGGTTGGCGCGAAGGTTGCGCCATTGACCTTGCGCGAGACCGCATAGCGCATCGGCGGCAGGGTCGCCGAGGCTGTCGCGGCGGCAGCGCCCGCCGAGCGGGTCGATCCGCCTTCGCCGGGCACCGTGAATTTCACCGACCAGCTGGGCGTGCCGCGGCTGGTTTCCACAAGGTTGATGAAATAGAACCGCCGGTTCGTCTCTACCGTCATATTCGTGGCAGCGCCCTGGATGACCGGCTTCACCGTGAAGACGTTCGCGCCTTCCAGCTTGTCGATCTGGAAGCTTTCGCTGTCGCCGATGGCGATCGACTGAATGCGTTCGCCATTGCCAAGCTCGATCAGCGTCACGTTCCGCACCCGTGTCTGCACCGTGTAGACCTGGCCTTCCTGATAGGTCGCATAGGTCACACGATGGTCGCGCGAGCCCGATTGGGGCCGCGCCTCGGCATGAACAAGGCCCGGCAGGGCGAGATATGCAGCCAGAACGGCCGCGCCATAGGTCGATTTCAGCATCAGTTTCCTCCTTCCTGCTGGGCTTCGAGAGATTCAGCCGTCACGCGATAATCCGTCACCGTGAAGCCGAAGGGGTTTTCCCAGACCAGCTCGACCGCCGATTGCTGGGTCGGCACGAACTGATAGGTGACGGTCGCATAGAAATTGCCGATCCGATCATCTTCGCCGGGACGGCTCAGCGTCTTGGTGAACCGCACCTGCGTCGTGTCCTCATCGATCGGGTTGACGCTCAACACCTCGATCGAGATCTTGCCCGTCGCCCCATAGAGATCGGGCGGATAATCCGCATTGCCCTCGGTCCAGAGCGCCCGCACGCTTTGCTGCGCGATGCCGGCCGACTTGCGATAGACCGCCAGAATGCGCCGCTCGTTATCATTCGCGTCATAGGTTTCGCGATCCATGACGTAATTGAAGACGAGGCTCTGCTTGACCGCATCCGCATGTTCAATGGTCGCGTTCTCGATTTCGACGGCGCGTTCGGCGATGCCGGTGTCTCGATCCACGATGGTCAGGTAAGCCTGCGTCTCCTTCAGCGGCAGCAGCATGACCAGGGCGGTCAGCTCGCCCACCGCGATCAGGCTGCTGAAAATCGCAACGCCCCAGGCCGTCCGCAGGCTGCGTCTTGCCCCGAAAATCAACTCGCTTTCGAGAATCGTCCTCTGTTCAGACACGCGGTCTGTCATAATATCACCTCATGAATTTGGCTCTTGGCCTTGTCTGCTCAGTCCTTGCCGCCGCGCAGCAGCCGCATCTGGTCGAATTTCAGGCGGATCGCCGCGCCGCGTTCGCGCAATTCGCGATCCCGGTCCTGTGCCTGTTTGCGCGGATCGTCCGATGTGCCGGCGCGCGCGGCACTGGCGATGGTCGCCACGTCGCGGATCTTCTGGGTGCCGGGCACGTTCTGCGCCGCCACCCCGAGGCTGCCCTGTCCGAGGCGCAGCGCCTGCGGCGTGATATTGGCCAGGTGGAAATGGCCGGTGATATTCGACGCCGCCGAGGGGATCGCCTTCAGCGCGAATATGCCGACGAAGACGATGACCAGAAAGCCGATCACCTGATCGATCGTGTCCACGTTATCTTGGCGAACAAATTGTTGCCGAGCCACGGCCACGATGGTTGCGATGACCGACGAGGCGGCAATCGGATACATCAGATAACCGACGAAACTGCTCAGCCAGGCCTCGAACATGTTCTTCGTCCGCTCGAAGATCGTCGCCACCATGGCAATCGGCGCCACCCCGATCAGGAAAGCCAGCATGATCTTGGCGAAACCGACGATCAACACATAGATGCCCATCAGCAGCGCCAGCAGTGCGAAGAAGAAGGCGCCGAGCACGCCGCGCATGATCGAGCCCTGTGCTTTGGCGACGCCATCTGCCGTATCTGCCATTTGGACCGCGAAATCATCCATCGCTGCATAAGTGCTGCTCTGACCTGTGGTTGCGGCAATGTCGAAAAACCGCATCGCCATATCGCCGCTGGTCGTGGCGAAGGCGTCATAGACCGGCCCGAAATTCGACCAGCTGAAGGCGAAGAAATAGACGAGGATGATCCGCACCGCGAGCTGGATCGAATCGCGCGCATTCATCTGGTAATAGCCGATGGCCATGTTCATGCCGACCAGCACCAGCAGGATCGTGCAGACGATGGTCATCACCGGCAGCATTCCCGAGGCTGTGGCCTCGAAAAACCGCTCACCGGCGGTCATGACGCTGGTGTCGATGGTGGTCAGGATATCGGTGACAATGCCCATCAGAATTTCCCCTTGCACATGGCTTCCACCTGGTCGCGCAACTCGTTGCCATCTTTTTCGTATTCGCCACCGATTATGAGGCGGTTCCAGTCGTCGCCATGTTCGGCGGCGATCTGATCCTTGATCTTTTGGACCTCGGCGAACGGCGCGACTTTGCCTGCGCAAGTGCAATCTTTGGTCGTCAATACCCGCTCATAGCGCGCAAAATCGTATATCATTCGATTGGCGTAAGCGTCTGGTGTCCCTCTGAAAAATTCCGCTGACTTCACCTCCGGCACTTTCTCGCATGTCTCGTAAAGGACATTCTCGGTCAGCGCCTCGGGCACGTCGCCAGTCTCGCCTGTCGGCGGCGACATGCGCAGATAATCGTCCTCGGCCTGCACTTCCTCTTCCGTCAGGCCGAGATCGGGGCCGGGCTCGTTGAAAATCTCGTCCAGCCCGGCAAAGGGATTGTCGTCAGCCTGTGTCACCAGGCCCTCGGGTGCGGGCGTCTCGCCCGGCCGCATCTGCGCCACCGCCACGGCGGCCAGAACGGCAAGGGCGGCAGTTCCGCCCAGGATCATGCGCTTCTTCATCTCAATCCTCCGGCAGCTTGATGGTCAGGTATTTCTCTTCATCGGCGGCAGTCGCGGCATCCATGATCCCAGCTTCGCCGAGGCTGACGGTCTGCACCGCCTCCATCGCCCAGATATTCGCCAGCGCGATGCCGAGCTCGCCGGTCACGCGCGTGTTGAGATCGATGGCTTCCTTCAGGTTCGTCGTGTCGCCGATCTGCTGCATGAAGCCGTCCATCCGGGTCAGGCTTTCCCGTGCCGCCTGCGACGAACTTTCAGCCGCCACCGACATGAAAGCGCCAACATTGGCCTGATTGCCGATCCGCGCCGCCGAAGGGTCGTCGCTACTCGCCAGCGCATCCACATCGCTGCGTTCGATGCCCGATTGTTCAAACGTCTTGTCCACATAGCCGCTGACACTGGTGCCGCCGATCTGACTGGCATTCGCCAGCACGCCGGACCAGTTGCCCGCCTTGGCGGCGTCGAGCGATTTCGACAGGTCCGAGAAATCGGGCAGGATATCGCGCAGGAAGCTGGCCGGATCGAGGCCGAGATCGGCCAGGCTCAACCCGTTGCGCAGCGCATCAAGCTGCGCTTCCAGTGTCCTGATCTGCTCAACCAGCTTCAGCGTCTGCTCGTCCAGCTTCACATTCTGCGCGATCTGCTCGCGCAGCTGAAGCTTCTGTTCGGCGATCATTTCCTGAAGCTTGGCAATGCTGGTCACGTCGATCGTCGGCACGCCCTGGCCGAAGGCTGTCGGCGCGGCCATGATCGCCAGCACGGTCAGGCCGAGTTTCATCTTCGTCAAAATCATGGCTGTAACCTCACCTGCAAATATTTTTCATCTTCGATATAGGCCTGGATCAGCAGCGCATTCCGCGCCGCCTCGATCTTCTGGCGCGTCGCCATCAGCCGGATCAGGATATTGCCCATCCGCGCGACCTCGCCCCGCGCATAGGTGTTCAGATCCATCGCTTCCTTGACCGACCCCGTGCCCTCGATCTGGCTGAGGATGGAGCGCAGCCGCGTGGCCGAGGCGGTCATCGTGTCCATCGACCAGGCGGCGTAATGCGCACCGGCATCCGACAGGTTCGAGGCCTCAGCAATCGCCAGATCCTTGGGGTCCAACGTGCCGATCGCATCGGCCGCGCCGCCCATGCGCGCAGCATAGCGGCTATAATAGCCGCTGATCTTGCGCACATAGTCCTGTGTTTCCTTATAGGGCGGAATGCCATTGTATTTCTGGACCGCACCCGGACCGGCATTATAGGCGGCAAGCGCCAGCTCCATCCGCCCGAACTTGCCAAGCTGTTCCAGCAGGTATCGCGCTCCGCCTTCCAGCTGAAGGCGCGGATCGTCGTAATAGGCCGGATAGATGCCGAGATATTGTGCCGTGCCGGGGATGATCTGCGTCAGGCCGAAAGCCGCCTTCGGGCTTCTCGCGCCGATGGAGAAATTCGATTCCTGCTTCACCAGTGCCTGAAACCAGCAGCGGAACTCGACGGTATTGATGCCCGCGCGGCCAAGCGCCGGATGACCACCGAACTTGATCGCCGTTTCCGCGATCATCTGCTCGATCGTCACAGGCGCATCGCCCATGATCCGGTCGACATAGGGATTGTTGTCGTCGATCGCATAGACCGTCGAGGCCGCATAGGCGCCGCCTGCGCCGCCGCCCTCTTCCAGACCCGGAATGAAGGCACTGGTGCCGGTCAGCAGTTCCAGCGTGCCATCGAGCGCCGCCAGCTGTTCCTCTTCCCGCGCCAGAAGCTCCGTCTGCCGCGCAGTTTCCTCGATCTCCGCAGTCCTGGTCTCATGGCCGGTGTCGAGTTGCAGGATGATGGCGAGAATGCCCTTGGCGTCGATATCCGGCACACCCTGGGCCAGCACCGCAAGCGGTGCCGCGGCCACGCTGGCCGCCATCAGCAGGCGGGTTGCCCGCCTGCCGGGCCGGTCACTTCGCCGCAGGAACATAGCGGAAATCGCAATCGTCTGACGGAAGCAGGGCCATGCTGGACCAGCAGTTTGATTTCTTGATCGGCGTCTCGCCACAGGCCGCCAGCAGCGGCAGGGCGGTCAGAAGCAGGATAATTGCCTTCGTCATCTTATTCGGTCCTCCAAAAATTCGGTTTCTTTGCGTAATCCTCGCCAAAAGCCTGTTTCGCGGCGGTGTCGCTGCCAAGCGCGGCCAGAAGCGGTCCCAATGCGGACAAATCCGCATTCAGCACCGTCGAACCTGTATGACCATTGAACAGCACTTCGCGCTGTCCACGCGATCCATTCAGCAGAAAGCCGATCTGGTTCTCGGTCAGGCCATAGCCGTCATAGTCCCGCTCGGTCGCGCGGCTGTTCGGAAACAGCATCCGGTTCGGGAGGCCTTCGAGGATCGACTTTGCCTTGCTGTCCCGGATCTGGCTCGGAAACTGCGTCATCAGGAACATCAGGACGTTCTGTTTCCGCACGGTAGGCAGCCATTTCGGAACCCGCAGCGAGAAATAGTCATCGTCCATCACCCGGCTGGCCTCATCGATCAGCACCGCAGTTGGCAGGTGATCCTCGAACATCAGTTCAAGACGCCGGAAAATATAGCTCAGCACCGCCGTCCGCTCGATTGGCAGATCAAGGATTTCCGTCAGGTCGATCCCGAGCACGTTGCCCTTGCCCTCGAAATCGACAATCGGACGATCCGCTTCGCCAAAGACCCAGCCATAGCGGCCCGCCGGTCCCCATTCGCCGATCCGCATGGCCAGTTCGCGGCCATCATTCACATCGCCGATCAGGTCCTGAAAATGCCGGAAGTCGCGTAGCTCGACTGGCGCCTGCCCGTTCTGCCGGATTGCCGACTTCAACGCCTCCGACTGCTGCGGCGTTAGCTTCTGACCGCCTCGTTCCACCAGCGTTGACAGCCAGTCCATCTGCCAGGCCTCGCCACGCGGGCCGCTTTCGGTCAGAAGCGGGTTCAACCCGGTCGGCTGACCGGCAAGGATCTCCGCATAGCGGCCCCCAAGCGCCGTCACCACCGGACGCAATGCCTTGTCCTTGTCGAAGAGGATGAGACGGATACCGGCCCGCATCGCCTGCGTTGCCAAAAATGCCATCGTTGTCGACTTGCCCGCATCGGAAGGACCAAGAACCAGCGTGTGTCCAAGCGTCGGGTCAGCCGGCGCAGGCTTACCGGGCTTATGCCAACTGAAGCGATGCGCGCAGCCACCAGCTGTCTCCATCACCGTGATCGGCGTCTGCCAGGGCAAGCCTTCTGCCGGGGTGCCGGCATCTTCCATGTGCAGCGAAGCCATATCGGCGAATGTGACTGTGCTGACGGCCATCTCAAAGCACTGATAGTCCTGGTTGCCAGGGTGCTGCGCGAAGAACGTCGCCTCCTGCGCGCGCATAGTGCGCGTCAGCGTCACCTTCATCCGCTCGGCGATGCCCCGGATATGCGACACACGAGCGTCCAGTTCCGCTTCGCTGTCCGCGAAGATCGTGATCGACAGCTGGTGCGCGCCGATCCCGAGTTTTCCAGTCTCCACGTCATCGGCAGCCTGGAGCAGTTGCGCCTCGATCGTCGGCACCAGATCGCCAGCGGCACGGATCTGGTTGACGCGGCGCTTCACCCGCCCCGAAATCTTGTGATTTGCGACCGGGGTGAAAGAATGGCAGATCACCGTGTCAATCGAGGTGTCGAGCGCGTCGAGCATCCCCGGCCAGGTGGTTTCACTGTATTTCCAGATCGCCAGCGTCGCCGCATATCGCGGCCGGTCGAAACCTTCCTCGACCTTCATCGATCCCCTGTTCGGATCGAAGGCCACGGCGATATTCGACACATCCTCGGCGATCATGGTCCGCGATCCACGATATTCCTTGCGCAGAACCGCCGTGTTGATCGCCGACAGGAAGCCGAGAAGGCTTCCGTCACCGATCTTCAGCCGGCGCGTGCGAACCGCAAGGCTTGTCTCGATGATCGACACAACCTCACGCAATTCGTGCAGCCGCTTGGCCGTATTGTTGTCGAGAAGGCGGTTTGCCGCCTTCCCGAAGAGCGGCACCCGCAAGGGCTGCACCTGGTTGCGAACGACTGTCAGCACCAGCACGAAATCATGCAGGTTCCTGCTGGCCAGATGCGCCTGCCAGGCACGATCCACATCCGCCGCAAAGCCGTCACCACGGATCGGCTTCAATCCGAACTCGGCAGGGCGCATCATCCGGTGGACATAGATCGTGAAGCGTTCGTCAAGCCCGTCGAGGACATGTGCAAACGCCCGCCGCAATTCGCGGATATCGCCGTCCGAACTGGTCGTGCCGTCGATGCCAGTGATCTCCATCGCCATCATCAGGCCGTTCTCGCGGGTGCGGATCGTTTCGTCATCGGCTTCCAGCACATAGGGCATGTGCCGGTAGAGCTTCATGTCGGCCGGCAGGACCGCCCGCGCACGTTCGCTCAACTCGTTCATGTCGCGGGCGTTAAACATAGCGACGCACCCTCATTTCCCTGGTTGCCGCCAGTTTCGGCGGCGTCCGCTGAAAAATGACGGCCAGCACACGATGGCCGTGTGGATTGATGATCGCGGCGACACGGGCTGCCGGATACCAAAACAGGCCGGTCAACAGCCATGGCATCCACTTGAACCAGATGAAGGGCAACATGATTAGCGCCCCGACCGCCAGCATATAGGGCATGGGCAGGCCAGCTAAGTTGGCCTGCCTCGAAAGCCCGAGAATGACGGGGGTTCTCTCGGTCATCAGGTGAACAATGCCTTCAGCTGCGAGACGAGGTTGGTTGCGCCGAATGAAAAGAATGCGCCGACGCAGATCATCAGCACCCACATCCAGCTGATGCGGTTGAAGGCTGCCAAGAGCCCTGTCACGATCAGAGCCACCGTGAAGAAGATCGTGATCGGGTTGCCCTTGAGCCAGGTCAGAAAGCTCGTGCCAAGCTTGTCGATCTTGCTGAACTGGACCTGCTGGGCCATAGCATCAGTCGCAACCAGCCCAACAAGCGCAACCACAAGGAGGCACAATGCCAATTGCGTGAAATTCAATTTAGTCATGGCAAATCCTTTCATTTTTCTGCCATCAATCGAGCGTGATGCGACAGGATCGTCACCACGTAATTTCTTGTTTCGCGATAAGGTGGGACGCCGCCATATTTCTGGACGGCGCCGGGGCCGGCGTTATAAGCGGCAAGCGCCAGCGTTGGAGATTTGAACGTGCCAAGCTGCATCAGCAGGTAGCGGGCACCGCCATCCAGATTCTGCATCGGATCGCCCGGGTCGACGCCGAGCTTCGCCGCTGTTCCGGGCATCAGTTGCGCCAGGCCGCGAGCACCCTTCGGACTGACCGCCTTCGGATTGAACCGTGATTCCTGCCAGATCATCGCCTGGAATAGGGCCAACCACTCCGCCCGGGAGAGACCGGCGGCGGAAATCGCCGGGTGGTTCTGATATCTCGCTGCGGTCGCACGCACCCCTTCCAGCGGCGTCGAATAGTCGCCGACCGCCCCGCGCGACGCGATGAAATTCATCTGACCCGATGTTGAAACGCCCGCAGGCTCAAGTTCTTCTGCTGCTTGTTCCTCTGGCTTCGTGGGCACGATCAGCTTTCCGCGCTGATCGTATCGATAGATGGCGCGCGGCCGCGTATCCGCCGAAGCCTGTTCGCCTCCGGACGAGGACCCGAAACGGATCACATCCGCCTGGGCCCCCGCCACCAGCAGCAGGGAGGAAAGTGCTGCTGAAAGTAACCGGCTATTCCACCGGCTTATTGCTGCGCGGAAGGCAGTTTGTCCGCCTTCCGCCTTCTCTGAAGGGGATGTTGACACCATCGCATCCAAGCTGAAGGAGCAGGGTGACAACCCCGAACACCGACCTGATCTGTCGGGGTTCTTCCTCGTTTCGCTGAGTGACAAGCACCCGTTCGATATCGCCCGTGGGCGACACGGCGCGGATGTGCCAGACGCCCAGGTAATTGTTGCGCGCGGAGTTTGGCCGAGGTTCCTCGGCGCACACGACTTCTGCGGCATATCCGCGTTTGAACAGTTCCCGCATTCCCTCTTCACTGACACCATTCCGGATCATGTTTCTGGCTTGCATGTCTTCCCCATTGCTCACGCGCAAGGCGAAGGGTGCCCCCTTGCTACACGACGACGTGAGGTTTATCAATACTATTGTTGTGATAAAATTAAGACGCTATGAAAAGGTGTCTTTTGGGGCAACTGGCGGAGATATACCGTGGGGCATATGAAGAACGGATTGTCAATGATGTGCACTGTCGCATCTTGCCTCTTTTTGTCATTTTTTCCTGGCCGATCGTTCGCCGTCGAAGTCTGCTATCCCCCGGAGCTGCCCTTCGTTCCGGCGTCCGATGCCGAGCTTCTGGAGTTCGCGGATATCATTGACGCCGAATATCAACGATATTTCAAATCGATAACTGATTACTTCACCTGCATGGATCGCAGCAGGCAGGAAGCCTTCAACGAAGCCAAGTCAAACACCGGCCACTATGCCGCGTTTCTTGAGCGCCTCGAAACGCTCCGAAAAGAACAGGCCGGTTCGTCTGATTGATAGCTGCCGCCCGGAATTGTGGCAACTGTATTGCTTCAATCAGAAGGCGCGTGTATCACTGCATATGTATTGAATACACGGAGTCGTGAAATGTCTTCTAAAAACAGACTATTGGCGACCGTTGCAGCCCTGACCGTTCCGATACTCACGGCTCTGCCAACGCCTGTCGTCGCCTATCCAATCGATTGTGCCATCCTGCTCTGCCTTGCGGGTGGCTGGCCCGGATCGGCGGAATGCACCGCCGCCCGCGCCGAGTTCATCCGCCGCATCACTCCCTGGCCGGTCGAGCCTCCCCTTCAGATCTGGCGTTGCCCCATGCGGGCATCGTTTCCGGCACAATCGCCGGTCGAGCGCATCTGGTCCATCAGCACAACCACACTTCCGGCCCAGAGCTACAAGCCGCAAAATCAGCTTGCGCGAAATCTCGCCGTCCGGGTTGCCAGCGGACAAAGCGCTGATGTCGATATCTCGGACCCGACCTATGATTTCGTGCGCTCGATCAAGGTTTATGACATTGACTGGGCGTCGCGCGCCGGCTGGACGAGCAACGGCGATCGCGAAGTTTGCTACATCACACGATCCCGAGTGCGGCTCGGCAGCTACGGACTTCAGGGTGATTTTGATTGGGGCGGTCTCAGCATCACCGCCGCGCCATCCTGGCTCGACATGAACCTGCACCCTGAAGGGCCTTGTGTCGCGGCTGGCCGATTTCGGGGCGTTGGCGTTGAATGGACCGATTATTTCGGCACCCACGGCTTCGAAGTCGTTCGCTACTAGATATTGCGGCGGAATTACGAGGCAGATCAAGAATTGCCCGCAACCCCTATACGCTGTAGCTTCTCGGGTTAAGACAAAACAAGAATCATCGAGCGAGGATCAACCAGACCCCAGAAAAAGCGAACCCCCGCGCGGGGAACCCGGCGGGGGGGATCATGCAAACAGGTCGCCAAACCTGAATAGCCCATAACACAGGCTCATTTGTAGTCCCTCCCGAAAAGCAGATCAAGAGAAAAACGCGCCTGCGCGAACAGAGAAAATTTGCCCGGATTTCCTGCGCCTGACCATTACAGGAGCAGTGATATGACAATGATGAAAGCGGCCCAAACCGCCCCCAGACCGTCCCGGCCAGTGCTGCCGGATGGCATTACCTTCAATCACCTGGTCGAGCTGATCGAGCGACACGCCCGCGCGGCCTTCGGTCTTGGTCTTGCCCGGCGAGATGCGCTCTTGCGCATGATGCGCGCTACCTCAGTGCACGATTGGACCGATCCGCATCGCGATCCGGTCTGCTTCCGTGCACAGCAGGATCTTGCCGCAGAGTTGGGAATCACCGATCGCGCGCTGCGCAGCCATGAGCGGCAATTGCAGGCCCGTGGCCTCATCGAGATCGACACAGCCGCTGACGGCCATCGTTCCGGTGTCGAACTCGCTGGCGGCCGTCGCCTCGGCATCAACTTTGCCCCACTAATCACCCGCGTCCTCGATCTGCTCGGCTTCGATGCAGCGCGACAGGCCGAACAGCGCCGCTTCCAGGCACTCCGGCTCGAATGCTCTGCGGCCAAGCGCGATGTTCGCCAGTTGATCGAACGCCTGATCGAGATCGACCCCAGAAATGAGATACTCGCATCAGCCTTGCAGGATTTCGCGCGATGGCCCCGGCGCTATGCGTCGTTCCGAAGCATCGGGGCGCTTGAGGCTCATCTACAGGAGATCAGCTACACCCGTGATCTGCTTGCCGAAGCCCTTCCATGTCAGGAAGAATCTTCCGGCGTGGCGGAATCCCAGATTCCGGCGATCATAAATACAACCATAAATATATCTGAATCCTGTAGCGGTTCCTCCGCCAAGATCATACGGACGGCCCGCAAGCGGGCCGAAAACAATATTTCAACGCCAGTGCCTTACGGCACCGGCGAGTGCAGAGAACAAAATGATCTTCGACCTGGCGACGGGCGCAAGCCTGAACTGACCGAGACTTTTACACCGGATCAACTTTACCGCATGGCGTCGGATGACATGAGGCTTTACCTCGATGTGGCATGCCGACCAGGGGAAACGCTGATCGATCAGCATTTCATCAAAGCGGCGATCACGATCCTGCCGGATCTCGGAATACACCCGACCACGTGGGAAGCCGCCGCGGAAACCATGGGCAATCTTGCTGCCGCCCTGACTGTCCTGGTCATCGACGCCAATCGGTTCCGCGACGTTGGTCCGGTTCGCAAACCCGGTGCCATGCTCTGCGCCATGACGCGGATCGCCGCGCGCGGCGGGTTGAACCTGCATGGCAGCCTCATCAGGCTGAAACAATGGAAGATCTACGGGAAATAGGTGCCTTCTGGCTGATCCAGCGTGCAACAAACGACATCCAATATGCGCGATGCATTTTTCGGCAATCTACCACAATCCCTCGAAACGGGCAGCAGCAGTGCGCGTGTAATGAGCGGTGTGCCGAGGATCGCGGTGTCCAAGATAGTCCTGGATCAGCCGCAAGTCGTGCCCCTTGTTCGCCAGAGCGAAGCCGCAGGAATGCCGCAGCATGTGTGGATGGACGTGACCCAGACCGGCACGTTTTCCGGCCGAGGCCAGGATGTAATTCACCGCCTGCCGTGTCATCGGTTGCTTCCGCTCGGACACAAACAGCCAGGGCAAGCCGTCATCGCGCTTCACCAGCCACCGCCGGATCGCCCGCAGCTCGTCACCTGCAACAGGCTGTTCGACACTGAGGCCCCGCTTCAGCCGCGGCACCCAAAGCCGCGATTGATCGAGATCGACATGCTCGCGGCGCAAAGCGATGGTTTCCGAAACCCGCAGGCCATGACGGAACATCATTAGGATCAGCAAATGATCCCGTGTGCCATGGCGCCCCTTTTTCGCCGCACCGAGCAGCTGGTCGATCTGGATCGGACCAAGGAAATCCCGGCTGCGCTCGTGATCGTCTGCCGCCGTGGCAACCACACTTTTTACATTTCGCCGTTCGGTCATCTTCGATCCGGATTTCACTTGGTTCGCAAGTCGCCCACAAAACCCGCCCTTCCGGTGGCGGTCATGGGAGGTCTCATGAAGAACTCTTTACAAAATGCGCTCTTTGTAAAGAGTTGATCTGTGCGCCGGTCCGCCATCTACCGCTGACGCTCACAGCGCAGGTTGACCACAGGCTGACGCTCGATCCGTGATCGTCTCGCTTTCAGCCTGCAAGGGCTGCTGCGGAAAATCCCAGGGTCATTTCCTTGCCGCCTGGACAACCTGCGCGATGCTTCACCCATCCGGGAGCACGAACATCCGGTCGGATGGATAGGGCTTCAGCAAAGCGAAGGCCGCGTCGTCGTCTCCTTCGAGCCAGGTGTCGTAATCCTCGGGATCGAGGATCACTGGCATTCGCAACGGATGAACAGGTTTCACCAGGTCGTTCGCGACCGTCGTCACCATCGTATGCGTGAGCCACCCGCCTTCCTCGCCATCGACGCCGGGTTGGCCCGCGCGCCAGAGACCCGCAAAAGCAAAGGGTGACGGGTTGCTTTCCTGTCCGACGCCGAACCACACATCTATGGCGGGGCTGCGCCCCTTCGTTTCGCAAAAGGCACTGGCAGGGATCAGGCAGCGCCGATTCCGAAAACTGTCCTTCCAAAGCGGCGCCGTCCGCAGCTTGTCATCGCGCGCATTGTTCCAGGCCGCCGGCTTGATCGGCTTGCCGGTCTTTTTCGAGACCTGGGGCGTCAGAAAACCCCAATGCATCCGCACCAGCTCGCAATCACCCTCCTGGGTCAGCCGCACCACCGGTGCCTCGTATTTTGGCCAGATCGCGGGCAGAGGCTCGGCATTGCCTAAGCGATCATGCTCACGCATTACCCGGAAATACTCCCGCATCACGATCTGCTCCAGGGTGTTGGCGTATTTATTGCACATTGCCTGACCTCGCCTTGCCGTCTCCATGCCCCGCCGCCAGCAAATCGGCGATCCGGGCCAGTTCGCGGATGCGGCGCGGCGCCGGCTCCCAGGTCGCACCACGCCTCCATGCGTCCCGCAATATGTCGCCTTTTGGGTGATTTTTGCAAAGCAAATCAAGCGCCGCGGTGACCTCGGCTGTTCGAGGATCGCGGCTTGCGGCACCGGCGGCGGCCCGCTTCAGGGTTTCGATCGCAGCGGTGATCGCCTCGCGGCCCGCGATCTGCTCCGACCAGGCCCCGCCGAACGCGACGTTTCTCAATTGCTGCTTGCGATCCATGGGAACAAAAATAGAACATGGAGCCGAAAACACCATCCGGCAGGTTTAGCGCATGGGTCCGTTCCGCATCCTATATCTCGACATGAACAGCTTTTTCGCGAGCGTCGAACAGCAACTCAACCCGGCTCTGCGCGGTCGGCCGGTGGCGATCACTGCCGTTGATTCGGAATCAGGCGCCTGTGTTGCCGCCTCCTATGAGGCCAAGGCCTTCGGCGTGAAAACCGGCACCAGCGTGCGTGATGCCCGCCGCCTCTGCCCTGGCATTACCTTTCTGCCATCCCGTCATCGTCTTTATGTCCGCTTCAACCTGGCCGTCGCGGATGTGCTCGATCGCCATGCCGAACTGACCCATATCCGCAGCGTCGATGAGTTTCAGCTGGCCCTGTCCGGCGAAGCCCGCAGCCTTTCCGGCGCTGTCGATCTCGTCACCAGCCTAAAGGCGGCGGTCGCGGCCGAGGTCGGCATCTGCTTGCGGTTTTCCGCCGGAATCGGGCCAAATCATCTGCTGGCCAAGATCGCAGGCAAGCTGGAAAAGCCGGATGGTTGCCGCTGGCTATCCCCGGACAACATGCCCGAGGCCATCGCCCATCTGTCTCTGGATGATCTACCGGGGATTTCAGAAGCGATGAAGGCCCGGCTCTATCGCGCCCGCATCTTCGATATTCCGAGCCTCTATGCACTCGATCCGCGCCACGCCCGGCTGATCTGGCGATCCGTTGAGGGCGAACGCTTCGTGCGGATGTTACAGGGCATGGAAATCCCGCTGATCGCCACAGAACGCGGCGGCTTCGGAAACAGCAAGGTGCTGGCACCCGAGTTCCGTGATCCGGGTCGCGCCTATCATGTTGGCCGATGGCTGGTCGAAAAGGCGAGCGCAAGGCTGCGCCGCGATGGTCGCGTTGCGGCGCGGTTCAGCCTGACGGTCAGTTTTCTCTCCGGCGGCACCTGGGCGAGGAACGTCAGCTGCTTTCCGACGCAGGACACAGCCATCTTTCTCCGGCTCCACCGTGCGCTTTGGGTGCGCCTCTGGCGCAGCGCCCGGCCCGGCGCAATCATCAGCCTTGGCGTCCATCTGGGCGATGTTGATCTTCTGACCGCGCGGCAGGGGGATTTGCTTCTTCCCCTCGCGCCAACCGAACTGACGCGCGGCGAGCAGGTTTCAAAGGCGCTCGATCAGATCAATAACCGCTTTGGCGATGGAGCGATCAGGTTCGGCATCAATGCGCCGCATCCGGGGTTCTTCGAGCGGGGATGATACAGCTTCATTCTCGGCCGGTTCCCTTCACAACCTTATAGAGCCGACCAGCTGGCCCATCTTCTCCCGCAGTTCCGATGAACTGCGGCATTATCCAGATGATCTTGACCAGCTCCAGACCTGTGCCATGTCTCTGCCGCCTGAAATGTCCCGCACGCCAATGGGCGCTTCGTCCGGAATTATTGTGATCTGCACCGCCGCGAGACGCCCGCCGAAGAACATCTTCGCCCAGGACGATCCGGCGAACGCTGGAAAACCCCTGTCGCTTCAGGTCTGCGGCAGCATTGCGCCGCGCCTTTGGCGTTTTTGCGGCGTGAAGGCTATCCAGTGACCGGGTTGGCGTATCGCTTGGCCAGACATCTTCATGATGCTCCATCATGCCGGATTCGTCTGAAAGTGCACATAAGACACCAAGAACCAGCGCAAGGGCGTCTCGCGCCGGACCAAGATTTTGCTTGTTGAAATCTGCGGATCGTTCATAACCCGACCTTTCAGGGGCCACCAATTCGATGCCGTGGGCCATTGCTTCAGGTTGCGTATCGACAATACCGGCGCGGAATGCATCGTCACGATCCACATCGAGTTCGAGCGTGATTTCTCCGCTGTCGATGGCGAAGCCTAACGCCTCGGCAAAGGTCTGATCGTCAGCCCCCATCATGTTCAAAGTATAATGCGGTTCCCATTGAAGCGGCCAATGTTCAAAATATCCGGGCTTCAAGGCCGAAAGACGATCTTTCGTCGTCAGACAAACCTCTACCCTGATACGCCCGTCTGTCGGATCGACACTTCGCAGATCGACATAGGCACCATCAACCTCCCATGCAGATTCACGCTCTTCCGACCCGAAGAATATCCCCGTGCCACCCTCGAAACCGACGTAAAATCGCGGAAAGAGTGGCTTGAGGTCTCCAAGACGAACGCCGGCGAGCGAGGTCTTCTTCAGCATGTCGCGCACGGCAGGCTCGATCGAAAAGACGCTGAACCCATCGCTGTGCAGGCCACCGAGGCGAACCGCCAGCTCGCCGTGAGCCATCATTACGCTGTTTCCGCGTGGCCGATCATCGAAAGAAACCTTCATTATTTCAGAATTATAGAGCTGGATGAGAGCATCCAGCAGGCTCTGCAACTGCTCCATCGTCGGCAGCTGGCCCCACCCACGAACATGCCGCGCAGCGGTTGCCGAATAGGAAGGCCAGTTCTTCGCAGCGCGCGTCGGGTGAAACTGATCCCGCATAAAACCGACCGTCATCCTAACCCTCGTAATCGGAATATTCAGCGCCAGACCGGCGCCCGCCAGCCTGCTGCAATGGCTTCATCCTCGGAACAGAACCAGCGTTCACCCTTTGACGTGTTGATCCGGGTCTTTCCATACCAAGGCGACCAAGGCGGGTGATAAATCTTGCCGCCAGACGAAATATTGCCCTTGATCGGGCAGCCTTCAGGCGCTGCCTGCGCTGCCTCGGCCCATTTTCGTGCGCGATAGTCCCAGGGGGCTTCATAGTCACCCTGCCAGATCCCGATATGCGCCTGGCGTGCGACAGCCTCTGCCTCGACATAATCGACAGAATAGCGGGTAAAGGCCCATGCCAACCCTTCTTCCACCAGCACCGCACCAATATCCTGATCGCCTGTGCTGCACCTGGCGATCGTTCGGCCATAGCGATCCTGATCGAGAGGCGTGCAGGACACGTCACCTTCCGAAATCAGCGCATCAAGACGGTTAAGGGCGTCCTGGCCACAGTCCCAATCACCACACCGCTGCCCAAATTCCGGGGCATCGATGCCATTGATCCTGATCTGCAAGCCATCCAGGTCGAAGGTGTCGCCATCCACCACGCGCGTTTGCGCGCCGATGGCGGCCGATGCCGTGATGGCGATGATTGCGGCGAAAGCGAAATGTCGGGTCAGTGTCATCGGATGATCATCGGCAACTTCTGAGCACGGGACAAGCCTTTCCGCGCAGTTGAGGAAGATCCGGGTGAGGCCCGCGCGGGACGCGCGGTCCACGATGATCTGAAGCCGGGCCGGGGAATCGACCGGGCAAGCCCGGCTCACCCCCGGCACGACACCTTTTCTGTTGGTTTCGTCCGCCACGCATCCCTGCGTCTGCCGGTCAATGGCCAAGCGCCGCGCGAAGCGCGTCGTCGTCCAGGCGGGCCGTGTCCTCGGCTTCGCCTGCGGGCCGCGCCAACCCCGCCTTCCCGAGCCATGACAGTCAGCCGCAGGGCCGCGGGCAGGGCTGCGCCCTCCCCGCTCTGCTTTCCGAAAGGCATGGGCCTTTCAGAAAACAGAGCAGGAAGGTCCGCCCATTGGCGGAAAGGGGCACAAGACCCCGCCGCTGTCGCAGAAAAGGAAATCACCATGTTTCATAACTTTGATGGTCTGACCCGTAACGATGGCCGCTGGCTGAACCTCTGGGCCGCATTCGATATCACCGGAGAATATCTTGGCACCTTCACGCTGGACGAGTTGCGTCAGAAGGCCGCGCAGGCTGGCAAATGGGTCAGCGCCGTTCAGTATCGCCGGGCAGGCCAACAGATCGACGAAAGCGCGCTTGCGCAGAATTTCAACGGCCTGCCCTCCGGCGCAACCATCTTCGATTTCACAGGCTTTCGCGTGTCACCCGCCCGCAACATGGTCGGCAGCATCGAAGTGTGCGATCCCGGCGAACACAGCTTCTGGTCGGTCTACGGCTTTCACCGGGAGGCCGAGGAATGGCAGATCGTCCATGACGCCACATCTGCCGAAATTGGCGAGATCCTTGCCCGGATCGTTGATCTGACCGGCGAGGTGATCGAATACCGCGACCTGTCCCATGCCTATGCCAATACCCGCCTGCCCGATCTTGTCGACCTTCTGGCGCAGCGCATTCTGGATGAAATCCCCGATCAGGACGACGCGGATGCGCGCACGGATGACGCTGACGCCCATCCGCTAGAAGAACTGCGCGATCTGATCCTGTTCGCCCTTAACGCGCGGAGGGGCTGATATGGGCTGGCTCATCTATCCCGATACCCCCGCCTGCATCCGCGATGAAATCGCCCGGCTTTGCACATGGGACAGCGAGAATGGACGGGGTTTTCCCGTCCTGATCAGCCGCAAAGGTGCCGTCTGGTATGCGGCCGTTCGTGCCGACCCCGCCGCCGGGCGGCTGGAAACCGGACTGGACCCGACCGGTCAATTCGAGACTGACGCGACCGGCGGTTATGTCTTCGCCTCCGTGTTCCTGACCACCGCCGGACGGGGCGAATGGGGCTACAAGGATATGGACGAAACCAGCGGCCCCGTGGAGTCCGAGGCCCCGGCGAAGCTGCTGGACCTGCTGTCGCCGACAACCGCCGAGTATGCCCTCGCATGGCGGAAGCGGTGCCGAGACAACGCCGCGCGCAACAATCGCCGCCTGAAACCCGGCGATACGATCCGCTTCGCGGCGCCCCTGCGCTTTGCCGATGGCAGCGAAGGCCAGACCTTCCGTGTCCGCAAGGAACGCTTCGCAGGCGCACACCGGGCAATGACGTTCTTTACCTGTGTCGAGACGGGCAAAGATTGCCAGATCGGCCGCATCATGTCCCGCGACTGGACGCGCATCTGACCTGCCCGCGCCGCGCCCAGGGGCGCGGTGTCACCCCATCACCCGAAATTCAAGGATCAACACAATGACCCATGCACGGCAGATGATCACCATCCCAAACAGCCTCTATGGCGATCAGACCGTGACCGCCTATTGCCGGTCAGGTTTGGGCGTTTTCAAGCAGCACAAACGCTGGCAGGTGGTTCATGTCGCATCCGGCATGAGCATCGGCGGCGGGCGGGGCGGTGATCGCCGCACCCGGAAAGGCGCATTCGCGATCATGGACGCGCTTCTGCAAACGCCGGTCGATTGGTCGAAGCCCTATGACCAGATCCGCAATGACGTGGCCGCCAGCAAGACGGCCGTCATGCTGGCCTTGAGCGCATCACGCGATCAGTGATGCCCGCGCGCCGCGCCTGACGGCGCGGCCCCCTGCCCCATCCCGACAAGGATTTTGACATGGCCCATCCCGCCGTGACCGCATTCGTGCGCGCCCTCGACCAGTTCGACCGCTCGAAAACCCGCACCGAAATCTTCCGCCTCTTCTGCGAAATGGCCTATTGCGCCCTAGCCAAGCGCGCTTCGCCCTTCGCCGATCAACAGGACCGGCTGGAAGCCGAGTATATGGCCTGTGTCGGCAGGTTCCCGAATAAGGACGATGTGCGCCGGATGCCCGAAATGATGGCCACCGCCATCAAGGCCATTGCCGGCGGCGGCATCGACTTCATAGGCCAGGTCGCGGCCGAGATCGGCGCGCTCGATGCCGGCCTCGGGCAGTTTTTCACGCCCTATGAGGTCAGTCGCCTGATGGCTGAAATGAGCCTTGGCGATGCGGCTGCACAGATCGAGGCGCAGGGTTTCATCACCGTTTCCGAACCCGCCGCAGGCGCGGGCGGCATGGTTCTGGCACTGGCGGATGCGCTTGAAGCGCAGGGCTTCGAACCTGCCCGCCATATCTGGGTTGAAGCCGTGGAACTGTCCCGCAGCACCTTCCATATGGCCTATATCCAGATCAGCACACGCGGAATCGCTGGACGTGTCATCAACGGGAACAGTCTTTCGCTGGAAACCTATGATCGCGCATTCACCGCTGCTGCGCCGGTGTTTTACGGCCTGCACGGCGATCCATTCGCGAAACAGAAGGACGCTGCGCGCCGTGCCGCACAGGCCGAGGAAGAGGCCCGCGCCCGGACGCGCGAACTGCTGCGCAGCGCAGCGCCGGTCCAGGCCCGTGCCGTCTGGCAATACGATTGATGTGGACCACCGCGGCGCCTATCCTGCACGAGAACGAAAGGGGATCGTCGATCCGCTTTCCTGATTTCCTTCTGCGACGAAGGTTCACTTGGGCCGCCCTCGGGTGGCCTTTTTCTTTGCCGGTGTAGCCTATCTCGGAATGACCTTGTCGACCCCAGCCTTTGGGCTTGGCCGTATTTCGATCAGTGACGACATGTATATGCCGAGCAGCATCAGGAGGCCCATCACGGCAATGCCATAAGGCCACGCCTGAAGCTTGGGAACGATCTGCAACGCCTGCAATCCAAACAGAAACAAAATTGGTGAAGCAAGAACGGAAAGACGGGCGATGATCACCGCGAGCCCAGCAAGACTTACCCTAATTTCTTCCATATCAAATCTCCTCTCAGCTCTTTCGGGCACCTTTCTAGGAGCTGCAACGATAGGCATCGGCCTGAACTACTGTTGATGAGATTGATGTAGACGTGGCTGACACAACGAACGCATCCCCGCCCATCTGCGCTACCGCATTGCGCACCTTGTTGAACGCGCTGCCTACGTCCATAGCCTCATCGATTCCCATACTTTCAGAACCCGTAACCGACCCAATAAACTGACAGTTATCTGCCGCATGAAGCGAAATCTGCCTGACCTTTTTGCCGCTCTGTGACAATTGTGTGCTGCAGGCGGACAAGATAAGGATGGCAGCTACCGGGACCATTTTTCGCATTTAAGTGCACCTCAGTTGGAAGCGTCTTGATTATCAGCAATATCATTCAGGACGTGTGAAATTGCGATCAACTGTTCTTTCATTGCAGTTGCCTCGCCAGCAGGCACGACAAAGACCTTCTCGCCGTCCACCATTTTTGTGCGAGTCTGCCAAGTTAACCTGTCAGCGATGTTTGCTGCATTTAGCGCTTGTGCCCTCAGATTCATATTCATATCTTCCACCTCATCTGGAAGCCGCGCGCAGTTCGCGCAGCTTGCGTTGCAGGGTCGAAACGCTGACCTTCAGGCGCTTCGCCATATCCTGACGGCTGACGCCATCGGCCAGCATGTCTTTGAGCATCTTAGCCTGTTTCGGACCCCATTCCACAGGGGGAATGCCGCCCAGGTTTCCGCTTTCAGCGCGGGCCTTGCGCATCTTGGCGATGGACGCCTTGCGGTTCTCGTGGTCGGCCTTCATGGCCACATCAAGCGCGGCCTGTGTCTCCGGCGTGAAGGAAAGCAGCACATCATCATCCAAAACACGGATCACCGCGCCACGTTCGGCCACAGCACGGAGAACGCCCAGAACGTCGCTGGCGACGGTGCCCAGACAGGCAGCGGTGGCCACGACCAGCTCGTCACCGGGCGTCAGGGCGGTGATGGCGAAATCGCGGTCATCCTTGAAAACCCGCTCATGCGGATCGTCCATGTCGAAGCCTGCCGCGCGCATTGCGGTGATCTGCTTCCTGATAGACGTGGCTGCCGATTTTGTGGTCATGTAGCCAAACTGCATGCTGTTCCATTAAATGTCAATGTAGGATCATTGACACCATGATACAGCAATGATAGGTTGATAGGCAAGCGGATCGGCAATCCTGCCCGATCTTCCATAAACGCCGGAGAAAAGCATGGCCGATAAGAACATCAATGATGAGGTCACCGCACTGAAGGCCGAGGTGCGACTGACAAAGGGGCTCGCTATTCTTGCCCTCGGCGTAGGACTAAGTGTGTGTGCCGGTATCGTGATCGGCGCAGTAATCGTCAGCCTTTCCAACTGACGCCAAGGGTAAAGGAGGACCGAATGGCTGCGAACTGGCGCTGCCGACTGTTTTGGGGAAACCCCTTCACCTCACCGCCCGATGGGCGCCCTCGAATTGTCAAGGCAATCTTGTGTGACAAGCCGTATCCAATTCCGAGAGAGATACAGGAGATGAGCGGGCCAGGAAGCGACTTCGCACCAGGAACAGGCTGGACTATCGGCTGGGAGTGTATCGAGCAGCGCCCTGTTAAGCGTTGGAGCACGAAGGCAAAGGCGCGGGTGCGCAAGCTCAACCTTCAGCGCAGAATTGAGAAGAGGTTCCCGCTTTTTGCGGCGGATTTTATTGCCACCGAACTTGCTCGCCGTCCGCGATACTTTGCAGGCGAGGACGTGAACCACTGACACATTCCATCAATCGCCGGAGGGTAAAATGCTCCACACCAACCACGATTTTTTCGGACTTGAGGCCACCCGCATCAGCGTGAACAGTGACGTCTGGGCGCTCTGGGATGGCGGGCAGATGGTTGCAGACTACGTGCTGACGGACGAGCTGCACGGCGAAGCCGCCGCATATCGCTATCGGCAATCTTCCACCTGACGCCCAAGGAGGCCGACATGACTGCAATGGAGTTTTTCTTTCTATTGGTGTTCCCGATTTCCCTCATCGCCTTTGTTGGCGTGAGTTTTCTAGCTTGGATGTTTCTCAAGCTATCTCCCCATGGCGGACTATGGTTAGTTATCGCGATGGTCGGTGGTCTTGTCGCCGCTGGCGTTTACGGGATCGGCGGCGCTGTCGATAAGCCAATCATCCAATCGCTGATCTTGTATGCTGCTGGTCCGGTTGTAACAATATTTTTCATAGTCGGAGTTTTGTTCATATTTCTCGCTCCGTCGAAAGACGCCCAGGGTTGACATGATCGACAGCGCGCGGCGCACGATGCGAATTTACCGCTGCGGACGGGGCGCTCGACCAACACCAGTTCATTTTGATGAGAGGTAGACATGACCTCAATTGCTTCTGCCGGTGCCAACAGCCGCTATCGGCTCGGTCCCGACACTTTCGACGCCGCCTCTGCCAACTTGCAGCAAATTCTTGCAGCCGCCCACCAGAACAAGACCCGCCCGGTCTGTCTTTGCTCGCCCTCCGCGCCTCTCATGTATGTCGCAAAAATTCAGGGCGAATATTACCTGAAGAGGATGCCCGGCACCGGACACGTCCATGATCCTTCCTGCGACAGCTTCGCCATGCCACCGGAACTGTCCGGGCTCGGCCAGGTCGAAGGCAAGGCCATCGTCACCGATGACAGCGGTGATACCACGATCAAGCTCGATTTTCCTCTTTCCGTGCGTGGCAGTCGCGGACCGGTCCCGAGCGCGGGCGCCGGCGAGGCGGATACGGCCGAGGCCAGCCCGAGCAAGCTCGGCCTTCTCGGCCTGCTGCATTTCCTTTGGGATGCTGCTGAACTGTCAATGTGGAGGCCAGCCTTCGCCCGCCGATCCTGGCGCGTCGTTCATCGCGAACTGATCGCCGCTGCCGAACGCGCGAACGCCAAATCCATGCCGCTGTCGTCGGTCCTGTTCGTCCCTCCGCCGTTCTCCGTCGACAAGAAAGACGAACTGGCCGCTGCGCGCCGGCGCTTCCTGCATCACCTTCAGCCAGTCAAGGGCAAGCCCATGCCACTCGGCGTCCTGGTCGCCGAGCTGAAGGATATGGAGCCGTCGCAATATGGTCGGCGGATGCGCTTCAAGCATCTGCCCGACATGGCCTTCTTCATGGATGAAGATCTGTGCAAGCGGTTCGACAAGATCGCTGGCGACAAGATCCGCGACGTGGAAGCCGTTGAAGGTGCACATTCGATTATCATCGCGACCTTCAGTATGCGCGGCAATTACGCCGAAATCCGCCAGATCGCCGTCATGCCGGTGACAGAGCAATGGATTCCGTTCGACCATGATCGGGAACTGCGCCTGATCGGCGCCATGCTCGATCGCCGTTTTTCCAAGAGCCTGCGCTATAACATGCGCGTGGATGCGCCAATCGCCAATGCGGTGCTGCTCGACACCTCGCCACCCACCGCGCTCTACTGCCCTTCGGAGGCTATCCTGCCCGAAGCCGAGGCTGAGCTGGTCGAGATCGCCAAGGATGGCGTCTATCCCGCCTGGCACTGGTCGGCGGAAGACGACGACATGCCTCGTCTCCCGGCACCAGCCTAGTGCTGACCTTTCTCAGCTGCACAACCAACTTCAAACGGAGATTTTCATGAAAGCCCTTCTCATCATCATGCTGCTGCCAACCGCCAACACATCAACAAACATCAGTCCCGAGACAGTAGCGGTCGAGGTCGCCAGCGTTGAAGCCTGCGAGGCCTACTCCGCTGGTATTACCGCCCTGCACGCTGATATCGGAGATCCGCGCGGGTTGATCGTCAAATGCCTGCCCGAAAAGCAGTAAAGGTCGGATGGCCATGACAGCCCCAGCCCTTGATGCACGGATTGAACACATGCTTTCTGCAAGCACTCCTTTTAATCCGGACTATTTTCAGATTCCCGCGATCCGCAACGCCGTCGCAGCCATCGGCCAAAGCGGATATGCCATCCGTGTGGACAATTTTCGCGATCAGAAAGTGTCTGAAAGCATCGGTCGACTCGGCATTGCCGTCTTCTCTGAAAAGCACCCGCCGCTCATCTATCTGATTCTCGGCCTCAATCCGAACGATATCGAGCTTGCCGACACCATCTTTCATGAGGCCATGCACTGCACCGCTCAGGCCCTCGGTCGGCATGAGACCTTGCCTGAAGATGACAATACCGGCGAAGCCTGGCTAGAAGAACTCTGCGTCCATTCCGGGCTTTGCCAGCTCTATCCCAAGCTGAAAATCCCAGAAATGCGGCAGATTCATCGCCGCAATAAGGAACGTCATGCCATGCTGAAGCGCAAGCTGGCGACGGGCATCCCCGTCGAACACGTTGATCTGTGGGATAGACACGGCATCGATGCCGCTGAACATCTCTATGCCCTGATCCGCAATCACTCTTAATCGGGCGTCACCCTACGGGCCGCGCCCCCGGCTGACGCCCGAGCTGATCGGGTCGATGCGGGCGCCTGCGGCTGGCGTCTGCCCGTCTCGTTCCGAGCCAGTCATACACCTGCCGGTGCTGCCCGCCCTGCCCCGACGATCTCGGCCCTTCGGGCGGGACCGCTGACGCAATGTCGCGCATCCAGGCAATGTCGATAACTGTTTCAGCCTCTTTTGTGGCTGGATAACTTATCGCGACCCGTCAGGCCGGTTGTCCAGGCGGCAAGGAAATGACCCCAGGAATTTCCGCAGCAGCCCTTGCAGGCTGAAAGCGAGACGATCACGGATCGAGCGTCAGCCTGTGGTCAACCGGCCCCATGCACATCTTCCGCACAGCTGAAGAAAATCCGGGTGAGGCCCGCGCTTGTGCGCGGTCCAGGATGATCTGAAGCCGGGCCAGGGGATCGACCGGGCAAGCCCGGCTCACCCCCGGCCCGACACCTTTTCTGTTCGTTTCGTCCGCCACGCATCCCTGCGTCTGCCGGTCAATGGCCAAGCGCCGCGCGTGCCGCGCGTCGTCGTCCAGGCGGGCCGTGTCCT
>NZ_JBHRXJ010000020.1:0-57728 GCF_042648425.1 Paracoccus mangrovi | reverse complement strand
GCGACGACAGACACCGCTCGGGGCGAAAAACGCTTGCCCAGCGAGCAAAATCAGGCGATCTTGAAGTCAAGCGGCAGGCCACTTGGAGAATGTCGGACTAAAGCGAGCATTGCGGCTATGGCCAGATAGGATTTGACCTTCTTCATCTTACTCTCACCTGCCCAGAGTTCGGGGGCTGTTCTGCCAACCCAACGCCTTGACCATATTGGACGGCGGCTCTACCTCCCACCGGAGTTTACCGATTGAAACACTCTCGCGCCTATTCTTAACAAAAACCTTGATCTCGGAGCTGTCGAACGGAGGGGGTTCGTACTGTGCGATGACGCTTTGGCCGGTGACTTCTGACATCCTATAAGTGCGAGCCGTCAGCAACAATTTGACATTTTCTGTTGGTCGGCGAGCCAATGAGGTCAAGAGAAGTTTAGGAAATGCACCTTGATTGCGATATTCAGCCTCAATTTGAGCATTGTCAGCATCGAGAACCACCAACACTCCCAGCTTTTGGGATTGTTCGACCACGGTCTTGCTTGCTTGTTCCAGACGTTTTCGCGTTGCGTTGACAATTCCAATTGTATCATTGTCACTTGGGAGCATTGGGTCACGTAACCCACGGGCAGCCAGTTCGTTCACTACCTGTAGCAAGCCGATTTTCGGAAGGTGCCGCCCCTGATCCTCAGATCGGTATGCGCCGCCACCAAAGCAGTCGAATGCCACAACCTCGTACTTTTCCGCCCACTCTAAAGCTATACTTTGCACGAACACAGTTTTCCCAACTCCGCCAACGGCGTGTAGTAAAACGGGTATGTTCGATGTGTTGAGTAGGTCGCTAACCTCTGCCTGCAGTGCTCGATAAATCACCTCTCCCACATTGATAAACCGTGTTTCGGCGGGAAAAAGATCTTCGACGTCACAGCCCAGTGCATCAAGGACGTCTTCCCTTTTGATCAAGTTGTTTTCTTGACTGCGGAGTCCAGCTTTCTCGCGTGCGAGCTCGGTTAACTCAAACAACCTCATTCTTGACTGGGCATCTGCACCCGCCGACCAGTCGCAAAGTGCCCGTTTGAGCCTGAGATTTTGCGCTGCTAGGTTTTCAGTCGCCGCTTGAAAACTGGTCCGCGAAAACAAGCGTGCGGGGCTGACGGACTTCTCCTTGCACCAGTTTTCCAAATTTTTAAGTTGGCTAAGCCCAGCAGTAGAGGTTGGCCTTTCTCCGCCCTGAAGATATCGGATGGCCTCCCAAAGTTGATCGATAAATTCACAATTCGGCACGAATGAAAAAGAGAGTTTTTTGTCCACTTCATCGGAAGGCGAACTCTTTTCATAGCCGGTGATGGTTTCTGAAAATTTTTGAATGGTCTTTTTCAAATAGGACGACGTTACAGCTTGTCCGTCGGCCTTGTGCTTAAACTGTGCGGTATTGAGTGTTTCACACGAAGCGAAAGTATCGTCGTTTCCGTAGTAGAGAACCAAGTCGGCGACATCTTCGGCCTCATCGCCAGGCTCAGCGGAATCATGAGAGGATATGCCCTCAATTGCGATTGTGTGTAGGTCATCCTTTGGAAATACAAGTTGAAGAGCGCGGCGGGCTGTCCAACTTTCATGAAAGGTATGACCTGCGCGAGATGCTCTTACCTTGTCAACTGAAAACTCCTTTTTTTGGCACTCTGGCTTCCTACGTCACAAGATCTGTTTTTTGTGTTTTGAAACCATTTTTTTGCACACTTATAGGTAGTAGTGCAGGATATGTGACGCTGTCGACCGGCTGATTGTCCAACAATTCTGCTTCGATCAGGTCGCTCACCACCAAGGCTGGCATGCAGCTGCTGAGAGAAGGCATCCTGCACGAAAGGATGCCGGATCGTCCGGCTTTGATCGATTCTGCCAATTTCAAGATAGCCAGAAAGTTCCAGTTCAAGCGCCTCGAATAACAGTAGCCCGACACCGGGGGCGCGCCGCGTGAATGTTGTTGGGGCCGCCAGTTCAAGTTGACAAAGCTGATTTGCGGCATCCAGATCCACGCAACCATGGAGGTGGAGGTTCAGCAGAGCTACGTCAAGGTCGGGGGTAAAGGTATCTGTGAAGGTGTTTTGTCCTGCTTAATGGGTTGGATTCGTTGCGGCCGCAATTAGGCGGCTGCGCATAGATATCACGGACACAGAATCTTGTCCCTCGCGATGCCCTAGGTTATGTTGAAAAATGTCGGAGCCAGAGCCTGATGCAGGCGACGTCTACGAAGCCGATGAAGCTTTCGGCGGTTTTGTCGTAGCGGGTTGCCAGCCGGCGGCTGTTTTTCAGTTTGTTGAAGCAGCGCTCGACCATGTTGCGCAGGGTGTAGATGGTCATGTCGACAGCCTTGCGCACCTTTCGGTTTTTTCGCATTGGGATCATTGGCAGGGCGCTGCGGCGCTCGATGTATTCCCGAATTTTATCAGAGTCGTAGCCCCTATCGGCGATCAGAACTGCCGGCTGCGGCAGGTTATCGGCCATCACCATATCATAGCCGGTGTAGTCGGAATCCTGCTCAGGCGTGATCTCGGTCCTCATCGGGAGGCCAGCACCGTTGACCCGGAGGCGGATCTTGGTCGAGAACCCACCTCTCGAACGGCCAAGAGCCTCTTTCGGAGTCCCCCTTTTGCACCCGCCGCATGATGATGGGCACGGATCACGGTGCTGTCGACCATCTGCAGCTTGTCCGGCGCGATCCCTGCATGGTTCAGTGCGTCTAGGATATCCTCCCACAGCCCGGCCAGGGTCCAGCGGCGGAACTTGCGGTAGACCGATGACCACTTGCCGAACTCTTCGGGCAGGTCGCGCCAAGGCGCTCCGGTTCTGGCAATCCAGAAAATACCATTCAGAACAAGACGATGATCCGCAGGCTTCCGCCCATTCGGGTGTCGGACGGCACGAATGAAGCCCTCGAAGAAGGCCCACTCATCGTCGAATATCAGTTTGCGCGCCAAGCCCAACTCCCAAGTAAAGATGAGCTTGAATCACAGGACGTCTGACAACGGAATCCCTTTTGTCAACACAACCTAAGAATACCGCCGGAGTTTTTCTGTCCTTTGGCCGTTTGGTTTCAATCAGTGACTTCGGAGCAATACGTCGGTACGCATCGCCACCGCCGATTTCCGTGTATCGATATTTGCATTCAATATATGGCCGCCTGCCGAGAGGCGATAATCTTCAAAAATATGCCATTAAGCTTCATGAATCAATCTGGTTTTGCAGGGGAATCATAAATCAGGAGGATCAGGGATGTGCTGAAAACGACCATTTAAGTCGCCAGCGGCAAGGGCTATTGCGGGATGTGAGATGTTTCGGCAGAAGTGCATTCTGCACTTCCCATCACGGGTCTTTTCGGTGGTTCACACGGCGAGAATATGTCACCTTCCGGTTATCATTAGTACCGGTCGAACGATATCTTGGGGCGCACCGCCAGTACCTGGCCCATTCACCCCGACGGTTCTCCTGTCATCATTTTGATATTTTTCCAGAACCTTTCTCACATCGATGACGCTTCGCCCTTCGCGATGCATAAGGATAGCTACATCCGACAGCGCCGAAACCAATCCAAAAACGATAGATATGTCATCCTTATTTTGCGTTAGCATTCTATCGAATCCAACTGATCCCTCTGGATTGCCAATCATGATCAGATACTTGTAGTATGACATCGTCAGTTGTGAATGATCCCAAAAATCTGCACCTGAAAACTCAGTGCTGTAGCTTTCGGGAAGCTGCAGTTTGTAAAGCCCTGCGACATTAAAATACATCTTGTGATTGGATGCCGAAGGCTTGAACTTCGTCAAGGCCTTCGCAACATCGCTCTGCAATGTGGCCCGGTTATCCCGCGGAACCATTGCCGCTGCGGTCAAAAACTCATACGCCATAGCGGGCGCCGTTCTGCTGCTGACGTTGTAGGCCAAATAGCCGACATAGGCCGACAGGCAGTCGGTTCGGTTAGAACGCTGAATATCCTGGGATATCTTATGTGCCAGCGATTGGCTGCCGGACTGCGTCATATCAATGCTCCGAACTTCGGCTGCGAGGTTCGGGGCGCAAAGCTGTTCAATCAACTTCACATACTCTTCTAGCATGACTAACTCCTGTTGCACTTTTTCCACTGCAGATATCGTAGTGGCTTACGACTGCTCCCGCGCTGGGGAAGCGTTCCGTTATATCCCATGAGGTTCCACTGATCATCCGGCAGAACGTTTGCTGATGGAGACATTTTATTTAATTGGAATAGAGGGAACTCATCTTGATCATAGTCATGTAAGGGATGGGAGAGGTTAAGCAAGTGGCCGAACTCATGCGCCATTGTGTTATATGACCCATCTGTATGATGGTCAAAAAATGAAAATCCAGGGCCTGGATTCCCCAATCCACCAGAAACCACACCCAGGCCGCCGCTGTGTCCTGCAGTATCAACGTAATAGTAAAGACGGTAGTCCGCCAAGAACTTGCTGCTTGCAGCACGTGCAAGCGCATCCATCTGGTTCAGATGCGCTAAGTTTGTACTGGAATAAGTAGATAGTGTGGGTGTAACGGTAACCGCTCCGACATCATTCAGAGACACGGTAATAAGGGTTTGTCGATATACTTCATTTATATATGCTTCCATGTCAGATATTGAATATACGGCGGCTCGGGAATTCGGTGTGACGATGCTGGCAACGTCAACATTGATTGTGACAGGTTGGATGCACCATATGTGATACCAGCCAATTTCCTTGCCCTGACAGATTACCTTTAGACTCGCTTCTCCTACGGCCTTGCCCTTAATCTTGAACGACACGCCCGAGCCGGCAATTGCTGTGGTGACCACATCCGCGATACTTGCAGGAACAACCTCATAGGTACAGTTCACGATACAGCCAGCACCTTTATGGCCGTCAAAGGCTATCTCTACTTCGGTCTCAAGGCCTACGCCAACAGATACCCAGCGCGCACCGTCACGAGTGATCTTTGAGCTAGGTAATGATTTGGCCTTGGTGGGTGGAATCCAGTATTCGTCCGCGCCAGGATTTGCGGGTAAATTTGTTGTTGGATCAAATGCAAAGTACAGAGATCTAGTTTTAGCTATTTCAAACGTCGCCACCTCCGGGCAGCATTTTTGTTCCAGCGCAGGCGGAAGCTCATCAGGAAGTTTGGGTGGTTCAGGGATGTCGGCGGCGGTGACAAATTCAGGTGGACGCCCGGGCGGAAGTTCATAGGGAGAAGCAGGTACCCCTGAGGGTACGGGTATCTCAGCGATTGGTCGTGGAACCGGGCGGGTTCCCTTTGGTGTAGTATTCATCACATCTCCGAGCTCGTATTCGTTACTTTAGTCATGTCCTGTAATCGACGACAAATTTGAGCGTAGCGATCCGTTTGCAAGGCGTCAGATTTGCAAATCCGCCGAAGATTTCCAGTCATATCTTCATCCTCAAAAGGGTAGCCTAAATAGATGTCCTGGATGATCAGTTCTTTTAGAATATCGTGGCGACGAAATCCATATTCGTGCAGTCGCATCAATGACCTTTCAATAGTAAGCTGTAAGTCGATCAAGTTGTGACCAACACAAATCTGACCATGTTCTTTGCGCAGCTGCGGTACAAGCTTCACTGCCAGCGGTCGCACCAATGCCCGGCGAAAGAGTGGGGTGTCTTCATCCTTTAGCCTGAACGGCTTACGGGATGGTTGGAGCGCATCGTCCGCATTGCCCGAAATTATCCAAGCAATGCCGGTTTCCGCATCCAGTGCCAAAGCGGACCGCAGTGTTACATTGTTACCATTACCCAAAATCGGTGGAATGGTCGGTTTCGATGGATCGTTTCCGATCACACAGGCCAGAAAGACGTGGTGATTCCAGAAGCGAAGGTAATGCATCTTACCCTGATCGTCCGGCACACGCGTGAACTTCCTCAAATGCCGCCACAGGTCATCAAGTGCTGCGCGTGAGCGGACATAGACACCCGGCTCCTTGGCCCAGAGATGCCAGTATGCGTCCGAACGGGTGAACAGGTCCCGGGTAAAACGGTTGTCTTCTTCCAACCGTATGATCCAGGGGGCGACATCCTTAAGCTGGTCATAAGCGTCGCCCTTGAACAGGCAGCGATGTTCTAGCCCGCTGTTTTCCAGCAGCTCGGGAAGGTTCATGACCTTGGCCGCGTCTAGAATAGCATAGGTTCGTACGGGGGGCACGGCTGAGGCGTCGCCGCCTACCGCCTTGAGCTCGGCTAATGATGGATCGGGTTGACCGAACAGCGCATCATACAGCACATCCGGCACCGTCTTCTTTGGAAACACCCCCATCCGGATATCCAGTGGTTCTACACCTTCTATGGTCTCGATACGTAGCGCGGGTTGTTTGGATTCCGCCGCAGGAACAGTCCCAGCGCTGCCCGTCCCAACCATCCATGGATCATCCCCATCATGATCTTTCGAGATGCTCATATCCAAACCTGTAACCATGCATATATTTATACACTGCGCCTATGTTGCGCCTATATCGTGCCGAAACGCAATTGCTGGCTGTCCGCGCCGGTCTGGTTCATGATTGCGGGCGCAAGACCTTTGCTCTCGATAGCTTCATTGAGCTCCGGCAGGCTGTGACTGCATCTGGCAGCAGCAGACAGGACCGTAGGTTCGATAGGATATCGGTTCCAGCCCGATCACAAAACCCATTCTCGGACGAGCCGGGCATATTGCCGGGTCGAGATGTGCGGCCGTACATGGAAACAACCGGGCCACAAATACTCTGACCTGATAAACAATGCTTCTTTGAGCCACGCGCCGATCTGCCTTGGTGAGTTCAAAGCCGACGGGTTTCCTTGTCTTGCTATGGATGATTGGAGCGCGTCCTTTCACCGACCGGTCGCATAGGTGTCGGCGACTTTCAGAGTCACCAGATCACAACCCCTTGGCTTGCTGTCGATGGCAAGGTCGAACAATGCGAGGTCGCGGATGTTATTTGCGATCTTGCGGCGGACACGGATCCCCAGACATGCTTGGGCCGCAGAGATTGCTTCTGGCCGACGATTCACCCTCGTTTCAAACTGGACGGCAGGCGCCTATGCGCACCTGTGTTGCCAAGGTCGCCTGACTCTAAACGAGGTCAAACGTCCGGCAGTTCTGGGAGATATCGATGCCGTCCCGTTGCAAGCGGCAACACCCTCCCTCATTGAACCGGGTTGGTTCTGCCTCGGGAACGAACGCATCAAAATTATGGTGCTTATATTTCCTGCGTCATTGCCTCGCATGCCCCGACGCAACGCGAAAGCCGAAACGGGCCAGGCGCGTCGCGGCGTCTGGCCCGTCTGGTCGGGATCACATGCTCATCGTTCGCCGGCCCGGCGGGGCCTCAGACGATCTTCATGCTGTGCGAAATATTCTTGATGATCATGTAATTGTTCAGCCCTTCGATGCCGCCTTCGCGGCCATAGCCGCTGGATTTGACGCCTCCGAACGGGGTTTCGGGCAGCGACGCTTCCAGCGTGTTGAATGAGACGTTGCCGGCCTCGATCTCGTCGGTCATGCGGTCGATGTAATCGGCGCGGTTGGTAAAGCCGTATGCGGCCAGGCCATAGGGCACCGAATTGGCCTGTGCGATGGCCTCGTCCAGCGATGCAACCGGGTTGATGACCGCAAGCGGGCCAAAAGGCTCTTCCTGCATGATGCGGGCGTGGGCGGGCACATTCGCCAGCACCGTCGGCTCAAGGAAATAGCCGCGATTGCCGATCCGCGACCCGCCGGTGCGCAGCTCGGCGCCCTTGGCATGGGCGTCCTCGATCAGGTCGAGCAGGGCGGGGACGCGCCGTTCATTGGCAAGCGGACCCATCTCGACGCCGGGGGTCATGCCGTCGCCCACCACGGTCGCGGCGGCGCGTTTGACAAAGGCGTCCAGGAACCGCTCATAGATGCTTTCATGCACGAAGAACCGCGTCGGCGAGGTACAGACCTGACCGGCATTGCGATATTTGCGGATGGCGCTGCTGATCGCGGCCTTTTCGGGGTCCGTATCCTCGCAGACGATGACGGGGGCATGGCCGCCCAGCTCCATCAGGACCGAGGTCATGTTTTCCGAGGCCAGCGTGGTCAGATGCCGCCCGATGGTGGTCGAGCCGGTAAAGGCCACCAGCCGCACCGGCTCTTGCCGGATCAGATAGTCCGAAATCATCGCCGGCGCGCCGAAGACAAGGTTCAGCACCCCCGCCGGCAGCCCCGCGTCATGAAAGGCCCGCGCGATATGCAGCGCGCCGGCGGGCGTTTCCTCGGCCGCCTTGAGGATGATCGAACAGCCCGCGGCAAGCGCGCCGGCAACCTTGCGGCAGGGCTGGCTCATCGGGAAATTCCACGGCGCAAGGCCCAGCACCACCCCGATCGGCTGATGATGGACGACATAGCGGATGCCGGGGGCCGAGGGGATGACCCGGCCATAGGTGCGCACCGCCTCGCCCGCGTCCCATTCCAGAAACTCGCAGCCCCGGATCACCTCAAGCCGGGCCTGGGGCAGGGGTTTGCCATGTTCGGCCGTGATCGACAGGGCGATCTCTTCCTGACGTTCGCGCATCAGGGCGGCGGCCTTCATGATGATATGGGCGCGATCGCGCGGCGCGGTCCGGCTCCAGATGCGGAAGCCCTTTTCGGCGGCGGCCAGCGCGTCGTCCAGATCGGACTGACGGGCATGGGGCAGGCGCGCGATCTCGGCCTCGGTGGCCGGGTTCAGCACGGCGATGCTGTCGGGCGTCTTGCGCCATTGCCCGTCGATATAGAGATGCAGATCGGGATAGTAGCTCATCATGCCCTCGCAAGTCGTCTTGTCGCGGCAAGGTCCCATTCCGGGGGACCCAATCTCAAGTTAATTGAAAAAATACAGATATCGGTTTTCGGGATATCAGACGTCGGCATCGGTTCCTTCCACCTGCCGGCCGGCCCGGCGCAGCTGGTGCAGCAGGGCGGCGCCGGCGGGCGACAGGCTTTCGTCGCCGCGATAGGATACGCCCACCGGACTGGCGCCAAAGGGTACGGTCCAGTCCAGCTGTGCCAAAAGACCGCGTTCGATATCCAGCGCCGCGACCTGCGCCGGCATCAGCCCGACGAAATCATGGCTGCGCAACAGCGCGCGATTGGCCAGATAGGACACCGATTCAATGGCCAGCATCGGCACATATTGATCCTGCCGGATGAAATACTGATCGGTCTGACGGCGCAGCGTGGTTTCTGCCGGCGGCAGGATCCAGCCATAGGCGATCAGCTGGTCAAAGCCGATCCCGCGCTGACCCGCCAGAGGATGATCGGGCCCGACCACGGCCACGACGCGTTCGTCGAAGAACTTTTCCTGGGTGATCCGGGTGCGGTGGCGATGGCTGGGCAGGCGGCCGACGACCATGTCGATTTCGCCCGAAAGCAGGGCGGGCATCAGCACCTCGTTCGTGCCCTCGACGATCTTGATCGCGACCTTGGGGCGTTCCTTCAGCAACCGCTCGACTGCGACCGGCAACAGCGCGGGCGAGGCCGCGAGCAGGGTCCCGACGATGACGCGGCCGCTATTGCCTTCGTTCAGGTCGTCCAGTTCCTGCGCCGCGTTCGAGACCTGGGCAAAGATCAGCTTGCCGTGCCGGATTAGCGATTCCCCGAACACCGTCGGCACCACGCCGCGATTGGTGCGATCGAACAGCTTGACCTCGAAATCCAGCTCGAGATCCTGGATCATCTTGGTCGCGGCGGGCTGGGAAATGCCCAGATCGCGGGCGGCGCTTTGAATATTGCCATGCTGGCCAACCGCCACCAGAAGCCGAAGCTGGCGCAGCTTCAGCCGGGTCAGGGCGCGTTCGACGATGCGGGTGTGACGGGTGGCCATGCGCTTCCTTTGCTAGATGGTGATCGCGGCGTCCTGTTGTTCGATGGCGGCGACGACGCTCATCGCGGCAAGGGCCGAGCTGCGTGGATTGTCGGGCAAAGCCTGTCCATCGACGCGAAAGGTAAAGCTGCCAAAGGCGCCGGTGGCATGGATTTCGTGGATATTGGTGTTGATCGCGGGATCCGCGATCAGACGGACACGGGTGGCGTCAAAGCCGGTCCCGGCCAGCGCGACGGCGGCGGCGACATTGGCGTTCTTTGGATAGGCGATCGCGACCTTGCGCGCCGTGCCCTCGAAATGGATAGCCGGGCGGGACAGCTGGTCCAGATCCAGCTCGGCCTCGGCGGGCGAACCCTTCCAGCCGGCCGGCGGCTTGCGCCCGATATAGGTGACCTCGGCTAGGCCGCCGACACGGGCCGCACGCAGGCAATCCAGCCCGCCAATGGCGCCGCTGGCCAGATGCAGCCGCGCATGCCCGCGATGCGCGGCACTCAAAAGCCGCTCATGCAGGTCCTGATCGGCCAGCGCGCCAAGCGACACCGTCACCAGATCGAGCCCGCGTTCCAGAATCGCCGGACCATGCTGGGCCAGCGCGGCATGACCCGCGCAATCCACCATCAGATCCAGATCCCCGGGCAGGTCGGCCGCGTCCGTCACATGCGCGATGCCATCGCCGTCGCGCGCCGCCGCAGAGCGGGCAAGAACCACCTGCGGGACCACGCCCCGCCTTGCCAGCTGCTGCTGCACATATTGCGCGATCGCGCCCTGACCAATGATCCCGATCTTCATCGCATCCTCCGGTTTGCTTCTGCATATCGGAAAGTTCAGAGCCTTTGTTATCGAAATTTTGGATACCCAGTTCCGCGCATTGAAGTGGCGTTTCGCATCCCGCCGCGCCTTGATGCCGGCAAGCGACACCGTGGAGCAGCGCCAATGAAATACGCCAAGCACGAAGCCAAAGGTTACGCACGCGAGACCATGCGCGGCATCTGGGCCGCAGCCCTGAACCCGTTCGACGACAAACTGCAAATGAATGAGGCGGGGTTGCGCCGCAATATCCGCCACTGGATCGACGATCTGGGCATCAAGGGCCTGTTCGTCGCCGGCAAACAGGGCGAATTCTGGTCGATGTCGCTTGACGAGCGCAAGCGCAACATGACCGTCGCCGCCGACGAATGCGGCGACAAGGCCGGCACGATCATGTCGATTTCCGACCAGAACGTCGACACCGTGCTGGAACTGGGCCGCCACGCACAGGATTGCGGCGCGGATTATGTGGTCGTGCATGCGCCCATGCTGAGCTTTGTCCACGACCGGGACGAGGTGCTTTACAATTACTACAAGTATCTCTGTGACCGGCTGGATATCGGCATCGCGATGTGGAGCCATCCCGACAGCGGCTATCTGATGGCGCCGGAAACCTGTGCGCGCATCGCCGAGCTGCCCAATATCATGGCGATCAAATATTCCGTCCCGCGCGAGATGTATGCCCGGCTGAGCCGCATGGTCGGCGACAAGATCCTGGTCTCGACCTCGTCCGAAGAGGAATGGCTGGACAATATCGAGGAACTGGGGTGGCAGCTTTATCTGTGTTCGTCCCCGCCCTATCTGTTGCAGACCACGAATGACCGGCGGATGGACGAATATACCGAACTGGCGTTTGCCGGGAAATTCGATCAGGCGCGCCGGGTGCGCGACAGCCTGAACCGCGTGCGCGATGCCATCCGCTCGACCAAGCCCGGGGGCAAGCCCACCGCACATGGCAAATATTGGCAAGAGCTTCTGGGACAGGTCGGCGGGCGCGTGCGCCATCCGATGCTGGAACTGACGCAGGCCGAAAAGGACGCGACAAAGGCGGCGTTCGAGGCCAGCGGCCTGAAGCTCTGATCGCGGGCAGGGGCGCGCGATGACGGGCGAGACGCTGGCGCTGCTAGCGGCGCTTGCCTATGGCGCGGCCGGCCTTTCCATCGTCCGGGGCAAGGCCGCCGCGCGGGGCGACAACGGGGTATTCCTGTCGGTTCTGGTGACGGCGGCGCTTTCCCTTGCGCTGTGGCTGGGCTGGGGACAGGTGTCGCTGGGCGCGGCGATGACGGCGGCGAATATGCGGCCGCTGCTGGCCTTTGTGCTGGCGGGTGTGGCCTCGATCGCGCTGGGGCGTGCGCTGATGTATCGGGCGACCGAAAGCATCGGCGCGGTCCGGGCCAGCCTGCTGCGCCGCCTGACGCCGGTTTTTGCGCTGCCCTGCGCCTTTTTTCTGTTGGGTGAACTGCCGGACGCGCAGACGCTTCTGGGCGGGGTGCTGATCCTTGCCGGGGTCGCCTTTTATCTGCGCCGGTCGGGGGGGCGCGCCGATGTGCCGGCGGCCGGGCTGATCCTTGGGGCCGGCTCGGCGCTGTTTTACGCGCTGGCCTATGCGCTGCGCCGGCTGGGGCTTGAGACGCTTCCCGATGCCGCATTCGGCGCCCTTGTCGGGGCGGTGGCGGGCGGGGCCTGGGTCGTGGCCGCCGCCGCATTCGGGCGCAGGCCCGTGCGGCGCCTGCGCAGGCTGATCGCGGATCGCGGCCTTTGGCATTGGTTCACGGCAGTGATGCTGAGCATCGGTCAGGTGCTGCAATTCTTTGCGCTGAAATCGGCATCGGTCGCGGTGGTGGCGGTGCTGGGCACGCTCGAGGTGTTTTTCTCGGCCCTGCTGGTCATGGTTTTCCTGCGTTCGGAAAGGGTCGCGGGGGGACGGCTTTTGATCGCCGCCCTGCTGGCGGTGGCGGGCACGGCGGTGCTGGTGCTGTAGCCACGCAGATATCAATAGAATTGATACCTATTTTCCCAGAAACAAATATTTGTTTTCACCACCTGCGCCTAGGCTTGCACGATAAGGGCGCGTCCGCATGCCCGCCAAGGGACCAGTAAATCCACGGGAGGAATTCATGTCCAATCATCCGACATTGAAGCCGTTCAACTTTCAGAAATGGGTTGCGGAACATGCCGATCTGTTGCGTCCGCCGGTCGGCAACCAGTTGCTGCACAAGGAAGGCGACATGATCGTGATGGTCGTCGGCGGCCCCAATACCCGCGTCGATTTCCACGATGACCCGGTCGAAGAGTGGTTTTTCCAGCTCAAGGGCGACATGATGCTGAAAATCGCCGATGGCGGGAAAATCTATGACGTACCGATCCGCGAGGGCGAGGTTTTCCTGATGCCGGCGCATGTCCGTCACGCGCCCCAGCGCCCGCAAGAGGGCTCGATCGGCATCGTGGTCGAGGCACCGCGCCAGCCCGGCATGTCCGAGGGATTCGAATGGTACTGCTTCAACTGCGAAGGGCTGGTGCACCGGGCCGAGGTCACGCTGGAAAGCCCCGAGGGCATCGTGACCGAACTGCCCAAGATCTATGAGGCGTTCCACAACAGCCCCGAGGCGCGCACCTGCCCCCATTGCGGCACCATGCATCCCGGCCGCGGCAAGCCGCCGGCGGACTGGGTCCAGCTTTGAAAACGGCATAAAAACACCAACAGGGAGGTATCCATGACGTTCAGTATCACCAAGCTTGTCGGCGCCGTCGCGCTGGCCACGGCTTTCGCGGCGCCGGCCGCCATGGCCAAGGATTTCCGGCTGGGCCTGATCACGCCGCCGCCGCATATCTGGACCAAGGCCGCCGAAGCCTTTGGCGCCGAGCTCAAGGAAAAAAGCGGCGGCGCGCACAGTGTCACGGTTTTCCCCGCCCAGCAGCTGGGCAACGAGGCCGAGATGCTGCAACAATTGCAGACCGGCGCGCTGGACATGGCCTTCATGACCGTGGCCGAGGTGTCGAACCGGGCGCCGGATCTGGGCGCGTTCTATGCGCCGTTCCTGGCCTCGGACATTTCCCATGCCGGGCGCATCCTGCGCACCGACACCGCCAAGGGGCTGCTGGACCAGCTGCCGGCCAAGGCCGGCGTCGTCGGGACGGGCTATGGCATGGCCGGCCTGCGCCAGATCGTGGCCCGGGGCAAGATCGACAGCGCCGCCGATCTGGCCGGGAAAAAGATCCGCATCACGCCCTTTACCCCGAACCTGGATTTCTACAATGCCCTTGGCGCCGCGCCGACGCCCATGCCGCTGCCCGATGTCTATGACGCGCTGGCCAATGGCCAGGTCGATGCCATCGACATGGATGCCGAGCTGATCTGGGTGCTGAAATACTATGAAAACGCCGATACGGTCCTGCAATCCGACCACATGATGTTCCCGATGGTCGGTCTGGTTTCGGCCAAGGTCTGGGCCGGCCTATCGGAAGAGGATCGCGCCATGATCGGCGAGATGATGGCGCGCCATGTCGATGGCACCATCGACAGCTATGTCGCCAAGGAACAGCCCTGGCTGGACGAAATCCGCGGCGTGGCCAAGACCTATAAGGTGGTCGATGCCTCGTTCTTTGCGGATGCCGTGGCGAAATGGAACACGATCTGGGAAGCCAAGGCCCCGGCCACGCTGGAGGCGCTGCGCAAGGCGGCCCAGGACACCGCACAATAACGACGGGACAGTGATCTTCGGGGCGCGTGGCTATGCCCGTGCCCCGTCTGCATGGGAGGAGTGATGCTGGGACGAATTTCCGCTTTCTGGGCACGGATCGAAATCACGCTGGCGGCGCTGCTTGCGGCCGGGGTGACCTTGCTGATCCTGCTGAACGTGGTGACGCGCAATATCGGCGCCGCGCTGTTCTGGGTCGACGAACTGGCCATCTATGCGATGGTGTGGATGACGTTCCTCGGGGCGTCGGCCGCGCTGCATTACGGGCATACGGTGGCGATCACCATCATGACCGACCGTCTGCCTGCGGCGGTCCAGCATGTGATCGCGAGGCTTGTCGATGCGATCGTTCTGGGTTTCGCGCTGGCCATGCTGTGGTTTTGCTGGCTGTGGTTCGCGCCCGCCGCGCTGATCGGCAATGGCTTCGACGTCGAGGCGTTTCAGGGCGCCACCTTCAACTTCATCTATGCCGAGCCGACCGCGACGCTGGGCGTCAAAAAGGCCTGGGTCTGGCTGGCGATGCCGGTCTTTGCCCTGGGCGCCACGCTGCACGCGCTGGCAAACATGCTTGGCCGTTCCCCCCTGCCGCAAGAGGCCGCCGAATGACGCCGCTGATCTTTATCTTTCAATTATTGATCGCGGTGCCGGTCGCCATCGTTCTGGCGCTGACCTCGGTCTGGTATATCTGGGAAAGCGGCAATACCGTCCTTTACGCGAGCTTTGCCCAGAAGATGTTCTCGGGGATCGAGAATTACGGCCTTCTGGCGATTCCGCTGTTCATGCTGACCGGGGAATTGATGAACGAAGGCGGCATGACCCGGCGGCTGATCAATGCCGCGCGCGTGTTCGTCGGCGGCTTTCGCGGCGGGCTGGCCTATATCAACCTTTTGGCCAATATGTTCATGGCCGCCATCATCGGTTCGGCCACGGCACAGATCGCGGTGATGTCGCGCGCCATGGTCCCCGAGATGGAAAAGGAAGGCTATGACAAGGGCTTTGCCGCCGCGACCACCGCCGCCGGCGGGTTGCTGGCCCCGGTCATTCCGCCCTCGATGATGTTCGTGATCTATGGCGTTCTGGCCCAGATCCCCATCGGGGACATGTTTCTGGCCGGGATTTTGCCGGGATTGCTGTTGTCGGTGGCTTTCGCGGGGGTGATCGCGCTGGTCGGTTTCCGCAAGGGCTTTCCCAAGGGGCGCTGGTACAACTCGCCCGAGGCGGTTTCGGCGCTGCTGCAATGCCTGCCGGCGATGCTGATCCCCATCGCGATCATCGGGGGCGTGCTGTTCGGCATCGCCACGCCGACCGAATCCGCCGCCGTGGCGTCGCTGATCGCCTTTGTCATCGGCTGGCTGGTCTATGGCGAGTTCAAGCCCGGGGCGCTGTTTGGCATCTTCAAGCGTACGGCGGTCAACGCCTCGATGATCGTGTTCATGATCGCGGCGGCCAATGTCTTTGGCTGGGTGATCATCTATGAGGCCCTGCCGCAAAAACTGGCGGCGCTGATCACCTCGGTCACCAGCGATCCGTTCCTGTTCCTGCTGATCGTCAACGTCATCCTTTTGGTGGTCGGCATGCTGATCGACGGCATTGCCGCGATCATCCTGATCACGCCGATCCTGCTGCCCATCGCGATGACCAATTACGACATCAGCCCCTATCAGTTCGGGGTGGTGATGAGCCTGAATCTGGTGCTGGGTCTGCTGACGCCGCCGGTGGGGGTGGGTCTTTACATCGCAAGCACGATGAGCGGGGTTTCCCCGGGGGGCATCCTGCGCGCGCTCTGGCCGTTCCTGATCGCGGTGGGGTTGGTGCTGATCCTGCTCAGCCGGTTCGCATGGCTGTCGACGGCGCTGATCGGCTGACGGATTGTGGTGACGATTGCGGCCGGGCGGTTCATTTCCGCCCGGCTTTTTCATGGCCGGGCGATGGCCGCTCAGTTGGTGCCGTGGCCACCGCGATGGCCCAGCCGCGCCAACAGGATCACCGGCACGATCCCCGCCGCGACGATGGCCAGCGCCGCGATCGCGCCCTCTTCATAGGTGCCGCGCGCGGCCTCGCCGTAAAGATGGGTGGCGAGGGTTTCGAAATTCAGCGGCCGCAACAACAGCGTCGCCGAGAGTTCCTTCATCGTGTCGACAAAGACCAACAGCGCCGCCGCCGCCAGTGCCGGCCGCGTCAGCGGCAGGTGGACCCGCCGGAAACTGCTGCTGGCGCCATGGCCCAGACTGCGCGCGGCATGGTCCAGCGCGCGCGGGATCTGCGTGAAGCCCGCCTCGATCGAGCCGATCGAGATCGCCAGAAAGCGCACGAAATAGGCATAGACCAGCGCCGCGCCCGATCCGATCAGCAAAAGCCCGGTGGCCTGTCCCAACAGGCTTTGCGCGCCCGCGTCGATGATCCGGTCCAGCCCCGCGACCGGCACCAGCACGCCAAGCGCGACCACCGTGCCCGGCATCGCATAGCCCAGACTGGCCAGCCGGCTGGTCCCGGCCATGGCCAGCCCCGGAAACAGCCGCGCCGCAAAGGCCACGATCAGCCCGCCGATCAGCACCACCACCGTCGCCACCGCCGAAATCAACAGCGTATTGCGCGCCTCGATCAGAAGCTGGGCGGAAATGCCGGCATTGTGGATGCGCTCGAACGCCTTGATGCCCAGCCACAGCGCCGGCGCCGCAAAGCCCAGCGTGACCGGGATCAACCCGATGACCAGCGCGGCCCAGCCCCGCGCGCCGCTCAGCCGCACCGGCGCCACCGGCCGCCAGCGCCGGGCCGAGCCGGCAAAGCGCCGCCGCCGCCGCGCGATGCGTTCCAGCGCGACAAGACCCGCGACCACGACCAGCATCACCAGCGCGATCTGCGCCGCACCCGGCAGATCCGAGCGCGTGACCCAGGTGGTATAGACCGACACGGTCAGCGTGCGGACGCCCAGAAATTCCGATGCGCCGATATCGTTCAGCGTCTCCATCAGCGCGAGGCTGGCGCCCACGGCAATGGCCGGCCGCGCCAGAGGCAGCGCAAGCCGCGCGAACAGCGCCCGGCGCGAACAGCCCAGCATATGCCCGGCCTCAAGCAGGTTCGCGGCCTGCATCACGAACATCGCCCGCACCGGCAGATAGACATAGGGGTAAAGCACCAACCCCAACAGGATCACCGCCCCGGTCATCGAACGGATGTCGGGCAGGTGGAAATCGCGTGGGCTGTCGATGCCAAGGACCGCCCGCATCGCGCCCTGGACCGGACCCAGAGGGTGCAACAGGTCCAGATAGACATAGGCGATGATATAGGTCGGCACCGCCAGCGGCAGCAGCAGCGCCCATTCCAGCATCCGGCGGCCCGGGAAATCATGCGCCGCGACCAGCCATGCCATTGCGGTGCCCAGCACCGTGACCATGGCGCCGACCCCGATCAGCAGAACCGCCGTCTGTCCCAGCGACGGCAGCAGCACATAGGCCCAGAGATGCCCCCAAAGCCCGGCCGAACCCTGCGCGGCCTGCCATGCCAGCGCCAGCACCGGCACCAGCACCAGCGCGCCGACGCCAAAGGCAGCCCAGGCCCAACCGCGACCGCCCCCGCGCGCGGCGGGGCGGGCGGGGACGTCCAGATCTTCCAGAGGCAGGTCGGTCAGTGCCATGGCGGAACCGGGTGGGTTAGCCCGCACCCGGCCTCTTGCTAAGCGTGTCTTATCAGTTGTCGAAGCCGACTTTCTCGGCCAGCGCGCTGGCTTCCTTGCGGTTCTTGACCACATCGGTCAGCGGCAGCGTGTCGATGTTCAGCGGCCCGAACGAGGCAACGACCGGCGACAGTTCCGCCCCCGCCGTGACCGGATATTCGAAATTCGCCTGAGCATAGATTTTCTGCGCCGGCTCCGACAGCAGATATTCCAGAAGCTGCACCGCCTCGGCCTTGTTCGGGGCATTCTTGGCCAGCGCCGCGCCCGAGATGTTCACATGCGTGCCGCCGCCTTCAAAGGTCGGCAGCAGGACCTTGATCGCCTCGCCCCAGGCTTTTTGCTCGGGTTCCTTTTCATTGCTGCGCATCAGGCCGACATAATAGGAATTGGCCACCGCGATGTCGCAGATGCCGCCCAGAATGTCCTTGGCGCCGTCGCGGTCGCCGCCGCCCGGCTTGCGCGCCAGATTGGCCTTGAGCCCGGTCAGCCAGGTTTCGGTGGCATCGACGCCGTGATGCGCCAGATAGGCGGCGAAAAGCCCGGTATTATAGGGGTGCTGGCCGGAACGGATGCATAGCTTGCCCTTCCATTTCGGGTCGGCCAGATCCTCATAGGTGATCGCGTCCAGATCCAGATCCTTGGCCGCATAGACGACGCGGGCCCGCATCGACAGCGCCACCCACTGATTGCCCGGATCGCGCAGCGTCGCGGGCACCGCGTCCAGCACCGCCTTGGATTCGATCGGCTGGGTCAGATCCTTGTCGACGAGGTCGGCCATATTGCCCACATCCACCGCCATCAGGATATCGGCGGGCGAGCTTGCGCCCTCGGCCGCGACGCGTTCGGCCAGACCGTCCTTAAGGAAAACGGTGTTCACCTTGACCCCGGTTTCGGCGGTAAAGGCATCCAGAAGCGGTTGCACCAGCGCCGGCTCACGCGAGGTATAGATGTTCACTTCGGCGGCCAGAACGCCGCTGGCTCCGGCAAGCAACGCGGTGCTGCCAAAAAGGGCGCTGCGCAGGATGTGGTGGATGGTCATGGCATATTCCTGATCTTGATCGGTGTTTGACGTCCGGTTCCGCATCGCCGGACCGGGGGGATCATGGTCATGCATGAGAAAATCAGTCAAGTATTATTTGACCTTCGTCTGGGCCGCGCCGGACTTCAGATCGGCGGCTTCGGCGGCCAGAACCCGCACCGCCCCCGGATCGAGGCGCAGGCCGACGGTGTCGCCATCGCGGCGGTCATCGCCCGCAAAGGGGCTTGCCGGCAGCTGGATTTGCAAATGCTGCCCGCCTTCGACAAGCGCCATGTCGATCCGTTCCAATTCGCCCTGAAAATCGCGGGCGAGGATGCGGGCCGCCGCGCCCTCGGCCGGGGCGGTCAGGCTCAGCGCCTGGGGTCGAAAGAACGCCACCGCGGGCTGGCCATCGGCAAGGCCCGGCGCGGGGAAACGGCCCAGAGCGGTGTCCAGATGCCCGGCGGCGACCCTGCCGGGCAGGCTGTTGCCCGGCCCCAGAAACCGCGCCGCATAAAGCGTGGGCGGAGCGTGATACAGCGCGCGGGGCCTGCCCTCGGCCTCGACCTGACCGTGGCGCATCAACACCACCCGGTCGCCCGTGGCCAGCGCCTCTTGCGGGTCGTGGGTGACGATGATCGCGGTGATTCCCAGCCCGCGCAGCAGGCGCAGGGTTTCGCCGCGCACGGTTTCGCGCAGGCCCTGATCCAGATTGGAAAACGGCTCGTCCATCAACAGGATCGAGGGGCGCGGCGCCAAAGCCCGGGCCAAAGCCACCCGCTGTTGTTCGCCCCCCGAAAGCATATGCGGAAAGCGGTCGGCCAGATGGCTGACGCCGGCCACGGCCAGCACCTCGGCCACGCGGGCCTGTACCTGTGCGCGGGGCTGGCCAGCCAGCCCAAAGGCGACATTCGCCCCCACGTTCAGATGCGGAAACAGGGCATATTCCTGAAACATGAAGCCGATATTGCGGGTCTCGGGTTCGACAAAGCGGCCCGGCCCGACCAGTTCGCGCCCCGCCAGCGTGATCGTGCCGCCATCGGGATGCTCGACCCCCGCGATCAGCCGCAGCAGCGTCGATTTGCCGCAGCCCGAAGCCCCCAAAAGACAGATGATTTCGCCCTGTCCCAGCGTCAGCGACACCCCGTCCAGCGCCGTCGTCGCGCCGTAACGGCGTCGCAGATCATGCGCCGTCAATGCCCAGGCGGTCAGATCGGGGGCGATTGCACCAGCGAATTTGGTGGAAACAGGGCGTGTGACGTCGTTCATGCCGCGCTGTGTAAGATATGGCCCGGGAAAAACCAACCGAAACCGTTTGTCGTTCGCCGCGCGGGATTCGCGATATGTCAGCCACTGGCCGTGGTTGGGGCGGTATGGCCGTGCCGCGCGTGAAAGCGCCGCAATTCGGCCGCGCTTGGGTAAAGCCCGGTAAAGGTATGAACATATTGCGGAATCCGTTCCATCCGCGTCGCCATGTCCTCGCGCACCTGCATTGAGATATAGCCGATCTGGACCAGATAGACGGTGCGCGCCCGCACATCGGCCTGGGCCGGATCAAAGCCGAACTGCGCGAACATGTCGCGAATCGCCCCCAGCCGCGCTGCGTCGGCGGCGTTCACCCGCGCCGCCACCGCGCCCGTGCGATGCGCCCAGCCGCGCACCGCCAGATCGAGGCCCGGCTGAAACGGCCCGCTATCCAGAAAGATCCCGATCAGGTTCAGCGCCGCCTCGGTGATGGTTTCGGCATAGGCGCCCGTCGCGGCGATCAGGCTGTCGGTATTGGTCCGTTCCCAGTCGTCCAGCAATGCCGCGAGCAGCGCGGCGCGATCCTTGAAGAACCAGTAAAAGCTGGTGCGCGACAGGTTCAGCCGGCTGGCCAGCGGCTGGATCTTTACCGCGTCCAGCCCCGATTCGACAAAAGCATCGCGTGCCGCCGCAAGCCACAGCTCGCGCGATCCGCGCCAGCCGCTGTCCTTGCCGTTGATGTCATCCGTGCCGGTCATGGTCATCGCCGCAGCCTAGGCGCAATCGCGGCCTTGGGCAATGGAATCGTCGCTGGTGAACCTAAACTTGACATTGATGAACATTTTCCCGCAAGCTGATCCCAGCCAGATCGCCAGAGAGGCCGCGCGCCATGTCCAAAGACCCCCTTTTGCAGCCCTATCAGCTAAAGCATCTGACGCTGCGCAACCGGATCATGACCACCAGCCACGAACCCGCATATCCCGAGGACGGCATGCCCAAGGCGCGCTATGCCGCCTATCACGCCGAACGCGCCCGCGCCGGGGTGGCCTTGGCGATGACGGCGGGTTCGGCGGCGGTGTCGCGCGACAGCCCGCCGGTCTTTAACAACATCCTTGCCTATAAGGATGAGGTGGTGCCGTGGATCCGCCAGCTGACGGATGCCTGTCATGACCATGGCTGTGCGGTGATGATCCAGCTGACCCATCTGGGCCGCCGGACCAGCTGGGCCAAGGGCGACTGGCTGCCGTCGCTGTCATCCTCGCGCCATCGCGAACCGGCGCATCGCGCCTTTCCCAAACTGGCCGAGGATTGGGATATCGAGCGCATCGTCAGCGATTTCGCCGATGCGACCGAGCGCATGCAGGCCGGCGGCATGGATGGCATCGAATTGCAGGTCTATGGCCATCTGCTGGACCAGTTCTGGTCGCCGCTGACCAATGATCTGGACGGTCCCCATGGCGGCCGGACGCTGGACAGCCGGATGCAGCTTTTGATGGATGTGCTGACCGGGATCCGCAAACGCGTGGGCGGGGATTTCATCGTCGGGCTGCGCTATACCGCCGACGAGGCCGAGGCCGGCGGCATCACCGCCGAAGAGGGGATCGAGATCTCGCGCCGGCTTGCGGCTTGCGGCATGGTCGATTTCCTGAACGTGGTGCGGGGCCGCATCCATACCGATCCGGCGATGACCGACATGATCCCGGTGCAGGGCATGCGCAGCGCGCCGCATCTGGATTTCGCGGGCGCGGTCCGGGCGGCGACGGGGATGCCGGTCTTTCACGCTGCGCGCATCCCCGATGTGGCGACCGCGCGCCATGCGGTGGCGGCGGGGCTTCTGGACATGGTGGGCATGACCCGCGCCCATATGGCCGACCCCCATATCGTGCAAAAGCTGGTCGAGGGGCGCGAAGACGACATCCGCCCCTGTGTCGGCGCCACCTATTGTCTGGACCGGATCTATGCCGGGGGTGAGGCGCTTTGCATCCACAACGCCGCCACCGGGCGCGAATTGTCGATGCCGCACAGCATCGCCCCGGCGGCGCTGCGCAAGCGCGTGGTGGTGGTGGGCGCCGGCCCGGCCGGGCTTGAGGCCGCGCGCGTCGCCGCCGAACGCGGCCATGCCGTCACCGTGTTCGAGGCCCAGCCCGAACCCGGCGGTCAGGTGCGGCTGACCGCGCAAAGCCCGCGCCGGCGCGAGATGATCGGCATCATCGACTGGCGGATGAGCCAATGCGCCGCGCGCGATGTCGATTTCCGCTTCAATACCTGGGCCGAGGCGGGCGATGTGACCGCGCTGGATCCCGATGTGGTGATCGTGGCGACCGGCGGGCTGCCCAATACCACGCTGTTTGAAAGCGATGCGGATCAGGATCTGACCGTTTCGGCCTGGGACATCATCGCGGGCGATGTCAAGCCGGCGCGCCATGTGTTGATCTATGACGAAAGCGGCGATCACCCGGCGCTGATGGCGGCCGAAATCGCCGCCGATGCCGGCGCGAAGGTCGAGGTGATGACCCCCGACCGGACCTTTGCCCCGGAAATCATGGCGATGAATCTGGTGCCCTATATGCGTGCGCTGCAAGACAAGGACGTGACCTTTACCGTCACCCGCCGGCTGTTGGGCGTGACGCGCGACGGCAACCGGCTTTCGGCCCGGATCGGCACCGATTACAGCAAGCTGGTCACCGAAGGACATTACGATCAGGTGGTGGTGAATTACGGCACCATGCCGATGGCGGATCTGTATTTCGATCTGAAGCCGCTGTCGTCGAACGGGGGGGCGGTGGATTACGACGCGCTGATCGCCGGCCTGCCACAGCGGACCACGCGCAATCCCGACGGGCGTTTCCAGCTGTTTCGCATCGGCGACGCGGTCAGCGCCCGCAACACCCACGCGGCCATTTACGACGCGCTGCGATTGGTCAAGGATATCTGAAGCGGCGATCCGCACCGAGGACCGGATATGGAGGACGGGATATGAGGTTGGGCGTCATCGGCACCGGAACCATCGCCACCGCAGCCATGCGCGGGATCGCGGGGGACGGGCATCAGATCACCGTTTCGCGCCGCAGCGCCGCCAATGCCGCAGCGCTGGCGCGCGATTTCGCCAATGTCTCGGTTGCCGACAATCAGACGGTGCTGGATCAAAGCGATGCGGTGTTCGTCGCGCTTTTGGCCGGGGATGCGCCCCGGATCCTGCGCGAACTGATCTTTCGCCCCGATCAGCAGGTCATCACGCTGATGACCGGGATTTCGCCGGACGAGGTCGCGGCGCTGACCGCGCCGGCGCCGGTCGTGGCCCAGATGCTGCCGTTCCCGGCGGTCGCCAATGGCGGCTCGCCGATCATCGTGCTGGGCGCGCCGGATCTTGTGCAGGCGCTGTTTGGCGCCCGGAACCGAATTTTCGCGCTGCGCGACGCCGCAGAGATGGACGCCTATCTTTGTGCGCAGGCGCTGTTGTCGCCGGTCGCGCGGATGGTTGCGGATGCCGCCGGCTGGCTGGGCGCGCGCGTCGATGACGCCCCGCAGGCCGAGGCGTTCCTGCGCACGCTGATCGCGTCAAGCCTTGCCGATATGGAAAGCAACGCGCTGGTCCAGGCGCTGAATACGCCCGGCGGCTATAACCAGCGCCTGCGCCTGCATATGGAGGCCAGCGGCATTGGACAGGCGCTGGTCGCGGGGCTGGACGCGCTGGAAGGCGGGGCCTGAACCCAAGGCGCCCGCGGGCCATGGCCCGGCGCCGGGCGCAAGGGTCGGCAAGGCGTTCGGCAAGCCGGTCCGTAACCCGGTCCGCAAGTCGGGGCGGCATGCTGATCGGGCAGGGGTCGGGCATTCCGCCGCACCCTTGATAAACGTCAATGCGGGGGCTTTTGGGCGGGCGGAAACAGGCGCCATGCCTAGGGTGCTCGCCTTTCTGATGACCTGCCTGCTGGTGGTGGCGCCGCTTTTGCCGGTACGGGCAGATGCGGGGGCCACCCTTGCCGGTCAGACCGTCACGCTTTGCGCCGATGGCGAGGTCCGCGAAATCGTGATCGACGCGAATGGCAACCCGATCCCGCCCTGTCTTTTGGGCGATCACTGCGACAATTGCGTGATCCTTTCGGTGCCGGCGCCGGTCGATCCGGTCGCGCTGGCCCGGCCGGTCTGGACGGCGCATCGCGTCGTCGCCGTTATCCCCGCACTCTTTGTCAGCCCCGCCCGGCTTTCGGTGCCGATGGCCCGCGGCCCCCCAATCCCGGTGTCGTGATGCCATTTCTGATCCGTCTTTTCTGTCTTGTCCTGCTGACGCTTCTGCCGCTGCGCGGTCATGCCGCGCCGGTGCTTGCGCAATACCTGCCCCAGATCCCGGCCGCCGAGCTGGTCGAGGGCGCCGACGGCTATGGTCCGATCCGCGCCGATATCCCGGTCGCCCCCGTGCTCAAGGGCGACGAGCTGCTGGGCTATGCCTTTATCACATCGGATTTCGTCGGCACCAGCGGCTATTCCGGCAAGCCGATCCATACCATGGTCGCCCTTAGCCCCGAGGCCCGGGTGCTGGGCGTCCAGCTGGTCAAGCATTCCGAACCCATCGTGCTGATCGGCATCCCCGAGGCCAAGATGCGCGGGCTGGCCGCCGATTACATCGGCATGGATCTGGTGGCCGAGGCGGCGTCGGGCGGGACCTCGCATGAGCTGAACATCATCTCGGGCGCGACGGTCACGGTCATGGTGATCGACGATTCCATCGTGCGTTCGGGCCTGCAGGTGGCCAAGACGCTGGGTCTGGGGGGGCTTGCCGCGGATCAGCCCGCCAGCGGGCCGGTGGTCCGCGTCAACCCCGACGCCACCGCCGCGCCCGACTGGGCCACGCTGGAAGGCGACGGCAGCCTGCGGCGCATGGCGCTGACCGTGGGCGATGTGAATGCCGATTTTCAGGCCCATGCCGACCCGCGCGCCGCGCGCCGCGCCCTGACCGAACCGCCCGAGACCGAATTCATCACCATGTTCACGGCGCTGGTCAGCCAGCCCGGCATCGGGCGGTCGCTTCTGGGCGCGTCGGAATATGGCAATCTGGCCAATTGGCTGAAGGATGGCGACAACGCCATCCTGATCGCCGGCGACGGGCTTTATAGCTTCAAGGGCTCGGGCTATGTGCGCGGCGGCATCTTCGACCGGATCGTGCTGATCCAGGACGATCTGTCGGTGCGGTTCCACGACCGCGACCACCGCCGCACCACCATCGCCGCCGAAGGCCATCCCGACCTGCGCGAGATGGACCTGTTCCGCATTCCCGCCGATTCCGGTTTTGATCCGGCCAGGCCGTTCCGCCTGCAATTGCTGGTCCAGCGCGAGGTGGCGGCGATCGAAAAGGTGTTTCTGACCTATGATCTGGCCTATGCGCTGCCGGAAAAATACCTGATCACCGAAGCCCCGCCGCCCGCGCCCGAAACCCCCGATGCGGCAGCCGATCCCGTGGCCACCGCCGCCCAGCTGGCCGACCGTTCGGAAAGCGAGGCGCAAGCGGCGCTGTGGAAAAAGATCTGGCTGGGCAAGAAGCCCGAGGTCGCGGGGCTGGCGGTGATGCTGGCCGTGCTGACGCTGGCCTTTTTCGGTCAGGAATGGCTGTCGCGGTCGGAACGCGCCGTCAGCTGGTTCCGCAAGGGCTATCTGCTGGTGACGCTGGTCTTTCTGGGCTGGTACGCCAATGCGCAGCTGTCGGTGGTCAACCTCATGGCGCTGGCCGGCAGCCTTGCGCATGGCTTCAGCTGGCAGGCGTTTCTTCTGGATCCGCTGACCTTCATCCTGTGGTTTTCGGTCGCGGCGGCGTTGATCTTTTGGGGGCGGGGGGCGTTTTGCGGCTGGCTGTGCCCCTTTGGCGCCTTGCAGGAACTGACCAACAATATCGCCAAGGCCCTGCGCATTCCGCAGATCACCGTGCCGTGGCTGATCCATGAACGGCTGTGGCCGGTCAAATACATCATTTTTCTGGGGCTGTTCGGGGTCTCGCTGGCGTCGATGGAACTGGCCGAAAAGCTGGCCGAGATCGAGCCGTTCAAGACCGCGATCATCCTGAAATTCAGCCGCGCCTGGCCGTTTGTGACATTCGCGCTGGGGCTGTTGTTCATCGGGCTGTTCATCGAACGCTTTTACTGCCGCTATCTGTGCCCGCTGGGCGCGGCGCTGGCGATCCCGGCGCGCATCCGCATGTTCGACTGGCTCAAACGCTACAAGGAATGCGGCAATCCGTGCCAGACCTGCGGCAATGAATGCATGGTCCAGGCCATCCACCCGACGGGCGAGATCAATCCCAACGAGTGCCTGAACTGCATGCATTGCCAGGTGCTCTATCACTCGCGCGTCAAATGTCCGGTCGTCATCCGACAGCTCAAGCGGCGCTCTGCCGTGGGGGCCGCGCCGGGGCGCGACCGAGACATCATGAACCATCCCAACCTCAAGGAGAAAACCCATGACTGACAAACTGAAAGCCGGCCTGAGCCGCCGCGGCCTTCTGGGCGCAAGCGCGGGCGGTGCCGCGCTGTTGGGGGGCGCCGGGCTGATGCGCGGCGCGCTTGTCGGGGGCAGCGTCGCCGCCGGGGCGACCGCCGCCGCCAGTGCCGCCTCGGCGGCCGAAGGCGGCGCCGAATGGATGATCGCGCCCGGACAGCTGGATGAATATTACGGCTTCTGGTCGTCGGGCCAGTCGGGCGAGGTGCGCATCATCGGCGTGCCCTCGATGCGCGAGCTGATGCGCATCCCGGTCTTTAACCGCTGTTCGGCGACGGGCTGGGGCCAGACCAATGAAAGCCTCAAGATCATGACCGAACACCAGCTCGAGGAAACGAACGCCTTCCTCGCCAAGCGCGGCATGAAAACCTATCAGAACGGCGACCTGCATCACCCGCATATGTCGTTCACCGACGGCACCTATGACGGGCGCTATATCTTTGTGCAGGACAAGGCCAACAGCCGCGTCGCCCGCATCCGCTGCGACGTGATGAAATGCGACAAGATGATCGAGGTGCCGAACGCATCCGACATGCACGGCATGCGGCCCCAGCGCTATCCGCGCACCGGCTATGTCTTTGTGAACGGCGAACACCGGGTGCCGCTGGTCAATGACGGCACGATCCTGGATGAGCCGGAAAAATACGTCGCCATCTTTACCGCCATCGACGGCGATACGATGGAAATCGCCTGGCAGGTGATGGTCGACGGCAATCTGGACAATTGCGATTCCGACTATAAGGGCAAATACGCCTTTTCGACCTGCTACAACTCGGAAGGGGGCGTCAATGTCGCCGAAATGACCGAGGCCGAGGAAGACTGGGTCACCGTCTTCAACATCGCCGAGATCGAAAAAGGCGTCGCCGCCGGCGATTTCGCCATGCACAAGGGGGTCAAGGTGCTGGACGGGCGCAAGGCCGCGAACAGCAATTACACCCGCTATATCCCCGTCGCCAACAGCCCGCATGGCTGCAACATGGCGCCGGACATGAAGCACCTGTGCATCAACGGCAAGCTGTCGCCCACCGTCACCGTCATCGACGTGGACAAGATCGATCTGCTGTTTTCCGAAAATGCCGAGCCGAAATCGGCCATCGTCGCCCAGCCCGAACTGGGTCTGGGGCCGCTGCACACCGCATTCGACGGTCGCGGCAATGCCTATACGACGACCTTCATCGACAGCCAGATGGTCAAATGGAACATCGAGGCCGCGATCCGCGCCCATGCTGGCGAGGATGTCGATCCGATCATCCAGAAGCTGGACGTGCATTATCAGCCCGGCCACAACCACGCCACCATGGGCGAAACCAAGGAAGCGGATGGCAAATACCTGATCTCGCTCAACAAGTTCTCAAAGGACCGGTTCATCAATGTCGGCCCGCTGAAACCCGAAAACGATCAGCTGATCACCATTTCGGGCGACAAGATGGAGCTGATCCACGACGGCCCGACCTTTGCCGAACCCCATGACTGTATCCTTGTGCGCAAGGATATCGTGAACCCGGTTTCGGTCTGGACCCGCGACGATCCGATCTTTGCCGATGCGGTCAAGCAGGCCGCGGCCGACGGGATCGATCTGGAAAGCGCCGCCGATGTGATCCGTGACAAGGACGACCCGACCAAGGTGCGGGTCTACATGCACTCGATCGCGCCGACCTTCAGCCTTGAGACATTCGACGTGAACGAAGGCGACGAGGTGACGCTTTACGTCACCAATATCGACGAGATCGAGGACCTGACCCACGGTCTTACCCTTGGCGGGCATGGCATCGCCATGGAGATCGGGCCGATGGCGACGGCCAGCGTCACCTTCACCGCCGACCGTCCTGGCGTGCACTGGTATTATTGCCAGTGGTTCTGTCATGCGCTGCACATGGAAATGCGCGGCCGCATGTTCGTTCATCCCAAGGCGGCCTGATCATGCTGCGCGCCGCGCTTGTCCTGTTGCTGATATTGGCCGGCCCTGTCGGGGCGGTGGAACGGCGGCTGGCCGAGGGCGGCGATCTGGAACTGGCCATCGCCGGGGCGACCCCCGGCGATGTGCTGCGCCTTGGCCCCGGCATCCATGCCGGGCCGGTGGTGATCGACAAGCCCCTGATCCTGAGGGGCGAGGCGGGCGCGATCATCGACGGCGGCGGCCGGGGTTCGGTCATCACCGTGACCGGCACCGATGTGACCATTCGCGGGCTTGAGATTCGCGGCTCGGGTTCGGATCACGGCAAGATCGATGCCGGGATCGAACTGACCCGCAAGGCCGCCCGCGTCACCGTCGAAGAAAACCGCCTGACCGGCAATCTTTACGGCATCGACGTGCATGGCGCCACCGACACCATCCTGCGCGGGAACGTCATTGAGGGACGCCGCGACCGCCGCATGAACGAACGCGGCAATGGCATCTATGTCTGGAACGCGCCCGGCCTGCTGGTCGAGGGCAATCAGGTCCGCTGGGGCCGCGACGGCATCTTTTCGAACACCTCGCGTGATGCGGTGTTTCGCGACAACCTGTTTCGCGATCTGCGCTTTGCCGTGCATTACATGTATACCAACAATGCCGAGATCAGCGGCAATGTCTCGATCGGCAACCATCTTGGCTATGCCATCATGTTCTCGAACAAGGTGCGCTTGCTGGGCAATCTGTCCCTGAACGACCGCCAGCACGGGGTGATGCTGAACTATGCCAACCGGTCCGATGTCGTCGGCAATCTGGTGCGCGGCGGGACCGAGAAATGCCTGTTCATCTATAACGCCCATCGCAACCTGATCGCGAACAACCGCTTTGAGGGCTGTCAGACCGGGATCCATTTCACCGCCGGATCGGAACGCAACGGGCTGACCGGCAACGCATTCATCGGCAACCGCGAACAGGTGAAATATGTCGGCAGCCGCGACGTGGAATGGAGCGTCGAGGGGCGCGGCAATTACTGGTCCGATCACCCCGCCTATGATCTGGATACCGATGGCTTTGCCGATGCGCGCTATCGGCCCAATGACCTGATGGATCACGTCCTGTGGTCCCAGCCCGCCGCCGCCCTGCTGACCGGTTCGCCGGCGGTACAGCTGATGCGCTGGGCGCAGGCTTCGTTCCCGGCGATGCTGCCCGGCGGCGTCGTCGACAGCCACCCGCTGACCGCCCCGGTCAGCATTCCCGTGCCCGCCGATATTGCCCGGATCGAGGCCGAGACTATCCCCGATTGGAAATCCGACGATGTCGAAGACATTGACCCTCTTGCAGATCACTAAGCGCTTTGGCGGGCTGACGGCGCTCGACGGCGTCAGCCTTGCGGTCGCGCCGGGCGAGCGTGTCGCCCTTTTGGGCCATAACGGCGCGGGCAAATCCACGCTGATGAAGATCGTGCTGGGCCTGATCGCGCCCGATGCCGGCGAAATCCGCATCGCGGGCGCCGCGCCGGGCAGTCCGGCCGCGCGTCGCGTGACCGCGTATCTGCCCGAAAACGTGGCCTTTCACCCGGCACTGACCGGGCGTGAAATGGTCGGCCATTACCTGCGGCTGCGCGGCCTGCCGGCATCGGGGGCCGGGGCGCTTCTGGAACGGGTCGGGCTGGCGGGCGCGCTGGACCGCCGCATCGGCACCTATTCCAAGGGGATGCGCCAACGGGTCGGGCTGGCGCAGGCGCTGATCGGGCAGCCCGAGCTTTTGGTGCTGGACGAGCCGACCTCGGGGCTGGATCCGGTATCGCGGCGGGAATTCTATGCTATTCTCGACGAGCTGGCCGGGCAGGGGGCGGCGATCCTTTTGTCGTCGCACGCGCTGACCGAGGTCGAGGCCCGCACCGACCGCATCCTGATCCTGTCGCGCGGCCGTCCGGTCGCCCAAGGCACGCTGGCCGATCTGCGCGCGCAGGCGGATCTGTCGGTCACGCTGATCCTGACGCCGCATCCCGGCGCGGGCGCGGCCCTGGCCGCCGCCCTGCCCGAGGCGCGGCCCGATCCCCGGCTGGCGGCCGATGCGCTGATGCTGAGCGTGGCGCAGGACGCCAAGCTGGCGGCGCTGGCCCGTATCACCACCTTGCCGCAGCTGGCCGATCTTGAGGTGCTGCCGCCCTCGCTCGAAGACATCTATGCCCATCATTCCGCACGAGAGGCCGCCGCATGAGCCGCATCCTCGCCACCGCCGCGACCGAGTTCCGCATCGCTTTGCGCAACCGCTGGGTCGCCATCGCCATCGCCATGATGGCGGTGTTTTCGCTGGCTCTGGCGGCGGCGGGCTCGGCGCCGACCGGGGCGCTGGGGGTGGACCGGCTGTCGGTCACCGTCGCCTCGCTCACGTCGCTTGCGGTCTATCTGGTGCCGTTGGTGGCGCTTTTGATGTCATTCGACGCCATTTCGGGCGAGATCGAGCGCGGCACCCTGCCATTGCTGCTGACCTATCCGGCCAGCCGCGCGCAGATCGTGCTGGGCAAGTTTCTGGCCCATATGGCGGTGCTGGCGCTGGCCATGGCGGTCGGTTACGGGCTGGCCGCCGCCGTCACGCTGGGCGCGGACGGGGCCGCGCAAGCGGGGCTTGAGGCGCTGTTGCGGCTCTTCTGGACTTCGCTGGTGCTGGGGGCGGTGTTTCTGGGCGTCGGCTATCTGATTTCGGCCTTGTCGCGTCGGCCCTCGGGGGCGGCGGGGATGGCGATCGCGGTCTGGCTGGTTCTGATCGTGCTTTACGATCTGGCGCTTTTGGCGCTGGTCGTGGCCGACAAGGGGGGGGCGCTGATCGGGCGGGTGCTGGCGCCGGCGCTGGTGGCCAGCCCGGCCGATGCGTTCCGGCTTTACAATCTTGCGGTATCCGAGGCGACGGCGGCGGCGGCGGGACTTGCGGGCGCGGCCGCGACGATCCCGCCGGCCTGGCCGCTGGCCTCGTTGCTGATCTGGCCCTTCGCGGCGCTGGGGCTGGCGGTGCTGGCCTTTGAAAGGGTTCGGCCATGATCCGCCGCCGCGCCATTTTCCTGTCCGCCGCGCTGATCCTTGCCGCCTGCCGGCCCGACGTGGCGGCGGTGCCCGATCCGGTTCCGATGACCGCCGAGGCGGTCGGCCATTTCTGTCAGATGAACCTTTTGGAACACGAAGGCCCCAAGGCGCAGGTGCATCTGAAATCGGTGATGCATCCGCTGTTCTTCAGCCAGGTGCGCGACGCCATCGCCTATCAGCGCATGCCCGAACAAAGTGATGAAATCATTGGCATCTATGTCAACGACATGGGCGCGCCCGGCGCAAGCTGGGCCACGCCCGGCGCGGGCAACTGGATCCTTGCGGGGGATGCGGTCTATGTCACCGGCTCGCGCCAGCGGGGGGGCATGGGCGCGCCCGAGCTGGTGCCGTTTTCCGACCCCGACAAGGCCCGCGCCTATATCGCGCAATATGGGGGCCAGCTGCGCGAGCTGTCCCAGATCCTTGATTCCGAGGTTCTGGGTACCGCCGACGATAGCGCGTCCGACACTGCGCCCGCCACTGATGCCGTGCCGCCCGACGATGGCGATTATGCCCGGCGGCTGCGGGCCTTGACCCCGGGGGAGACGCAACCATGACGCTGAACCGCAGACGTTTCCTGACGATTTCGGCGGGTTTCGGATTGGCCGGGATCGGGATCGGGATCGGGGCCGACGCCGGCATGGCACGGGCGCGGGCATCCGGGGCGGGGCTTTACATCTGGCGCGGGGTTGCGATGGGCGCGGGTGCGACCATCGCGCTGGATCATCCCGACGCCCCCGCCCTTTGCGCCGCCGCCGCCGCCGAGATCGACCGGCTTGAGGATATTTTCAGCCTCTATCGCACGGATTCCGCGCTTTCGACCCTGAACCGCGACGGCGAGGCCACGGCGCCGGCGCCCGAGCTTCTGGATTGTCTGTCGCTGGCGGGGTTGGTGCATCGCCATAGCGGCGGGCGTTTCGATCCGACGGTGCAACCGCTTTGGGCGCTTTATGCGCAAAGCTATAGCGCCGGCCGCGCCCCGACCGGGGATGCATTGCGCCAGACCCTTGGCCGCGTGGGTTGGGACCGGGTGTCCTTTGCCGCCGGGCGGATCACGCTGGCGCCGGGGACGGCGCTGACACTGAACGGCATCGCCCAGGGCTATGTCGCCGACCGTGTGGCCGAGCTGTTGCGCGCGCGGGGCCTGCGCGACGTGTTGATCGATACCGGCGAGATCCGCGCCCTTGGCCATGCGCCGGACGGCGACTGGCCGGTGACGCTGGCATCGGGGCGGCGGGCGGATTTGCGGGATCGGGCATTGGCGAGCTCGGCGCCCAATGGCACCTGCTTTGATGCCGCCGGGCGGGTGGGGCATATTCTGAATCCGCGCGACGGCCGCCCCACTTCGGCGCGATGGGGGCTGGTGTCGGTTTCGGCACCCGGGGCGGCGCTGGCGGATGCGCTGTCCACCGCCGGCTGTTTGATGCCGGATCGCGCAAGCCTGTCGCAGATGGTCGCGGCCTTTGACGGCGCCCGGATCGAGGCGCTGCTCGGCGCCTGATCGCCGGTCGGTGCGGTCGGGACTGGACCGGCGCGGCGCAGCCCGTAAGCTGGCATCTCGGATCGGGCAAAGGGGGCGGCATATGACCATCAGGACCGTTTTGATCACCGGCGCGGGGTCGGGCTTCGGCCGTGGCGTCGCGCTTGGGCTGGCGCGGCAGGGGCATCGGGTGATCGCCGCCTGTCATATCTGGCCGCAGGTCACCGAATTGCGCGCCGAGGCGGCGCGCGAAGGCGTCGAGATGCGCGTGATCAAGCTGGACGTGCTGTCGGAAATCGACCGCAACCACGCGCTGAGTTTCGATTTCGACGTGCTCTTCAACAATGCGGGCATCATGGAATCCGGTCCCGTCGCCGAATTGCCGGCCGAGATCGTGCGCCGCATCTTTGACACCAATGTCTTTGCCGCGCTTGAGATGGCGCAGGGCGCGGCGCGCAAGTTCATCAAGGCGGGCGGCGGCCGGATCGTCTGGACCTCATCGGTGGCGGGGTTGGTCAAGGTGCCATGGGACGGCGCCTATTCGGCCAGCAAATATGCCGTCGAAGGCTTTTGCGCCGCCATGCGCGAGGAACTGGCCCCGTATGGGGTTCAGGTCTGCACCGTCAATCCCGGCGCCTATCGCACCGGTTTCAACGATACCGGGATGGAGGCCCAGGACCAGTGGTGGGCCCAGGGCACGCGGGTGATGGATCATTGGCCGGTGCGCGAACTGACCCGACAGGCCGATCCCGCCGAGATGATCGCGGCCATGATCGGGGTCATCACCGCCGAGCATCCGCCCTATCGCACCGTGCTGCCCAAGGCGGCCGAGGACATGGCCCGACGCGAACAGGCCGAGGAATGGGACAAGCATCTGTGATCTGGGTCACCGCGCAGTTTCGCGCCGCCCCCGGTCGGGCCGATGCGCTGATCGCCCTTTTGGACGAGCTGGCCCGCCACAGCCGGACCGAGGCGGGCTGCATCGACTATGTCTATCTGCGCGATGGCGAGGCGTTTTCCTCGGTCGAGCAATGGGCCAGCGCAGAGGCCGAGGCGGCGCATAACGACAGCGACTTCCTGCGCGCCATTCTGAAACGGATCCTGCCGCTGCTGGACGGCCGGCCGCATGTCAGCCGCTGGCGCAGGGTCGTCTAACGCGCGGCCAGTTCCGGGATGGCGCTGGATGGCACGTCCTGTCCGGCCAGCGCCTGTTGACGCCATTGATCGGGGGTAATCCCCTGGGATTCGCGAAAGACGCGGATCAGATGCGAGGCATCGCAAAAGCCGGTTTCCTCGGCGATGCGGGTCACCGTGCGATCCGAGCGCGACAGCAGCATCCGCGCCTGTGCCAGCCGGATACGGATCGAGGCATCGGCCGGCGGCACGCCCAGATCGGCGTTGAAATGACGCTCAAGCTTGCGCCGGCCGACGCCCAGATCGCGGGCGATGCGGGCAATGGGCAGCGGCGCTTGCAGGTTTTGCTGCATGGCCAGCAAGGCGCGGCGCACAAGCGGGTCGCGGGCATTCAGTTCCAGCGGCAGGCCGGGCTGGGGCTGGTCGCCCTGCATCGGTTCGTCGATCATCAGGATCGACAGGCTTTTGCGCGCGGCGGCGCGGCCGATATGGCGATCGACCAGAAACGCCGCCAGATGCGCGGCGCTGACACCGCCCGAACAGCTGAGCCGGTCGCGGTCGACGACAAAGATCTGATCCGAGACGGGGCGCATCTTTTCGAACTCGGCCAGAAAATCCTGATGATGGAACCAGCTGACGCAGCAGCGATACCCGTCCATCAGCCCCAGCCGCGCCAGCGCGAAAACCCCGGTGCAAAGCCCGCCCAGAGGAACCCGCCCCTGGGCCGCGCGGCGCAGAAAGCCGGTCTGTTCCGGGGTCAATCCCGGCCCGCCCTCGATCAGCCCGCCAACGGTAAAGATATAGTCGAAGCGCGACGGATCGCCCAGCCGCTCATCCGGTTCGATCCGCGCCCCGCATGAGGCCTGAACCGGCGCCATATCCGCCGACAGCACCTTCCAGCGACAGCGGATCGGCCGCGAGCCGTCGCCGTCATCCGCCGCCAGCCGCAGCACGTCCACGAAGGTGGCGAATGCCGAAAGCGTAAAGCGTGGCGCCAGCAGAAAGCCGATCCGCAGGCGGGGTTGGGTCTGATCAGAGGCGGTGTTCGGCATGCGTCGCGAATCGTCCATGAAACCTGTCGCGATCATGCCATCTTCGCGTCACATATCCAGTGCCTGCATTTCAGACATTGGTCGCAACCGGGGATGCCGAGGGGGACGCGGCATCCGCATCCTCGTCCTCGTCTTCCAGCTCGGGCGGGTCCTCGCCGGCAAGGAAATTGCCGAATTTGTTCAGGCCGGGAATATGTTCGGCCAGAACCCGCACCACCACGAGCACCGGCACCGCGATGATCATGCCCAGAACCGACCACAGCCACGCCCAAAGTGCCACGGTCAGAAACACCACAACGGTGTTCAGCTGTAGCCTGCGCGAGACGAAATAGGGGGTGATCAACTGTCCCTCGACCGAGGTCAGCAACAGATAGCTGCCCCCCACCATCAGGGGCGTGAACAGGTCGTCAAAGACAAAGAGCGCCACCAGTGTCGCGATGATAACCCCCCCGACCGAACCCAGATAGGGGACATAGTTCAAAAGAAACGCCGCCAGACCGAACAGCACCGGGCTTGGCATTCCCCAGGCCCACATGGTCAGCCCGACCGCGACACCCAGACAGGCATTGATCAGCGTGATCGCGCCCAGATAGGTGCCCAGACGATCCTCGATCTCGCGCAGCGCGACATAGGCCGCGCGCTTTTCTCGCATCGTATCAAAGCTTTGCACGATCTTGAGGTAAAGCAGATCCCCCGATGAAATCAGGAAAAACAGCAGGAACAGCGTAAAGACGATCTGTCCGAAAAAGGCCGGGCCAAGGTTCAGGACGCTGGCCAGGGCCGAGCCTTCGGGCGCGGTCGTCACCTCGACCTGGATCTGTTGTTTGGGGCGCACGGGTTCCCCGGGCAGGGCGGGGCTGCTCAGCGTGCCGGTCAGGGTGGCGGCGGGCGGGATGTCGTCGGCGCCGACCTCGTCGGGGGTCTTGTCCTGACCGCCGCCGGTGATCTCGTCGATCTTGGCTGCGGCGCGTTCGATGCCGCGGAAATTGGCGCGCAGCTCGTCGAAACGCTGTTCCAGCCGGGTCGAGATCTGGGGCGCGTCCTCGATCAGCTGGTTGACCGGGCCGGAAATGACCAGCCCGATCCCGGCCACCGATATGACCAGCCCAAGCGACACGATGGCGGCGGTTGCCGCCGCGCCCACGCCCAGCCGCTGCATCAGCCGGCGGAACGGGCTGAACACGAAAAACAGCAGCATCGCCAAGGTGACGGGCATCAGGAAATTGCGCGCCTGGGCGAAAAAGCTGAACAGCAGGATCAGAAAGATCCCGATCACGGCCCAATTCGCGACCGTCCCGACATTGGGCCGCGTGCTGCGGTCGGATACCGGAAACATGTGATTGCGGTTTTCGTTATCAGGCGTCATGCACCGGCCCCCCCATTCGCGGGACCAAAACGCAAGGCCCGCGACGGGGTTCCGACGCGGGCCAGTCTTTTCGCCGGTTTTTGGCCCGGTTCTTGCGGTCATCCGGCGGCCGATCTTTCGGTTCGGCGCCTTTGACCGGGACCGGATCAGATCGGGTGATCGCCGGTCGCGTCGATGACGCGGGTCGGCAGGCCCAGATCGCCCAACAGTTCAAGGAAGGGGCGGGCGGGCAGGTCCTCGACATTGGCCATGCGCTTGACGTCCCAGGTGCCGCGCGCGACCAGAATGGCGGCGGCGACCGGGGGCACGCCGGCGGTATAGCTGATGCCCTGGCTTCCGACCTCGTTATAGGCGTCCTTGTGGTCGGCGACGTTATAGATGAACACCTCGCCCGGCTGGCCGTTCTGGGTGCCCTTGACCAGATCGCCGATGCAGGTCTTGCCCTCATAGTCCGGGGCAAGGCTGGCGGGATCGGGCAGCACCGCCTTGACCAGTTTCAGCGGCACCACCTCAAGCCCTTCGGCGGTTTTCACCGGCTGTTCGCTGAGCAGGCCGAGGTTTTGCAGGACGGTGAAGACATTGATGTAATGTTCGCCGAACCCCATCCAGAAACGCACATCCGCGTCCTTGTAGCGGGCGGAAAGGCTGTGCACCTCGTCATGGCCGGAAAGATAGGCGGTGCGCTTGCCGACCACGGGCAGATCCCATTCGCGGCCGACCTCGAACATCTTGTTCTGGCGCCATTCGCCGCCCTGCCAGGAATAGACGGTGCCGGTGAATTCGCGAAAGTTGATTTCCGGGTCGAAATTGGTCGCGAACCAGCGGCCATGGCTGCCGGCATTGATGTCGACGATGTCGATCGATTCGACCTTGTCGAAATATTCGTCCTCGGCCAGTCGGGCATAGGCGTTCACGACGCCCGGATCAAAGCCCGCGCCCAGAATGGCCGTGATGCCGGCCTTTTCCACCGCTTCGCGGCGTTTCCATTCGTAATTGCCGTACCATGGCGGGGTTTCGCAGACCTTGGCCGGATCTTCGTGGATGGCGGTGTCGATATAGGCGGCGCCGGCGTCGATGCAGCCTTGCAGAACGGTCATGTTCACAAAGGCAGAGCCCACGTTGATGACGATATGGGCGTCGATCCTGCGGATCAGTGCCGCCACCGCGCCCGCGTCCATCGCATCCAGCGGATGGGCGGCGAATTCGACCTGATGGCCCTTGTCACGAATGCTCGTGATGATCTTTTCGGCTTTGGACACGGTCCGGCTGGCGATATGCAGCTTGCCGAATTCGCCGGCATTCTGTGCCAGCTTGTGCGCGACCACCTGGGCGACGCCACCGGCGCCGATGATGAGCACGTTTTTGGCCAATTCAGTCTCCTTTTCAGGGCAGGGGGAAAGGGGAGGGTCTGGCTTTCGCCCGAGAAATCTCAGGACAGGCTGGATTTGTAATCGTCATAGGAAAACTGGCGAACCTCGCGGATCGTTCCGTTTTCCTCGCGGATGGCGATGGCGGGCATGGCGACGCCGTTGAACCAGTTCTTTTTCACCATCGTATAGCCGGCGGCATCGGCGATGCTGATGCGGTCGCCGACCTTGAGGGGCTGGGCAAAGCGCGCCTCGCCGAAAATATCGCCGGCCAGACAGGTCTTGCCCGCGACCTGATAGGCGTGATCGCCCGTCTGCGGCAGCTTGGCGGTCTCGCGATAGATCAGGAGGTCGAGCATATGCGCCTCGATGCTACTGTCGACGATGGCCACATCCTTGCCGTTATGGATCACGTCAAGGACGGTCACCTCCAGCGATGCCGTCTTGGTGATGCTTGCCTCGCCGGGTTCCAGAAAGACCTCGACGCCGAATTTTTCCGAGAACGCGCGCAGCCGGTCGGCAAGGCGGTCCAGCGGATAGCCGTCGCCGGTGAAATGGATCCCGCCCCCAAGGCTGACCCATTTGAGTTTCGCAAGAAAACCGCCGAACTCGGCCTCGATCCGCGACAGCTGCGCGTCGAACAGGTCGAAATCGCCGTTCTCGCAATTGTAGTGGATCATCACCCCGGAAATGCGGTCGAGCGCGGATCCCAGCCGCGGCAGATCCCATTCGCCAAGGCGCGAAAACGGCCGCGCCGGGTCGGCCAGATCAAAGCCGCTGGTCGAAAAGCGCGGGTTCAGCCGCAGGCCCATGGCGATGCCGCGCGCCGATGCGCGGGCGCCGAACCGGTCCAGCTGGCCAAGGCTGTTGAAGATGATCTTGTCGGCGTAACCCAGCGCCTCGTCGATTTCATGATCCGCCCATGCCACGGAATAGGCATGGGTTTCCTTGCCGAATTCCTCATGCCCCAGCCGCAGCTCGAACAGCGACGACGAGGTGGTGCCGTCCATGAACGGCCGCATGAAGTCAAAGGCCGACCATGTCGCAAAGCATTTCAGCGCCAGCAGGCATTTTGCGCCCGAACGTTCGCGCAGGTACTGGATACGCTCCATGTTCACCCGCAATTTCGCGAGGTCGATCAGGTAAAAGGGCGTTTGCAGATCGGACATGGCGCAGGTCCCCCGGTGGCGAAACCGTAGAAGGTCGAAACGAATGGCTCATTTAGGGCCATGCGCGGGGTTTCGCAAGGAATGGTGAAACCTGCGTGACGGATCAGGTCAGACGGACGGGCCGGCCGGTCCTGACCGATTCGTCCGCCGCAAGGCACACCGCCAGCGAGGCCACGGCATCCTGCATGTGGCGCGTGAGGTCGATCCCCTCGGCGATGGCGCGGGCCATGAAGCGGGCCTCGGCGTTGCAAAGTTCCTGATGGTCCGGCTCGCCCGTCATCGACAGGTCCTGATCGGGCTGGCCCACCCGATGCAGCCGCAGTTTCGAGGTCTGGGTATGGGTGTCGATATCGTCCGAGCGCGCATCCTCGGACATGCGGATGCTGACGGCGCCATTCGGGCTGATCACGTCTTTGACGAAGAATGCGGTATCCGACATCATCGGACCCCAGCCCGCCTCGTACCAGCCCAGCGAGCCGTCCTCGAACATCACCTGAAAATGGCCGTAATTATACATGTCGGGCGCGATTTCATCGGACAGGCGCAGGCCCATGCCGCGCACCTCGACGGGGCGGGCATCGGTGATCTGGCACATGACATCGACGTAATGGACGCCGCAATCGACGATGGGGGGCGTCGTCCGCATCAAGGCCTTGTGGACATCCCATGTCGGGCCGGAACTTTGCTGGTTCAGGTTCAGGCGAAAGACATAGGGGCCGCCAAGGGCGCGGGCCTCGGCGATCAGGCGCTGCCAGCTGGGGTGGTGGCGCAGGATATAGCCGACGACCAGCTTGCGGCCGGTCGCCTCGGCCATCTCGACCACGCGGCGGGCGTCCGCGACCGTGGTGGCCAGCGGCTTTTCGACGAAGACATGCGCGCCCGCCCGCATCGCGGCGATGGCATATTCGGCATGGCTGTCGGAATAGGTGGCGACCACGACCAGATCAGGGCACAGATCGGCCAGCGCCCGATGAAAGTCGCGATGTTGCGGGATCGCCGCCAGTTCCGGCGGCAGGGCGACCGCCGAGCGGTTGACCAGCCCGACAAGCTCCGCGCCGGGCATCGCGGCCCAGGCCAGCGCGTGGCTGCGCCCCATATTGCCAAGGCCCGCGACCAAAACACGCATGGATCAATCGTCCACGATGGACAGGATCTTGGGCAAGGCGGGACAGGGCAGAAGCTGGTTCTTCGCCACATCCGCCAGCGTGTGATTGTGCAAAAACACATAGACATGCGCCGAAAGGCTTTCCCAGAGCCGGTTCGAAAGCGTCTGCGCGCGCGACCCCGAGATCCCGCCCGAAGCGCCGGCGCCGATATGCATGGCGCTTACGGTTTCGTCGACGGCCTCGAGGATTTCGGCGATGCGGATGGTTTCGGCGGCCCGCGCCAGCCGGTAGCCACCGCCCGGTCCACGCACCGAATCGACCAGCCCGGCGCGGCGCAGCCGCACGAAAAGCTGTTCCAGATAGGGCAGCGAGATATCCTGTCGCTGCGAGATTTCGCCCAGCGATGTCAGGTCGTCGCCCTTGGCGATGGCCAGATCGACCAGTGCGATGATGGCATAGCGCCCTTTGGTGGACAGTTTCATCTTGCCTCTCCTCGACCGGCAGAGCATTGACGCAGCGCCTGCCGAAGGCTAATTCCCATGCGCCGTCCTTGACTGCGTCTTGCCCAGGCCGGGTGCGCTTCCCAGATTGACGATCTAGAGCCGTGCCGCCACAGGGTCAAGAAACCCGAGTTTCAAAGGAAGCCCATGCCCGAACTGATTTTCCCCGGTCCCGAAGGTCGCCTTGAGGGGCGTTATCACGCGCAAGCCAATCCCGATGCCCCCATCGCCATCGTGCTGCATCCCCATCCCCAATATGGCGGCACGATGAACAATCGGGTCGTCTATAACCTGCATTACGCGTTCTACCGCATGGGTTTTACCGTGATGCGGTTCAATTTCCGCGGCGTGGGCCGCAGTCAGGGCGAGTTCGATCAGGGCATCGGTGAGCTTTCGGATGCCGCCTCGGCGCTGGATTACCTTCAGGCGATGAACCCCAATTCCAAGCATTGCTGGGTCGCGGGCTTCAGCTTTGGGGCCTGGATCGGGATGCAGCTGTTGATGCGCCGCCCCGAGATCACCGGCTTCATCAGCGTGGCGCCGCCGGCGAACATGTATGATTTTTCGTTCCTTGCGCCGTGTCCGTCCTCGGGGTTGATCATCAATGGCACCGCCGACCGCGTGGCGCCGCCCAAGGACACGCAGGGTCTGGTCGGCAAGCTGCGCGAGCAGAAGGGGATCACCATCACCCACGAGGAAATCGAGGGCGCGGACCATTTCTTCCGCGACGATGAGGTGCATATGAAGCCGATGATCGACACCGTGCAAAGCTATGTCCGCCGCCGTCTGACCGAGACGAGCCGGTGATTGATGAAGGATCCGGGGCTCTGCCCCGGGCCCCGGGATATTTGAATGAAGAAGAAACCGGGACCGGGCGGCGGTTCGGGTTTCTGTGCGAGGCCGACCGGCTGAAATCCGTCGAGCGGGCCAATGTGCTGATGGATCTGTCGCGGCCCGAGAACAGCGCCGAACACAGTTGGCATGTGGCGCTTTATGCGATGGTGTTCGGGGCCTCGGACCGGGCCATCGCCATGCTGTTGCTGCACGATCTGGTCGAGATCGATGTGGGCGATCATCCGATCCACCTGAACCATGATGCGGCGGCTTTGGCCGCGGCCGAGGATGCCGCCGCGCGGCGGCTGTTCGGGATGCTGCCCGGTGGCGATGCGGCGCTTGCGCTGTGGCGGGAATTCGAGGCCGGTCAGTCGGCGGATGCACGCATGGCAAAGCGCATGGATCATGTGCAGCCGATGTTTCAGGTATTGCTGGCGCCCGCGCCGCTGGCCGATCATCTGGCCATCGTGCGGGACAATATGGATGGCGGCCGTGCCGCGCGGCTTTGGGAGGAATGGCCCGAGGCCATGGCGGCGGCGCGGGATTTTTTGGCGGGGTGCGGGGTCGCGGGCGATCTGGGCCGGCGGCTGGCCTTTCTGGCCGAGGCCGATCAGCTGAAATCGGTCTATCGCGCCAGCACGCTTTGTGATGCCTCGCGTCACGAGAACAGCGCCGAGCACAGCTGGCATCTTGCGCTTTATGCGTTGGTTTTGGCGGGGTATGCCGGGCCGGGCGTCGAGATCGGTCGCGTCATCCGCATGCTGATTCTGCATGATCTGGTCGAGATCGACACCGGCGATGTGCCGATCCATTCCGCCAATGGCGCCGCCCATCATGGTGCCGCGCAGCTTGCCGCCGAAGCGGCCGCCGCCGCGCGTATCTTTGGCCTCTTGCCCGATGCGCAGGGGCAGGCGTTCCGCGCGTTGTGGGCCGAGTTCGAGGAGAACGAGACCCCGGATGCGGTCTTTGCCAAGTCGCTGGACCGGGCGCAGCCGGTGATGCAGAACATCGCCGCGGGCGGGGGCAGCTGGATCGCCTATGATGTAACCTATGCCCAGTTGGTCGAGCGGGTGGGCAGCCGGATCGAACGCGGCGCGCCGAGGTTGTGGGGCTGGCTTGATGCGCGGGCGCACGGCTTTTTCGAAAAACCCTCATGAATCGCCGGATGGCCGCGCTTGTGCTTTGCCTGTTCGGGATGTGGACGTTGGATCACGGGCTGCAGGCGCTTTGGAGCATGATCGGTGAGGGATACCGTCCGGGCATGAGCATCGATGCCTTTGTGGCCGATGCTGCCATGAAGCGACGCTTTGTCGCCGTCGGCGAGGTGGTCGGTGTGACCGGGCTTTTCCTTGCGGCATTGCGTATCACCTTTCCGGATGGGCTTGCGGGCGATCAGGCATGCTGGATCGCCGCACTGGCGGTGGCGTTGACGGTGGGACGTTCGTTTCTGGGGCTGGGTGAAGGTTTCACGGCTTCGTTCGGCGTGCTTTTGACGATTTGCGCCTGCCTTGCGCTTGTGATCTACAGATATTTGCTGCAGCGCGATACCTGATCGGTATGCAATTGCATACCGGCCTTTTCATTTACCGTGATTGCAGCTATATCGCGCCCGAGCTGAAATCCAACCGAAGGACCACCCATGTCGAAGATCAAGGTAGCCAACCCCGTCGTCGAGCTTGACGGCGACGAGATGACCCGGATCATCTGGGATTTCATCAAGCAGAAGCTGATCCTGCCTTACCTGGACGTGGACCTTAAATATTACGATCTGGGCATCGAAGAGCGCGACCGCACCGACGACCAGATCACCGTGGATGCCGCCGAGGCGATCAAGAAATACGGCGTCGGCGTGAAATGCGCCACCATCACCCCCGACGAGGCCCGCGTCGAGGAATTCGGCCTCAAGAAGATGTGGAAATCGCCCAACGGCACCATCCGCAACATTCTGGGCGGCGTCATCTTCCGCGAGCCGATCATCGCGAAAAACGTGCCGCGTCTGGTCCCGCATTGGACCAAGCCCATCGTCGTCGGCCGCCACGCCTTTGGCGACCAGTACAAGGCCACCGATTTCCGCTATCCGGGCAAGGGCACGCTGTCGATCAAGTTCGTCGGCGAGGATGGCGAGACCATCGAGCACGAGGTTTATCAGGCCCCCGGTTCGGGCGTGGCGATGGCCATGTACAACCTTGACGCCTCGATCATCGATTTCGCGCGCGCCTCGCTGAACTATGGTCTGATGCGCGGCTATCCGGTCTATCTGTCGACCAAGAACACGATTCTGAAAGCCTATGACGGCCGGTTCAAGGATCTGTTCGCCAAGGTCTATGCCGAGGAATTCGAAGAGCAGTTCAAGAAAAAGGGCATCCATTACGAGCACCGGCTGATCGACGACATGGTCGCCAGCGCGCTGAAATGGTCGGGCGGCTATGTCTGGGCCTGCAAGAACTATGATGGCGACGTGGAATCCGACATCGTCGCGCAGGGCTTTGGCTCGCTGGGGCTGATGACCTCGGTGCTGATGACGCCCGATGGCAAGATCGTGGAATCCGAGGCCGCGCATGGCACCGTGACCCGCCATTACCGCGAACATCAGAAGGGCAACCAGACCTCGACCAACTCGATTGCGTCGATCTTTGCCTGGACCGGCGGGTTGAAGCACCGCGCGAAGCTGGACGACAACGCGGCGCTGATGAACTTTGCCACCACGCTGGAAAAGGTCACCGTGCAGGCGGTCGAGGATGGGTTCATGACCAAGGACCTCGCGCTGCTGGTCGGGCCGGATCAGAAATGGATGACCACCATGGGTTATCTGGAAAAGGTCGATGAATATCTGAACAATGCCTTGGTCGGCTGAGGTCACGCGGATCGGGCCTGCAAGGCCGGTTTGCAAGGGCTGGGGGAAACCCCGGCCCTTTTCGCTTTTTGGTGCGGTTCTTTGGATATTTGAACATGGAAGAGGTCAAAGCGGCTTAACAGCAGGCGCGCCGTGGTCTAAAGGGGCGGCAGGGTCAAAACCGGAGTCGTGCCATGAAAGCTGCCGTCATTACCTTTCCCGGATCGAATTGCGATCGCGACCTTGCCGTCGCGCTGGCGCAGGCGGGGGCGGATGTCGTGCGGGTCTGGCACAAGGACACGGAATTGCCGGCCGGGACCGACCTGGTGGGGGTGCCGGGCGGGTTTTCCTTTGGCGACTATCTGCGCTGTGGTGCCATTGCGGCGCATTCGCCCATCGCGCCGGCGCTGAGGGCGCATGCCGCGCGGGGCGGTTACGTTTTGGGCATCTGTAACGGGTTCCAGGTGCTGACCGAGCTGGATCTGTTGCCCGGGGCGTTGATGCGCAATGCCGGGCTGAGCTTTATCTGTCGTTCGGTCGGGCTGCGGGTCGCAAGTTCGGCCAGCGCGTTCAGCGCCGCCTATCGGCCGGGGCAGGAGATCCGCCTGCCGGTTGCGCATCACGATGGCAATTATCAGATCGACGCCGAGGGGCTGGCCGTGCTGAGGGATCAGGACCGGATCGCCTTTACCTATGGGCCGGGGATCAACGGTTCGGTCGGGGATATCGCGGGCGTGCTGTCGGAAAACCGCCGTGTTCTGGGGATGATGCCGCATCCCGAGCGCGCCGTCGAGGCGGCCCATGGCGGGCGTGACGGGGCGGGGTTGTTCGCATCGCTGATGGGCGAGCTGGCCGCCGCCTGACTTGAGCACGGCAGCAGCCTGCATTAGATTGCCCCGATCGCGCCTTGGCGGCGGGTTCGGAGGCTTATGCAAGACGACGAGAACGCGACCGGGAATGCAACGAACGGCGCCGGCCTTGCCGGTCGCTGGGGCTTGCGCGGTGCCGTTGGCGTGCTGTTGCTTTTGGCGGTGGGCACGGTCTGGTTCACCAATGCGTGGCTGACCGCGCGGTTTTCCGAAACCACGCGCGTGCGCACCGAGCTGCGTTCGGCGCTTTATACCGGCAATCTTTTATCGGAATTGCAGCGCACCTCGGTGGTGCCGCAATTGCTGGCGCGCGATCCGGCGTTGATTTCGGCGCTTTCGGGGAATGATTTCTCGACCACCTCGGCGCGATTGATTTCCGCCCAGAAAGAGATCGGCGCGTCGTCCATCCGGTTGCTGGATGCCTCGGGGCGGCTGGTCGGTTCGACCGACCGCAACCTTCTGGGCAAGAATTACGTGCAAGAGCCGTTCTATGTCGAATCGCTGCGGTCGAAGGATACGGTATTCACCGTCTCGTCCTCGGCGCAGGGGGGGTACGAGTTCACCTATTCCCGGGCGATCGTGGCGGATGGTCGGACCCTGGGCGTGGTGGTGGTGGGCGCGGATCTGGCGCGGCTGGTGCGGTCCTGGGCGGGGATTTCGGACGCGATTGCGGTCACCGACAGCGCCGGCGCCATCATCCTTGCGACCGAGCCGCGCTGGCGGGGGCTGACGCTGCCAGAGGCGCTTTCGGTGCGCTCGGCGCCCTCGGCGATTGCGCGGGCGTTTCAGGTGACGGCGGATTGGACCTCGCCGCAGGCGGATGCCTATGTGCAGGGCAAGGCCGTGATCCAGACCGAGACGCGGATCCCGTTCCGGGGCTGGAAGATGATCGCCTTTACCACCTACGATTCCGTGCGCGAGCGGGTGAACGCCGTCCTTGCGCTGGTCATCATGGGCTTCGCGATCCTGCTTGCGGCGGTGTTTTACCTGTTGTCGCGCCGTGCGCGCGTCGAATCGGCGGCCTATATGCGCGAATCGGCCGATCTGCGGGCGCTGAACATGCGTCTTACCCGCGAGATCGCCGAGCGCGAGCGGGTGCAAAAGGAATTGCGCGTCGCCGAACAGACCGTGCAGCAGTCCAGCAAGCTGGCCGCTTTGGGCGAGATGTCGGCGGGCGTCAGCCATGAGCTGAACCAGCCGCTGGCGGCGATGAAGACCTATCTGGCGGGGGCGCGGCTTTTGTTGCAGCGCGGGCGCGGCGAAGAGGCGCTGTCCAGTTTTCAGCGCATCGACGATCTGGTCGAACGCATGGGCGCCATCACCCGGCAGCTGAAATCCTATGCCCGCAAGGGCGGCGAGGCGTTCGAGCCGGTCGATCTGCGCGCCGCGCTGTCGAGCGCGCTGGTGATGATGGAGCCGCAGCTGCGCAACCGCACGATCAAGCTGCAACGCAATATCCCGCGCTATCCGGTGATGGTTTATTGCGACCGCATCCGGCTGGAACAGATCGTCATCAATCTTTTGCGCAACGCCGTCGACGCGATCAAGGATGTGCGTGACCCCGCAATCGAGATCACCGTAAGTTCAGGTTCTCACGCTTTCTTGTCCGTTCGCGATAACGGGCCGGGTGTTTCTGATCTGGAAAATCTGTTTGAACCCTTCTTCACCACCAAGAAACCGGGCGAGGGCACGGGGCTTGGGTTGGCGATCTCGTCAGGGATTGCGGCAGATTTCGGTGGTCGGCTGACGGCGCATAATGCGTCGGACGAGGGGGGCCGTGGCGCCGTCTTCGAATTGGAACTGCCGCTGCACGATCCCCAGCGCAAGACGGGGGCCGGGATGGCCGCAGAATAGCAAGATGAGGTAGGGCCCATGAGCCGCACGTTGAAGATTGCCGTCGTCGATGACGAACCGGATATGCGCGAATCGATCAGCCAGTGGCTGGCGCTGTCGGGCTTTGACGCGGAAACCTATGCCAGTGCCGACGACGCGTTGAAGGTGATCGGCGCGGACTGGCCCGGCGTGGTGATTTCCGACATCCGCATGCCCGGCATGGACGGGATGGCGTTTCTCAAGCGGTTGATGGGCATCGATTCCGGTCTGCCGGTGATCATGATCACCGGGCATGGCGACGTGCCCATGGCGGTCGAGGCGATGCGCATCGGCGCCATGGATTTCATGGAAAAGCCCTTCAACCCCGAGCGTCTGACCGAGCTGGTCAAGAAGGCCACGCAGGCCCGGCGCATGACGCTGGACAACCGCGCGCTGCGCCGCGATCTCAGCGAGGGGCAGCAGGTGATGTCCAAGCTGATCGGCGCAAGCCCGGTGATGGATCGCCTGCGCGAGGATATTCTGGATCTGGGTCAGGCCGATGGTCATGTGCTGATCGACGGCGAAACCGGCACCGGCAAGACGCTGGTCGCGCATGCGCTGCATGCGGTGGGGCCGCGCGCCAGCAAGAAATTCGTGCCGATTTCCTGTGCCGCCTATAATGACGAGGTGCTGGCCGCCAAGATTTTCGGCCCGGTCGAAAACGGCCTGCCCGCCGTCGAAGAGGCGCGCGGCGGCACGCTGTGTCTTGAGGATATCGAGGCGCTGTCGGATGCGTTGCAGGCGCGGCTTCTGGCCTTTATCGCCGATCAGGGCAGCCCGGCAGAAACCCGTATCATCGCCATTTCCAACGCCCGTGGCGAAGGCCGCAAGGCCGAGGATTCGCTGCGGCCCGACCTGTTTTACCGCCTGACCGCGCTCAAGATCACGCTGCCGCCGCTGCGCTCGCGGGGCGAGGATATCCTGTCGCTCTTTAACCGCATGACCGAGCAATTCGCCGAGGAATATGGCTGTGAGCCGCCGCAGGTCACAGCGCAAGAGGCCGCGCAGCTGTTGCAGGCGCCCTGGCCCGGCAATGTGCGTCAGCTGATCAACGTGGCGGAACGCGCGGTTTTGCAGAACCGGCGCGGCTCGGGCTCGATCGCCTCGCTTTTGATGGCGGATGGCGAGGAAACCCAGCAGGCGACCACGACCGAGGGCAAGCCGCTGAAAGAATATGTCGAAAGCTTTGAAAAAATGCTGATCGACAACACCATGCGCCGCCATAAAGGCAGCATTGCCGCCGTGATGGACGAGCTTTGCCTGCCGCGCCGGACTCTGAACGAGAAGATGGCGAAATACGGGCTGAGCCGGGGCGACTATCTTTAGGCCGCAAATGTCTGCCGGGCGCGGCGGTCCGCCGCCGGCCCTTGCCGGCAGGGGGGTGATGCGGGCGTGATCAGCATCGGCTGGGGGACCATCGCGCTTTTCGTGGCGGTTCTGGCATTTTTCTATGTTCTTGCTGGCGCGGGGATCGTTCTGCCGCTGGTCGCGATCGGGCTATGGCGGACCGGTCGGCGGGCGCCGGCGGTCAAGCTGGGTCTTGCCGGTTCGGTGGCCCTGGTGCTGAGCGCGGGACCGCATCTTTGGGACCGCATCGCTTTTGGGCGCAGCGTCGCCGCGCTGGAAAAGGCCGAGATCACGCGCAAGGTGCCCGACCTGACCGGCAGGGTCGTGGCCTATGTCAGCAGCCGCAACCACGACGACATCTCTTTGGAATGCGAGGCGATCCTGCGCCATTCCGGCGCGGCGCAGGTCTATATGATCGAACCGCTGGACATTCCGCGCGGCGACGGTCCGGCCTCCGATCTGTCGGCACCGCTGGACCTTGCGGCATTGGTGAGCGCACAGGCGGCGCTGTCGGATATTCCGCCGGGCTTTGACGATTGGCCCGATCGGGACGCCGATATGCGCCAGTTCTGCGCACCGGCACCCATTGCGCCGCCACTAGCGCGAATCGACTATTTCGTCATGGAGGGCGGCTATTACGACGCGACTGCGCCATTCCGCGACCTGCTGGCGGGGATCGACCGCGATCGCTTTCGGGTCGCTCTGGGCTGGTATTTTGCGCCGGTCGCGGATCCGCGGAATTTTCGGATCTCGGCCGAAGGGGCCGATTTGCTGCGCTTTGATCTAAGCGCGGATCTGGCGACCTATCCCTGGTTGCCCGGCATGGGTGACATGCGGACCTGGCCCGGAGGTTCTGCCTGGACCGATGAGCTCGAGGCGATTCTGTGTCGGGACGCGGCGAAAGACTGCCGCGTTCAATAGCCGCGCAGCCCGGCGCGGCATGAAATTACCGCCACATCAATTCCCCATTGAACTTTCTTGCCATCCGCCCTTATGTTTGGATCATGTGCGGTGCCTCAACCTTGGGTTGATGATCCTGCGCCATCAGTTTCGCAGCGGAAGCGGACCTTCATCTATCCGGTCCCTGTCCGCCGAGAAAGCCGGCCCCAGCGCATCCGCGCGAGGGCAGATATTCGTTGTCCCGCGGCCATGCCCGGGTCCAAGAGGTAACAGACGCGATGCATCGCGCGCGATACAGATCGGCAGAGGCGCTGTTGGGCACGTCCCCGGCAGGCTTGCTGACTACCCGCGCCGCGCCCGCGTCCCCATCATATCGCAGCATGTTCCCGCCAACGGTCGCAAGCCGGGGCGGCAGGCTGCGTGGAAGAAACACATATGTCAAAGAAAATGCTGATCGACGCCACCCATGCCGAGGAAACTCGGGTGGTCGTGGTCGACGGAACCAAAGTCGAGGAATTTGATTTCGAGACAGTCAACAAGCGGCAGCTTGCTGGCAACATCTATCTGGCCAAGGTGACGCGGGTCGAACCCTCGCTTCAGGCGGCCTTTGTGGATTACGGCGGCAATCGCCACGGGTTCCTGGCCTTTGCGGAAATCCATCCCGATTATTACCAGATCCCCGCCGCCGACCGTCAGGCGCTGATCGAGGAAGAGCGCCGCGCCGCCGAGGCCGAAAGCGAAGAGGCCGAAAAGCCCAAGCGCAATTCGCGCCGCCGCAAATCGCCGAAAGCCGCCGCCGCCGACAATGGCGATGCCGTCGCCGTTTCGGACGACATTCCCGGCATGACCATCGTCGATCCCGAAGCCGCAGATACGCTTTTGGAGGATGAAACCGCCGGCAACGAGCCGGTCGAGATCACGCTGCATGAAACCGCCGCCATCGAATGCCCGCCCGAAGAGGCCATCGATGCCGGCGACGATCATGCCGAGGACGCGCCCGAGGATGACGGCATCGAATCCGTCGCCGAAGAGGACGTGACCGAGGAAATCCGTCCGCCGAAAAAGCCGCGCGCCCGCCGCTACAAGATCCAGGAAGTGATCAAGGTCCGGCAGATCATGCTGGTCCAGGTGGTCAAGGAAGAGCGCGGCAACAAGGGTGCGGCGCTGACCACCTATCTCAGCCTTGCCGGTCGCTATTGCGTGCTGATGCCCAATACCGCGCGTGGTGGTGGCATTTCGCGCAAGATCACCAATGCCGCCGACCGCAAGAAGCTGAAGGAAATCGCCGGTGAATTGTCGGTCCCCGAGGGCGCCGGCCTGATCATCCGCACCGCCGGCAGCCAGCGCACCCGGACCGAGATCCGGCGCGACTATGAATATCTGATGCGTCTGTGGGAACAGATCCGCGAGCTGACCTTCAAATCCGTCGCGCCGGCGCCGGTCTATGAGGAAGGCGACCTGATCAAGCGCACCATCCGCGACATCTATAGCAAGGAAATCGACGAGGTTCTGGTCGAGGGCGATCGCGGTTATCGTACCGCCAAGGACTTCATGAAGATGATCATGCCGTCGCATGCCAAGAATGTGCGGCACTATTCCGACCAGATGCCGCTTTTCGCCCGCTTTCAGGTCGAAAGCTATCTGGGCGGCATGTTCAACCCTGTCGTCCAGCTGAAATCCGGTGGCTATATCGTCATCGGCGTGACCGAGGCGCTGGTCGCCATCGACGTGAACTCGGGCCGGGCCACCAAGGAAGGCTCGATCGAGGACACGGCGCTTAAGACCAACCTTGAGGCCGCCGAGGAAATCGCCCGCCAGCTGCGTCTGCGCGACCTTGCCGGGCTGATCGTCATCGACTTCATCGACATGGAAGAGCGCAAGAACAACGCCGCCGTTGAAAAGCGCTTCAAGGACAAGCTGAAAACCGACCGGGCGCGGATTCAGGTCGGCCGCATTTCGGGCTTTGGCCTCTTGGAGATGTCGCGTCAGCGCCTGCGTCCCGGGATGCTCGAATCGACGACGCAGCCTTGCCCACATTGCCATGGCACCGGGCTGATCCGCAGCGATGACAGCCTTGCGCTGACCATTCTGCGCGCCATCGAGGAAGAGGGCACCCGCAAGCGGTCGCGCGAGGTGTTGGTCAAGGCGCCGGTCGCGGTCGCCAACTTCCTGATGAACCAGAAGCGAGAGCATATCGCCGGGATCGAGGCGCGTTATGGCATGTCGGTGCGGGTCGAGGCCGATCCGACGCTGATCTCGCCCGATTTCGCCATCGAAAAGTTCAAGACCGCGATCCGCAACGTGCCCGAGCTGGCATCGCCGGTGGTTTCGGTCGATGCGCGGCTGATGGCGCAGATCGACGATGAGGACAGCGCCGAGGACGAGGCCGATCTGGACGTCGCCGAGGACAGCGCCGCCGAGGATGAGGCCGCCCGCGCCGAGAATGGCGATCAGGGTGACGGCAATGGCAAGCGCCGCCGCCGCCGCCGTCGCCGCCGTGGCGGTCGCAATGGCGAGGGCGAGGCCCAGGACGAGGGCGCGGATGCCGGTGACGAGGCCGAGTTGGCCGAAGCGGATGCCGAAGCCGATGCTGCCGCGCCTGCGGTGGAGGCCGTGACCGAGGTCGCGGGCTCTGGCGAGGATGAGGCGAAGCCGCGTCGCCGCCGCACCCGCCGCCGCAAGACGGATGAGGCCGAGGCCCAACCCGCCGAGGCTTCGGATGCCGAGGCCCAGCCCGCCGAAGCGGTGGTCGTCGAGGCCGCCGAGGTGGTCGATCTGACCGACCTGCCGATGGCCGAACCCGCCCAGCCCGATCAGGGAGCCTCCGAGGTCGCGCCCCCGTCCGAGGCCGCGCAGGCGGTTGCCGGGGACAGCGCCGTTTCGGAAACCGGCAGCGATGCCGAGCCGCAGCCCGAGGTCGCGCCCGCGCCGCAAGCCCAGCCCGAGATCCGGCCTGAGCCGACGCCCGAACCCGCGCCCGCGCCGCAGCCGGAGCTGACCACCGAGGAACCCGCAACGCAGCGTCCCAAGCGCCGTGGCTGGTGGTCGCTGTGACGCGCCGGTAATCTACTGGCCGCAATGACAAAAGAGTGACGGCGCGGGGGGCTTCCCCGCGCCTTTCTCATGGCGCAAAGTGCGGCTCATGTTTGGAATCGAACTCGTAGACGCCGCCTTTCTGCCCGCCGCCATGGTCGCGTTGCTGGCCGGGATCCTGTCTTTCCTGTCGCCCTGTGTGCTGCCGATCGTGCCGCCCTATCTGGCCTATATGACCGGGGTGGGGGTTGGCGGGCTGAAAACCGGCGAGCGCAGCGCGGTGGTGCCAGCGCTGTTCTTTGTTCTGGGCCTGTCGACGGTGTTCTTGCTGATGGGCATGGCGGCATCGGCCTTTGGGCGGCTGTTCCTGCAATATCAGGAATATCTGGTCAAAGCCTCGGGCGTGGTGATCGTGATCATGGGCCTGCATTTCCTGCGCCTCTTCCGCATCCCTTTTCTGGATACCGAGGCGCGGATGGATGTGGGCGATCGCGGCGGCAGCGCCCTTGGCGCCTATGTGCTGGGGCTGGCCTTTGCCTTTGGCTGGACGCCCTGCATCGGCCCGCAGCTGGGCATGATCCTGTCGCTGGCGGCGGGGGGCGCGGCTGTCGAACGCGGCATGGCGCTTTTGGCGATCTATGCGCTGGGGTTAGGGCTGCCGTTCCTGTTGTCGGCGATCTTCATCAACCGGGCGATGGGGCTGATGAACCGGATCAAGCCGCACTTGCGGCTGATCGAACGGATCATGGGCGCGCTTTTGGTTATCGTCGGCGTGGCGCTTTATCGCGGCGATTTCGCCCGATTCGCCTATTGGCTGCTTGAGACCTTTCCGGGGCTGGCGCTGGTCGGCTGATCCGGGGCGGGGCCTGTCATGACCAGTCCGGCGGGCGCTTTTCCAGAAAGGCCTGAATGCCCTCGGCGGTATCGGCCCGCATCATGTTTTCGCACATGACCGCGCCGGTCGCGGCATAGGCATCGCCCAGGCCCAGGCGCGTCTGGGCGTGAAAGGCACGCTTGCCCATGCGCACCGCCGCCGGAAGTTTCGCGGCGATCACCTCGGCCAGGGCCATGGTCTCGGCGGCCAGCGCTTCGGGCGCGGCAATGCGGTTGATCAGCCCCAGCTCGCGGGCGCGGGCGGCATCCATGAATTCGCCGGTGACCAGATATTCGAACGCTGCCCGTGGCGGGATGGCGCGGGAAAGCGCGACCATCGGCGTCGAACAGAACAGCCCGATATTGACGCCGTTCACGCCGAAACGCGTGCCTTCGGCGGCGACGGCCAGGTCGCAGCTGGCGACAAGCTGGCAGCCGGCGGCGGTGGCGATGCCCTGGACCTCGGCGATGACGGGCTGGGGCAGGGCGGGCAGCTTTTGCATCATCGTGGCGCAGCGCGAAAACAGCCGTTCATAGGCGGCGCGGCCGTCATCCCCATCCTGACGCGCGGCCTGCATTTCGCGCAGGTCGTGACCGGCCGAGAAAGCCTTGCCCGCCGCAGCCAGAATCAGCACGCGAATATTGTCATCCGTGGCGATTTCATCCAGCGCGGCACCCAACGCGTCGATCATCGCCATCGACAGCGCGTTGTAATTCGCGGGGCTGTTCAGCACCAGCCGCGCGACATGGCCGCGATCCTGTCGCAGCACCAGCGGTTCGGGATTGCCGTCCTTCATCCTCGTCTCCTCCCTGACGTTACGACCGGCTTGCCTTGACCGGGTCGCGCGATTCACTCTAGCGGCGGGCAGGGCAGGGGGAAAGCATGGCACTGGCAATGGATTGCGCGACGCTGAACGGGTTTCTGGACCGGGTCTTTCCACAGATCTCGGGTCAGATCCGCGTCGAATCGGTGGATGCGCAGGTGCTGATTGCGCGGCTTTTGGTGGATGAACAGCATCTGCGGCCGGGTGGAACGGTCAGCGGCCCGGCGATGTTCGCGCTGGCCGATGTGACGATCTATCTGGCGATTCTGTCCCGCATCGGCGAGGTCGCGCTGGCCGTGACCACCAATGCCTCGATCGATTTCATGCGCAAACCCGAGGCGGGGCGCGATCTTTTGGCGGAATGCCGGATCCTGAAACTGGGGCGGGTGCTGGCGGTGGGGGATGTGCTGATCCGTTCGGACGGCATGGATCAGCCGGTGGCGCGCTGTTCGATGACCTATTCGATCCCGCCCGGGGCAAAGGGCTGATCGCGGGCCGCCCGAGCCGCCGCGCATCGATGACCGGGTCAAATGGCCAATCCGGGCGCGAATCCCGCAGCCGCCTTTGGCACGAGGGGCCAGGGCGCGCACCGCCTCGCGGGACCGTCCGGCCCGGATTTTGCCCCGGTTTTCGGGCCTTGTTTTGTGGTATTTAAATACCTATTTTGCAAAGTATTGTTTTCGAATGATTAATCGGCGATCAATGCACTTGACCGAAACGCGGGGATCGCCGATATACCCGCATCTCGAATTACACCCCCAAAGGGACGACCGATGAAAACCTATACCGCGAAACCGGCGGATATCGAGAAGAAGTGGATCCTGATCGACGCCGAGGGCGTGGTTCTGGGCCGTCTTGCCTCGATCGTTGCGATGCGCCTGCGTGGCAAGCACAAGCCGACCTTTACCCCCCATATGGACATGGGCGACAACGTCATCATCATCAACGCCGACAAGGTGCAGATGACCGGCGACAAGCGCGATGCCAAGAAATACTACTGGCACACCGGCCACCCGGGCGGCATCAAGCACCGCACCGCGCGTCAGGTTCTGGAAGGCGCCCACCCCGAGCGCGTCGTGATCAAGGCTGTTGAACGCATGATCTCGCGCAACAAGCTGGGCAAGCAGCAGATGACCAATCTGCGCGTCTATGCCGGCGCCGAGCATCCGCATGAGGCGCAGCAGCCCGAAGTTCTGGACGTCAAGGTCCTGAACGCCAAGAATACCCGGAGCGCATGAACATGGCCGAAGACATCAAGACCCTGGACGACCTGAAATCGGTCACCACCGGCACTGTTGCCGCCGAAGCGCCCGTCCGCGAAGCTCAGCGCGACCAGCTGGGCCGTTCCTATGCCACCGGCAAGCGTAAAGACGCCGTTGCCCGCGTCTGGGTGAAACCCGGTTCGGGCAAGGTCGTCGTGAACGGCAAGGACATCAACGAATATTTCGCGCGTCCGGTGCTGCAAATGATCCTGCGCCAGCCCTTCGACATCGCGGGCGTCGCCGGTCAGTACGACGTTTATGCCACCGTTGCCGGTGGTGGTCTGTCGGGTCAGGCCGGCGCGGTCAAGCACGGCATCTCGAAGGCCCTGCAACTGCATGAGCCCAGCCTGCGCGCCGCGCTGAAAGCCGCCGGCTTCCTGACCCGCGACAGCCGCGTGGTCGAACGGAAGAAATACGGCAAGGCGAAAGCCCGCCGCAGCTTCCAGTTCTCGAAGCGCTGATTTTCCACAGCCTTGCGCCGGGTGCTGTCATCCGGCCAGATCAAGAAAAGAAAGCGCGGCCCATCGGGGTCGCGCTTTTTCGTTGCCTGTTATGGGTGGCGTCAGGTCGTGACGCTTGGCACGCCGCCGATGATGAAGCTGACCGAATTGGCGGCGATGGTGTTGCCCTGGGCGTCGGTGACCACCGAATCCGCCGCATAGGGGTCGCCCGGCCGCGCGCCAAAGGGATCGGTGTTCGAATAATAGCCCGCGCTCAGCCCGGTCTGATCCGCGCTGCGGGCCAGAACGACACCCTCATGCATCACCAGCGTGTCCCCCTGTTCCGTCGTCAGGGTGACCTCGTGCAGGATATCCTGATTGACCCAGATGGTCATGACGTCCTCGGCCGGGGAAAAGTCGCTGACCATCGCCTCTTCGAAGGCCGGATCGACAAAGCCGACCAGCGTGTCGGTGCCCGCGCCGCCGCTGACCGTGTCGCGGGAATCGAACATGATCAGATCATCGCCATTGTCGCCATCCAGCTGCGATGCGCCGTTGCCGATGTGAGAGGCGATGCCATATTGCTCGGTCGGGGCATCGATGAGCGGGTTGTAATTGCCGACCAGCGTGTCGTTTCCGTCCTCGCCCAGCACGGTGCCGGCGCCGGTGATGCGCACGTAATCGTCGCCATCGCCCCCCGTCACAGAGTCGCCGCGGGTATAGACGACGTCATCGCCGTCGCCGCCGTCCATGGTGATGTCACCCCGGCCCAGAACCGTGACGTTGTGATCGGTGCCGTCCGGCCCCTCAAGGGTGTCGCCGTCGTTCACGATGACGATCCCGCTTTCCATGCCGCTGGCGTCAACCAGATCCGCGCCGTCGCTGTCATAGACGATGAGGTCATTTCCGGTCACGATCATATGGTCCTGACCGTCGGTCCCGGAGACCTGAACCAGGGCCGCGGGCGGATCGACCGGCTCGAATTGGGAATCGACGAATTCGCCATCGTCCACCAGTTCGTATTCGCCGCTGGCGTCCTCGAACCGGATCTTCCCGGTGGCCGGATCGTAGGAATAGTCCAGCTCGGATTCTTCGTTGCCCGTATAGGTGACCGAATTGTCTGTGGGCTGTTCCGGTTCTTCGGTCGAAGAGTCCGAACCGTCATCATCATCGGACGAGAACAACGAGACGGCGGCGCCCCCCCTCCAAAGCCAGGGCGGCCAGTAACCATGCTTCCATGTAAAGACCCTCTGACAAGTTGCATAAAATTTAATGTATTCATGAGCGGCCAAAGGCGGAGATTCTGTCAAGCGGATGTATCGCAGCCCCGAATTTTTTGGCTGTCGGATTCCCGGTTACGTCCGATGCGCCACATCGGGGCCTGTCGGGCGGAAAAGGGGCAGGGATTCTGTCGCCGAGAATCGGCCGGCATCCCTTTCGGGGCATCGTCTGGCCGAATCCATGGCGCGGATTCGGGTGCGAATCCCCGAATCTCGATCATTTCGGGCGTGAATCGCGATGCCGGACCATCGAAATGCGCCGCCCATGCCATCCCTGGGGTCGGAACGCGGCCTCGGGCGAGGTAAATTTTCCTTTCAATAACATGGTATTGTGAAGTTTCTGCGACGTTTCCTTCTTTTTTCACTTGCGGGCGGGTTCGGTGGGGCCTAGATACCCGCTCACCGAGACGGCGACGCTGGATCGGACGGCCTGGAAGGGGCGGCG
>NZ_JBHRXJ010000019.1:0-61920 GCF_042648425.1 Paracoccus mangrovi | reverse complement strand
AAACGCGCCCCTCGCAGCCGTCAACGCCATGATTTATATGCGAAATATCACGATTACGACAGCGAAATCAGCGACTTACTTGGAGAATGTGGGTTGAAGCCTCGGCGGGGGACTTGCAAGGAAGGCGTTGCCCCGTCAGCCGCTCTGCGCTAACCCGTGCCGACCGCTAACAAGGATACCGCCATGCGTCTGTCGCGCTATTTCATGCCCGTCCTGAAAGAAGACCCCAAAGAGGCCCAGATCGTCAGCCACCGGCTGATGCTGCGCGCCGGCATGATCAAGCAGCAGGCGGCGGGGATCTATTCGTGGCTGCCGCTGGGCCACAAGACCCTGCGCCGGATCGAACAGATCGTGCATGAGGAACAACAGCGCGCCGGCCATATCCCGATGCTGATGCCGACGCTGCAACCCGCCGATCTGTGGCGCGAGTCGGGCCGCTATGACGATTACGGCGAAGAGATGCTGCGCATCACCGACCGCCACAAGCGCGACATGCTTTACGGCCCCACCAACGAGGAGATGATCACCGACATCTTCCGGTCGCATGTGAACAGCTACAAGGACCTGCCGCTGACGCTGTATCACATCCAGTGGAAATTCCGCGACGAGATCCGGCCGCGTTTCGGCGTCATGCGCGGGCGCGAATTCCTGATGAAGGACGGCTACAACTTTGACCTGACCAAGGAAGACGCGCTGCATGCCTATAACCGGCATCTGGTCAGCTATCTGCGCACCTATGAGCGCATGGGGTTGCAGGCGATTCCGATGCGCGCCGATGGCGGCCCGATCGGTGGCGACTATACCCATGAATTCCTTGTCCTTGCCGAGACCGGCGAATCCGAGGTGTTCTATGACAGCGAGATCACCGATCTGAAATTCGGCGACCGCCAGATCGACTATGACAGCGTCGAAGAGTGCCAGGCCGTGCTGGAGGAATTCACCAGCCGCTATGCGCGCACCGACGAGACCCATGACGAGGCGATCTTCGACAAGGTCCCCGAGGACCGCCGTCGCAGCGCGCGCGGCATCGAGGTCGGCCAGATCTTTTATTTCGGCACCAAGTATTCCGAGCCGATGGGCGCGACCGTCGTCGGCCCCGATGGCAGCCGCGTGCCGGTCCATATGGGCAGCCACGGCATCGGCGTTTCCCGGCTTCTGGGCGCGATCATCGAGGCCAATCACGACGAAAAAGGCATCATCTGGCCCGAGGGCGTGACCCCCTATCATGTCGGGATCGTCAATCTGAAACAGGGCGATGCCTCGACCGACAGCGCCTGCGAGGCGCTTTACCGCGAGCTGAAGGGCGCGGGGCTTGATCCGCTTTACGACGACCGCGACGAGCGCGCGGGGGCGAAATTCGCCACCATGGACCTGATCGGTCTGCCCTGGCGGATCACGGTGGGTCCGCGCGGACTTGCGGCGAACAAGGTCGAGCTGACCTCGCGCCGGACGGGCGAATCTGTCGAGATGTCGCCCGCCGAGGCGATCGAGCGGCTGCGCGAGATCTATCGGCCGGTTTTCGAGGCCGCGCTTTAAGTGGCGTCGCGGTCGGCGCCGGTTGCGCGGTCCGATGGATATTTGAACATGGAAGATGGCATGAGCCGTGCCCCGCATGGCCGTGCCGCGCGCCATGTTTTCAGGCGGCGTTGACATCCCGGGCCCGGGCGGTTTCCCTGCGCCCCGGGCGATTGCGGGAGAGGCGGCTTGGCGAAAAAGGCTTTGATCACCGGGGTAACCGGGCAGGATGGATCCTATCTGGCCGAATTTCTGCTGGACAAGGGTTATGAGGTGCATGGCATCAAGCGCCGCGCCTCGTCCTTCAACACCCAGCGGGTCGATCACATCTTTCAGGATCCGCATGAGGCGCAGCCGCGGTTTTTCCTGCATTACGGCGATCTGACCGATACATCCAACCTGACCCGGATCATGGCCGAGATCCGCCCCGACGAGGTTTATAACCTGGGCGCGCAATCCCATGTCGCGGTCAGTTTCGAGACGCCCGAATATACCGCCGATGTCGATGCGCTGGGCGCGCTGCGGCTGCTTGAGGCGATCCGCTTTCTGGGCCTTGAGGGGCAGACGCGCTATTATCAGGCCTCGACCTCCGAGCTTTACGGGCTGGTGCGCGAGACGCCGCAGACCGAGCGGACGCCCTTTTATCCGCGCAGCCCCTATGCGGTGGCCAAGCTTTACGCCTATTGGATGACGGTGAATTATCGCGAGGCCTACGGGCTTTTTGCCTGCAACGGTATTCTCTTTAACCATGAAAGCCCGCGCCGGGGCGAAACATTCGTGACCCGCAAGATCACGCGGGGTTTGTGCAATATCGCGCAGGGGCTGGAGGATTGTCTTTATATGGGCAATCTGGATGCGCTGCGGGACTGGGGCCATGCGCGCGACTATGTGCGCATGCAATGGCTGATGCTGCAATGCGATGCGCCGGACGATTACGTCATCGCGACGGGCGCGCAGCATTCCGTGCGCCAGTTCCTGATCTGGGCCGCGGCCGAGCTGGGCATCGCCCTGGAATTCCGGGGCAGCGGCGTCGATGAGATCGGGGTGGTCGCCGCCATCACGGGCGATATGGCGCCGGCGCTCAGCCCCGGCGATGTGATCATGCGGATCGATGCGAAATATTTCCGCCCCGCCGAGGTCGCGACCCTTTTGGGCGATGCCGGCAAGGCGCATCGCCAGCTGGGCTGGAAGCCCGAAACCACCCTGCCCGAGATGATCGCCGAAATGGTGGCATCGGATCTGCGCATCGCGCGGCGTCACGCGCTTTTGCGCCATCACGGCATGGCCGAGCCGGTCGCGGTCGAGGGGAAATAGGTGGCGCGGCTTTTTATCACCGGCGCGGGGGGCATGGTCGGGCGCAATCTGCGCGACCATCCCGGCATTGCGGAATGGGAGGTGTTGGCACCGTCGCGGGCCGAGCTGGACCTGATGGATACCGGCGCCCTGCACGCCTTTCTGGCGCGGCATCGGCCCGATGCGGTCGTTCATGCGGCGGGTCTGGTTGGCGGCATTCAGGCCAATCTGGCCGAGCCGGTGCGCTATCTCGCCGAAAATGCTCGCATCGGGCTGAACGTGATCGAGGCGGCGCGCGCGGCACGGGTGCCGGTGCTGATCAACCTTGCCTCGAGCTGTGTCTATCCGGCCGGGCTGGGCCATGGCCTGACCGAGGACCGCATTCTGACCGGCGCGCTGGAACCCAGCAACGAGGGGTATGCGCTGGCCAAGATCATGGCCATGCGGCTGGTCGAATATGCCGCAAGTCAGGATCCCGGGCTGATCTGGCGCACGCTGATCCCCTGTAATCTTTACGGGGCGCATGACAAGTTCGACCCCGGCCGGTCGCATCTGGTCCCTGCGATCATCGACAAGTTGCACCGGGCCACGACTGCCGGGGTAGACACGGTCGAGATCTGGGGCGATGGCGCTGCGCGGCGCGAATTCATGTATGCGCCCGATCTGGCGGATGCGATCCTGCGGGCACTGAAGGATCCCCAAGCGGTGCCGCCGGTGATGAATGTCGGCCCCGGGCATGACCATTCCATCAACGATTATTACCGCATTGCCGCCGAGGTGATCGGCTGGCAGGGCCGCTTTCTTCACGATCTGACGCGTCCGGTCGGGATGCGGCAAAAGCTCATGGATGTGTCGCGCCAGACGGCATGGGGCTGGGCGCCGCAAACCGCATTGCGCGACGGCATTGCCGCCACCTATGCCCATTACCTGAAGGTGACCGGATGATCCGCTTTCCGCTTGCGACCTCAAGCTGGGACGAGGCCGAACAGGCGGCCTTGCAGCGCGTCATCGCCTCGGACCGCTATTCCATGGGCGCCGAGGTCGCGGCGTTCGAGGCCGATTTCGCCCGGTTCACCGGCAGCCGTCATGCGGTGATGGTGAATTCCGGATCCTCGGCCAATCTCGCCATGGTGGCGGCGCTGCGCTACACGCAGAATCCCGATCTGCGGCTGATGCCGGGCGACGAGGTGATCGTGCCGGCGGTGTCCTGGTCGACGACCTATTTTCCGCTGCACCAATACGGGCTGCACCTGAAATTCGTCGATATCGACGCCGATACGCTGAACTATGACCTTGGCGCGCTGGAAAGCGCCATCAGCGGGCGCACGCGCGCGATCATGGCGGTGAACCTGTTGGGAAATCCCAATGATTTCGATGCGATCCGCGCCCTGATCGGGTCCCGCCGCATCGTTCTGATCGAGGATAATTGCGAATCCATGGGCGCGACCTTTGGCGGCCGCCAGACCGGCACTTTCGGGGTCATGGGGACGTTTTCGTGCTTTTTCTCGCATCACATCTCGACCATGGAGGGGGGGCTGGTCGTCACCGATGACGAAGAGCTTTACCACATCCTCTTGGCGCTGCGCGCACATGGCTGGACCCGCAACCTGCCGAAATTCAACCGCCTGACCGGCGAGAAAAGCGACGACCCGTTCGAGGAAAGCTTTCGCTTTGTCCTGCCCGGCTACAATCTGCGCCCGCTGGAAATGTCGGGCGCGCTGGGGCGTGAGCAGGTAAAGAAACTGCCGGCGCTGATCGAAGGGCGGCGGGCGAATGGCGCATTGTGGAGCCGCGCGATGGCCGATCATCCGCTGTTTCGCATCCAGCGCGAGACGGGTGACAGCAGCTGGTTCGGATTTGCGCTGATCCTGCGGCCCGGGACGGGGCTGAGCCGGCGCGAGGTGCTGGCGCGCTTTGACGCGCTGGGGTTCGAGACGCGCCCCATCGTCAGCGGCAATTTCACCAAGAACCCGGTGCTGGCGATGATGGATCACAGCCTGCATGGCGCCATGACCCATGCCGAGGACATCGATCACAACGGTTTCTTTATTGGAAATCATCACTACGATATCGGCGAGGCGATCGGGATCGTCGCGGATTTCCGCAACTAGGATCGCCGGGCCGTCACGGATGGGGCGCATGCGAAGGCTTGGCGGCAAAAGACTTGGCCTGTTTCTGGGGCTGGCGCTGATGGTGCTGGCGGGGTCGGGGATCGCGGCCTCTCTGCTCTGGCCGCGCGTCCCCTATCCCGCGACGCCGGTGCCGGTGCTCAGGCTTGCGCCAGATGCGCCGTTTTCGGCCCGGCTGACCGCGCCCCGGGACGGGATGACGGCCCTGCCCGCGCGGATCACCGGCCGGACGGCCGCGGCGAAAACCCCGGGCGGCGTGATGCATGAATGGCCCGGCCTGCATGCCGAGGCGCATTTCCACGCCAGTGCCGTCACGCTGCGGCTCAATGACAGCGTCGATCATTGGCGCATCTCGCTTGACGGGGGCTGGGTCGAGGTCGCGCGCCCCGGGCAGAAGGATCTGCGCATCGAAGGCCTGCCGCCGGGCGAGCATCTGATCCGCGCCGAACGGATCAGCGAAAGCCGGGGCCCGGCCGAATTCGACGGCTTTTTCGTCGACAGCGCCGGGGCCGTCCGCCCGGCGCCGCCGCCGCTGGCCCGGCTGATCGAATTCATCGGCGATTCGGATACGGTGGGCTTTGGCAATACCGCGCAGCGGCGCGATTGCAGCTCGGAACAGATCTTTTCGGCCACCGATACCAGTCTCAGCTTTCCGGCGCGGGTGGCGGCGGCCTTTGACGCGGATTACCGGATCGTCGCGCGTTCCGGGCTTGGGCTTTTGCGAAATTACGGCGGGGCCGCGCCCGACCGGACCATGCGCGCGCTTTATCCGCTGGCCCTGCCTTCGGATCCGGCGGCCGCGCGCCTGCCCGAACAGCGCGCCGACCTTTTGGTGATCGGGCTTGGCTCGAACGATTTCGGCTCGGATATCGCGGCGGGCGAGCCATGGCCCGATGCGGCGCGGCTGTCGCAGGATTTCGGCCCGGCGCTGATCCGGTTCGCGCAGGCCCGGCTTGACGAACATCCCGGCGCCGCGCTGATCCTGCTGGCCTTTGGCGAATATGGCGACGATCTTGTCCGTCCCTATCGCGAGGCGGCGGGGGCGCTGGCGGCAAAGGGCGACACCCGGGTGGGGCTGGTCGTGCTGCCGGATTTGCAGCGCACGGCCTGTCTGTGGCATCCTTCGTTGCAAGATCACGCGATGATCGCCGAGAAACTGGACAAGGCCATTCGCGACACGCTGCCCGGCTGGAACGGCTGAGCCCATGGCCCCCGCATGGCCCGCGCCATGATCCCATCCGCCTGCCGCCCCCCGGCAAGCAGGTCCGCAAACCGGCCCGGCCACGGGTCCAGAACCGATCCAAGGCAGGTCCGATGCCGTCATTCCGCCCCCTCATCAATCGTTTGCCCCGCCTGATCGGGGCGCCGCGCAAGGCGCTGTTCGACGCGGCCGTCGAGCGTTGGGAAATCTGTCCGGCGGAAAGCGTCGATATCCCCGCCGGCATCTGGCTGCCCGACCAGATCGACTATATCGCCCGCACCGAATTCGGCGATCTGCCCGATATCATCGATCAGATGCGCGGCAACCCCGCCGAATGGACGCCGCCAACCATGGGCTATCGGCTGCGCGATGTGGATTTCGTCGATGGCGTGCTTTACGCGCGCGGCGCCGAGATGCATCTGCGCGAACGCCGCCATGCCGGCTTGACCTATGCGCGGCCGGCGCGGGCGATCACCGGGGCGCTTTACGAAAGCTGGATCGGCAATCGCTGGTTCGGCAACTGGCTTTTGAACGATTGCCTGGCCTACCGGCTGGCCGAGGCTGCGGGGCGGCCGGTGACCTCGGCCGCGCCGCGCGGGGGCCATATCGCGGGCTATGTCGCGCGGCTTGGACTGGCGCCGGAACATATCGGCGATGTGCATTTCGACGAGCTGATCCTGTTTGACGACCTGCACAACAACAGCCACCGTCAGGCCCGCGCACAAGAGAACCGCGCTCGCCTTGTCCCAGCGACCCCGTCCCGCCCGCTGCCCGGCGTCTTTATCTTTCGCGGGCGTTCGGGCGATGCCCGCATTCTGGAAAACGAGGCCGAGATCGCCGAACGGCTTGAGGCGGAACAGGGCTTTCACATCATCCATCTTGACCGCGACGATGTCGATGATATCGCCCGCGCGGTCGGCGCCACCGATCTGGTCATGGGGGTCGAGGGCAGCCAGCTTGCCCATGGCGTCATCGGCATGGCGCCGGGCGGCACGGTGATGACGCTGCAACCGGCGGACCGGGTGACGACCTCGCTGAAACTGCTCACCGATTGCTGGCGACAGGGCTATGCCATGCTGGTGGGCGACGGCACCGCACAGGGATTTCGCGTCGAATGGGACCAGATTCAGCGCACTCTTGACCTGATTGCGGCCCGGAATGCAGAAAACCCGTCCTAACAGTCAGGTTGAGTTCTGCGGCATATGTGGCAGAAATGTTAGCGGGTATTTGTTCTGATAAATTGATTCTGCAAGTCTATGGCAATGTTCGAAAACCTGCGAAAAGACTATCGGCGTCACGGCGGTTCGCTGACCGATCCGGCCTTCGTTTCGCTGGTCGTCTATCGCTATGGACGCTGGGCAATCGGCATCCGCAATCCCGCGCTGCGCTGGCTTGCGACCAAGCTTTACGGTCTTCAGAAATTCCTGATTTTGAACATCACCAAGGTCTGGATTCCGCCGCAGGTCCGCATCGGAGAGGATTTCCACATCATCCATGCCGAAGGTTCGCTGTCCATCCATCCCGATGTGGTGATCGGCGACCGGGTCGGCGTCATGCACAACGTCACCATCGGCACCAATATGGGACCGGGCGCGCCGGTGATCGGCGATGACGTGTTCATCGGGGTGAACTCGGCGGTGCTGGGCCGGATCAAGGTGGGCGACCGGGTGCGCATCGGCGCCAATACCGCGGTGACCACGAATGTGCCGCCCGATTCGGTGGTCATCGGCTCGCCCGCGCGGATATATCCCAATCTGCCGATCTTTGGCGCCGGCACCAAGGACACGAGTTCCAAGGACACAAGTTCCAAGGGCACGGGCGCCAGGAATGCCGGCGCGAAAAGGACCGCCCCCGATGCAAAGTGATTTCGACCGCATCATGTGGCGGATGCTGAGCGACAACCTGTCGCAGCGCGCCGAAAAGATCGCCGCCGTCGATCCGGACCGCAGCATCAGCTATGCCGGGCTTGCCGCCGAGGCCGGTCGCGTCGCCGACTGGTTGCGGGCGCGCGGCATCCGGCCGGGCGACCGGGTGATCGTGCATCTGCGCAAGGGCATCGACGAGGTCGCGGCCATGTTCGGCGCCTGGAAGATCGGCGCGGTCGTGGTCAATGTGAACATGCGCTGGACGCCCGCGCAGCTGGCCTATGTGGCGCGCGACTGCCGCGCCCGGGCGGCGATCCTGCCGGCCAGGGCGCTGGCCGGGCTGAGCGGCGACAACGCCCTGTCCAAGGACACGGCTTTTCTGGTTCAGGGCAAGGCCGAGGGTCTTGCCCAGGGCGCGGACCTTTGGCAGGCCCTTGCGGCCGACAGCGGTGCCGCGCCCGACGAATGCGACCCGGCGGGGCTTGCGATGATCATCTATACCTCGGGCTCGACCGGCGCGCCCAAGGGGGTGATGCTGTCGCATCGCAATATCCGCGTCGGCGCGATCTCGGTCGCGGAATATCTGGGGCTGGATGACAGCGACCGGCTGCTTTCGGTGCTGCCCTACAGCTTCGATGCCGGGCTCAATCAGCTGACCACGATGCTGTTGACCGGCGGCACGATCATCCATCAACCGCTGACCATGCCGGCCGAAATCATCCGCATGGCTCAGGCGCAATCCGTCACCGGCCTTGCCGGCGTGCCGCCGCTGTGGAACCAGATCGTGCGTCTTTTGGTGGATAATCCGACCGATCTGCCGGCGCTTCGGCGCATCACCAATACCGGCGGCAAGATCCCCCCCAATATCCTTGAGCTGCTGCCGCGGGTGTTTCCGGGCGTCGATATCTATCTGATGTACGGGCTGACCGAGGCCTTTCGCTCGACCTATCTGCCGCCGTCGAAATTCGCCGCCAAGATGGGGTCGATCGGGCGCCAGATCCCGAATGCCCAGGTCTTTGCCATTAAGCCCGGGATCGGGATTGCCGGCCCCGGCGAACAGGGGGAACTGGTCCATGCCGGGCCGCTGGTCAGCATGGGCTATTGGGAAAAGCCCGAGGTGACGGCGCAGAAAATCCGCCCCTGCGCCGAACTGTCGCATCTGATCGGCGATCAGCCCGTGGTCTGGTCGGGCGATCTGGTGCGGGTGGACGCGGATGGCGATCTGTGGTTCGTCAGCCGCATGGACGAGATGATCAAGACGCTGGGCTTCCGGCTTTCGCCCACCGAGGTCGAGGACGCCATCGCCCAAAGCGGGCTGGTCGGCGATGTCGTGGCCTGGGGCGTCGAGGACCCGGATCTGGGTCAGGCGGTCCATGTCGCCGTGACCTATCTGCCGCAGGGCGACGCCCAGGCGCTTGGCATGTATTGCGCCCGCGCCCTGGCCCATTACATGCGGCCGCGACATGTTTATAGTTGGGACGGGGCCATGCCGCGCACCGCCAGCGGCAAACTGGACCGCCCCGCCATCGTGGCGGCCGCCATGGCCGCCGCGCCGCAAGACTAGGGAAAGGCAAGCCGCATGACGCTGAGCAGGGACGATCTTATCACCTATGTCCAGACCGAGCTGAATATCGACGAGCCGATCTCGGGTGAGACAGAGCTGTTTTCATCGGGGATGCTGGATTCGGTGTCGATGATCGGGCTGATTGCCTTTGTCGAACAAAAGACCGGCATGCAGGTCCAGCCGGGCGATGTCACGCTGGACAATTTCGACAGCATCGACGCCATTCTCGGATATGTCGCGGGCCTTGGCTGAGTCGCGCGCCCCCGGCCCCGACGCCGCCGCACCCGCGCCCGCCGGGACCGCAGAGGCGTCCCCCCGACCCATTTCGGCCGAGACGGTATCGGCCAACCCCGCACCCCCCGTCCCCGCATCAATCGCCCCTGTCGCAACGCCACTCCTCGACGCCCGTCTGGGCGCGGCGGCGGCACGGTTCGGCACGCCGTCCTACGTCTATTGCACCGATCTGGCCGGCGAGCGGCTGGCCGATCTGCGCGCCCATCTGGGGCGCTGGTTCGCAATCAGCTTTGCCGTCAAAAGCAATCCCAACCCCGCGCTTCTGGACTGGATGCGGGATCGGCTGGATTTTCTGGACATCTCGTCGGGGGGGGAACTGGCGCTGAGCCGACAGGCCGGCTGGGATCCGGCCCGGATCAGCTTTACCGGACCCGCCAAACAGGAACCCGAACTGCGCGCCGCCATTGAGACCGGTCTGGGCGAGCTGGTGCTGGAAAGCCTGCGCGAGGCCGAGCTGGCCAATGCCATCGCCGCCCGGACCGGGCGCGTGCAGCCGGTTCTGGTGCGCATCGCGCCGGCCCGCGTGCCCAAAGGCTTTGGCGACCAGATGGCCGGCCGGCCCAGCCCCTTTGGCATCGATGTCGAGGACGCGGCCGAGATCCTGCCCCGGATCGCCCGCTTGCCGCATCTGCGCATCATCGGGTTGCATATCTATTCCGGCACCCAATGCCTCAGGCCTGACGCGATCTGCGAGAACTGGCGCATCTTCATGCAGGTGTTTTCCGACATTTGCACCGCCCAAAACCTGCGCCCCGAAAAGCTGATCTTCGGGGCCGGGCTGGGCATTCCCTATCACCCCGGCGATGCGACGCTGGATCTGGGGGCGATCGCGGCGGCCATCGGCCCCGAACTGGATACGTTCCGCGCCGATCCGCGTTTTGTCGGCACCAGGCTGGTGCTTGAGCTGGGCCGCTATCTGATCGGGCCGGCCGGCTGGTTCGTCACCCGCGTCGTGTCGGTCAAACAGTCGCGCGGCACGCGGATCGCGATCTGCGACGGCGGGATGAACGCCAATCTGGCGGCCTCGGGCAATTTCGGCATGGTGCTGCGGCGCAACTATCTCATTCACCGCATCGGCGGCGACGAAGATGGCGCGCGGCCGATCGAAAAGCAGGATATTTCCGGCCCGCTCTGCACCTCGATCGACAAGCTGGGCGGCGGGGTCGTGCTGCCCCGGCTCGAGGCGGGCGACCTGATCGCCATCCATGCCTGCGGCGCCTATGGTCCCAGCGCCAGCCCGCTTTATTTCATCGGCCATCCCCTGCCGCGCGAGGTCTTGATGACGGGCGGACAGCTTCGGGACATCACCCGGATCGGCGAGGACCGCCCCCACCGCGGCACCGATCCCACCCGTACCGACGGCGCGCGATAACAACTTGCTGAAGCCGCGAATTTGGCGGCGAATTTCCCGACCGATCCGGTTGTGTTTTCTGCACCTGCACGACTATCATCGCGCAAGCCCCCTTATCGGAAAGGATTGCGATGGTCGCGCAGAACCTGTTGCTTGTGCTTGTTCTGGCGCCATTTGTCGCGGCCGCGCTGGCCGCCACCCTGCCCGCCCATGCGCGCAACGCGGAAACATGGCTGGCGGGGCTGACCATGCTGCTGGTGCTGGTCGTGCTGGGCGCGCTTTACCCCGAGGTGACGAACGGCCACAGCATCGAGGGCCGGGTCGACTGGATCGGCATCATCGGGCTGGACCTGACCTTTCGGCTGGACGGTTTTTCGTGGCTTTTCATGGTTCTGGTCGCGGGAATCGGGCTTATGGTCTTTCTTTACGCGCGCTATTACATGGCGCCCGAGGACCCGGTGCCCCGGCTGCATTCCTGTCTTCTGGCATTTGCGGGCGCCATGTCGGGCATGGTGCTTTCGGGCAATATCATCATGCTGGTGGTGTTCTGGGAACTGACCAGCCTGATTTCATTTCTGCTGATCGGCTATTGGTATCACCGACAGGATGCGCGGGCGGGCGCGCGGATGTCGCTGATCGTGACCGCGTCGGGGGGGCTTTGCCTTTTGGTGGCAATGGTGCTGATCGGCCAGATCGCCGGCAGCTATCAGCTTGCGGACGTGCTGCGGGCCGGGCCGCAGATCACCGGCCACCGGCTTTATCCCACCGTGCTGATCCTGTTTCTTTTGGGCGCCTTCACCAAATCGGCGCAGTTTCCGTTCCATTTCTGGCTGCCCAATGCCATGGCCGCGCCGACACCGGTTTCGGCCTATCTGCATTCCGCGACCATGGTAAAGGCCGGGGTATTCGTGCTTTTGCGGTTCCAGCCGGCGCTCGGGGGCACCGATGAATGGTTCCAGCTGGTCACCGGGATCGGGCTTGCGACCATGCTGATGGGCGCGGCGGTGGCGCTGTTCAAACACGATCTCAAGGGGCTTCTGGCCTATTCGACGATCAGCCATCTGGGGCTGATCACCGCGCTGGCCGGGATCGGCACGCCGATGGCGCTGATCGCGGCGGTGTTCCACATCGTCAATCACGCGGTCTTCAAGGCCTCGCTGTTCATGGCCGCCGGCATCATCGACCATGAAACCGGCACCCGCGACATGCGTCGGCTGTCGGGGCTGGCGCGGGTGATGCCGATCACGGCAACGCTGGCGATCATCGCCTCGGGGGCGATGGCGGGGGTGCCGCTTCTGAACGGGTTCCTGTCCAAGGAAATGTTCTTCGAGGCGACCTATGTCTGGAACAATGGCAGCCCGCTCGACAATGCGGCGCCCTATATCGCGGTGCTGGCGGCGGCCTTCAGCACGGCCTATTCGCTGCGCTTCATCGTCAAGGTCTTTTTCGGGCCACCCGCCACCGATCTGCCGCAACAGCCGCATGAGCCGCCCCTGCTGATGCGGTTGCCGGTCGCGGTGCTGGTGGCGATCTGTCTGGCGGTCGGCATCCTGCCCCAGGAGGTGCTGGGCGGTTGGCTGAAAACCGCAAGCGCGGCGCTGATCGGGCCGGATCTGCCGTATTTCAGCCTCAAGATCTGGCATGGCGTGAACCCGGCTTTGATCATGAGCCTGATCGCGATGGGGCTGGGTGTGCTGATCTATCTGCTGCCGCGCGGCATCATCGATTCGGGCGAGGACAGCACCCGCCTGATGCGGCGGCTGGATCTGGCCCGTCAATACAACCGAGGGATGGAGCTTTTGACCATGCGCCTGCCGCGCAGCCTGTTGCGCCTGCTTTCGGCCCATGGCTTGCAGGCACAGCTGCGCGCGGCGGTGCTTCTGGCGCTGGCCGGCGGCTGGTTCGCGCTGCGCGATCTGGACTGGAATATCGATCTGAACCAGCCCACGGCACGCGAGCTGGTCTTCGCCGCGCTCTGGATCGTTGGCGGCGCCTGTGCCATCGGCGCGGCATGGCAGGCCAAATATCACCGTTTCGCGGCCCTGATCCTGATGGGGGGTGCGGGGCTGGTGACCTGTGCCACCTTCGTCTGGCTTTCGGCGCCCGATCTGGCGGTGACCCAGCTTCTGGTCGAAATCGCGACCACCGCGCTTTTGCTTCTGGGCCTGCGCTGGCTGCCCAAGCGTGACGAGGAAATCCTGGGCGACCGCCACCTGCCGGCCCGGGCGCGGCGCTTTCGCGACCTTCTGATCGCGCTCGCCTGCGGCAGCGGCATGACCGCGATGGCGCTGGCGGTGTTGCTGACGCGGCCGGGCGCCTCGGTCGGGGACTGGTTCCTGCGCAATTCCTATGTCGAGGGCGGCGGCACCAATGTCGTCAACGTCATTCTGGTCGATTTCCGCGCCTTTGACACATTCGGCGAAATCACCGTGCTGGCGGTGGTCGGGCTGACCGTCTATGCGCTGCTGCGCCGGTTCCGCCCGGCCCCCGAAAGCGTCACCCGCCCGCGCCCGCAACGCGATGCCGAGGAACAGGCGCTTGAGGATTACCTGTTCGTGCCGGCGGTGCTGATGCAATGGATGTTCGCGCCGATCATCGCGCTTTCGGCCTATCTGTTCTTTCGCGGCCATGACCTGCCGGGGGGCGGGTTCGCCGCCGGGGTCACGCTGGCCGTCGGTTTCTTGCTGCAATATGTGGCCACCAGCGCGCGCTGGGTCGAGGCGCGGTTGACGGTGCTGCCGATGCGCTGGATGGGGGTCGGGCTGATCACGGCGGCCTCGGTCGGTGTCGGGTCATGGGTCTTTGGCTATCCGTTCCTGACCGCGCATGCGCAATATCTGGATATCCCGGTGATCGGCAAAGTGCCGTTTTCGACCGCGATGCTCTTCGATCTAGGGGTCTTTGCGCTGGTGCTGGGTGCTATCGTGCTGATGTTGATCGCCATCGCCCACCAGTCGCTGCGCGTGGCCCCGCGCCCGCGCCGCGGCGACAATCCCGGAAAGGAGGGCTGAGAACGATGGAGATCATCCTTGCCCTGGCCATTGGCGTGCTGGTCGGATCCGGCGTCTGGCTGATGCTGCGGCCCAGATCCTATCAGGTCATCGTCGGGCTTTGCCTGCTGGCTTACGGGGTGAACCTGTTCATCTTTGCCATGGGCCGGCTTTATGTCGGCGCCGCACCCATCATGCCCAAGGGCGGCTTTGTCGACCCAACCGCCTATGCCGATCCCTTGCCGCAATCGCTGGTGCTGACCGCCATCGTCATCAGCTTTGCCACCACGGCGCTGTTTCTGGTGGTGATGATCGCCGCGCGCGGCGTCACCGGCACCGACCATGTCGACGGGCGCGAGCGTGACCACCATGAATGAAGGCATTGCCCCCGATCACATCATCGCCGCCCCGATCCTGATCCCGCTGGTCGCGGGCGCGATCATGCTGTTTTACAACGACCGCTTTCGCCAGACCAAGCTGCTGATCGGGCTGGTGGCGGTGGCGCTGACATTCCTTGTCTCGCTTGAGCTGGTGGCCGATGTGAAATCCGCGACCGAGCGCGGCGGCACCGTGGTCGGGCTTTACCGGCTGGGCGACTGGCCGGTGCCGATCGGGATCGTGCTGGTGCTGGACCGGCTTTCGGTGCTGATGGTGATGCTGACCGCGCTTCTGGCGGCGCCCTCGCTGATCTATGCGGCGGCCGGCTGGCACGGCAAGGGCCAGCATTATCACAGCATGTTCCAGTTCCTGCTGGCCGGCGTCAACGGCGCCTTTCTGACCGGGGACCTGTTCAACCTTTTCGTCTTTTTCGAGGTGATGCTGGCGGCGTCCTATGGGCTGATGCTGCACGGATCGGGGCCCGAGCGGATCAAGGCCGGGCTGCATTACATCGCCATCAACCTTGCGGCATCGCTGTTGTTTCTGGTCGGGGTCGCGCTGGTCTATGGCACCACCGGGACGCTCAACATGGCCGATATCGGGCGGGCGCTGCATTGGCTGGACGGGCCGGACCGGGCGCTTTTGCATGCCGCCGCCGCCTTTCTGGGGCTGGCCTTCCTGATCAAGGCGGCGGCATGGCCGCTATGCTTCTGGTTGCCGCCGACCTATGCGGCGGCCTCGCCGCCGGCGGCGGCAATGATGGCGATCATGACCAAGGTCGGGCTTTACGTCATCCTGCGGCTGTCGCTTCTGGTGCTGGGGCCGGATGCGGGGCCATCGGCGGGGTTCGGGGCGCCGGCGCTGATGATTGCCGGCATGCTGACCATGGGCTTTGGCACCATCGGCATTCTGGGCACCGACGATCTTGGCCGCAAGGGCGGCTATCTGGCGATCATCTCGTCGGGGACGGTGCTCGCGGCAATCGGCTTCGCGCAGGCGGGCGGTGGCGCGCTGATGCTGGGGGGCGCGCTTTACTATATGATCGGCTCGACCGCGGCCATCGCAGCCTTTTTCCTGATCGCCGAGCCGGTGCGCCGCCGCGACGATCCCGACGAGGCGCGCGCCGATGACGATGCGGGCGCCCATGACTGGGCGCCGATGGGGCTGGACACGGTCGAGGACACCACCGCCCCCGCCAGCACCCGCACCGCCAGCTGGCTGACCATGGGGGTCTGTTTCGCGCTGGTCGCAGGGATGCTGGCGGGGTTGCCGCCGCTGCCGGGCTTTATCGGCAAATTCGCCATCCTGCGCGGCGCGGTTCAGGACAATATGCAGCCCACCGGCGAATTGCCGGTGCTGCTTTGGGTCTATGCCACGCTTTTGATCCTGTCGGGGCTCGGGGCGCTGATCGCGCTGATGCGTTTCGGCATCCGCCGCTTTTGGGGGCATGAGGGGCCGGCGCCGCGCATCCTTGCGCTTGAGGTGATCCCGGTGCTGATCCTTCTGGGCATGATCGGCTTGCAGACGCTGCGCGCGGACGCGCTGCTGAACTATACCCAGGCCACGGCAGCGGCGCTGCTGGTGCCGGGCACCTATCGCGACGCGGTGCTGGCCGGGGCCATGGATGTGCGCGCCGCACCGACCGCCAATATCGCCCCCGACTTGCCGACGCCCAAGGATACGCCCAAGGACAATGGGGGCCCGGAATGAACCGCCTGATCCCGCATCCGGTGCTGTCGGCCGCACTGGTTCTGGTCTGGCTGCTGCTGACAGCGTTTTCGCTGGGCCATCTGCTGCTTGGCGGGGTGATCGCGCTGGTCGCGGGCTGGGTGGTGGGGCACATGCATCCCCCGCGCCCGCATTTCCGGCGCTGGTGGCTGGTGCCGCGGCTGTTGGGGATCGTCGCGCGCGATGTCGTGCGATCGAATATCGCGGTCGCGCGGATCCTGATCCTTGGGCCGGATCACCCGAGCTATCACTCCGGGTTCATCGAACTGAACCTGCGGCTGCGCGATCCCAATGCCATCGCCGTTCTGGCGCTGGTTCTGACGGCGACGCCGGGCACGGCCTGGGTGGAATATGAACGCCGCGACAGCCGGCTTTTGCTGCATGTGCTGGACCTGCGCAGCGATGCCGATTGGCAAAGCCTGATCCGCGACCGCTATGAGGCCCTGTTGATGGAGATTTTCGAATGAGCGCGCTGATCCTGAACCTGGCGCTGACCTATGCGCAGATCGCGCTGATCCTGGCGCTTGCGCTGGCCTGCTGGCGGATGCTGCGCGGCCCGCGCGCACAGGACCGGGTGCTGGGCCTCGACACCATGTATATCAACGCGATGCTGCTGTTTCTGGTCATCGGCATGGGCAATGGCAATGTCTTTTTCTTCGAGGCGGCGCTGGTCATCGCGGTGCTGGGTTTCGTGGCGACGGTCTGCGCGGCCAAATTCCTGATGCGCGGCGAGGTCATCGAATGAGACATCTTGAACAATTGCCGCCCTGGGCCGCAATTCTCGTCGCGCTATGCGTGGTGATCGGGGCCAGCATGACCTTGCTGGGCGGGATTGGCGTGGTGCGGCTGAAAAGCTTTTACCAGCGCCTGCATGCCCAGACGCTGGGCTATAGCGGCGGCACGCTTCTTATCATCATCGCCTCGATGCTGATGTTTTCCCTGCTTGAGGGGCGCGCCGTCGTCCATGAACTGGTCATCGGCATCTTCATCACCGTCACCACGCCGATCACGCTTTTGATGCTGGGCCGCGCGGCGCTGCGCCGCGACCGCGACACCAAGCTGGGTCATGACGAAATCGTGCCGCCCCGGATGCGGCCGCCCGCTTCGGCGACGGACAGGACCGATTAGCGCGACTGCGCCAGCACCTGGCGCAGCTGGGCCGGATCGACATCGTCGGTGACAAAGGCATGTCCGATCCCGCGTGCCAGAATGAAACGCAGCCGGCCGTCCTGAACCTTCTTGTCCTGCGCCATCAGCGCGATCAGCGCCTCGTCATCGGGCAGATGGCCGGGAATGTCGCCGATGCGCGACGGCAGGCCCATCGCGGCAAAATGCGCGGCGACCCGTGACGGCGCCTCCTGGCTGCAAAGCCCCATCTTCGCCGACAGCTCGAATGCCAGGGTGCAGCCGATCGCCACCCCCTCGCCATGCAAAAGCCGGTCCGAATAGCCGGTCGCCGATTCCAGCGCATGCCCGAAGGTATGGCCCAGATTGAGCAGCGCCCGATCCCCCTGTTCGGTTTCGTCGCGCTGGACGATATCGGCCTTCATCTGCACCGAATGGCGCACCGCGCGCTGGCGCAGGGCCGCATCCCCGGCCAGCCCGGCGGCATTGACCTCGAGCCAGTCGAAAAAGCCCTCATCGCCCAAAAGGCCGTATTTCGCCACCTCGCCGTAACCGGCGCGGAAATCGCGCGGGGTCAGCGTCGTCAGCACGTCGATATCGGCCAGAACCAGCGACGGCTGATGAAAGGCGCCGATCAGGTTCTTGCCCTGCGGGCTGTTGATGCCGGTCTTGCCGCCGACCGAACTGTCCACCTGTGCCAGAAGCGAGGTCGGGATCTGCACGAAACGCACGCCGCGCCGCAGGATCGCGGCGGCGAAACCGGCCAGATCGCCGATCACCCCGCCGCCAAGCGCGATCACAAGATCGCGGCGCTCGATCTTTTGGGACAACAGCCATTCGGTCGCCTGACCGAGCGCGGTCCAGTTCTTGGTCGCCTCGCCCGCGGGCAGCGCCAGCGACGTGGCCGTGATCCCCGCCTCGGCCAGCCCCGCCTGCAAGTCCGGCAGATGCAGCGCCGCCACGGTTTCGTCGGTCAGGATTGCCGCGCGCCGGGGCCCCGCAAGGGCGGTGATTTCCTGTCCCGCACGGGCCAGCAGCCCCTGCCCGATCCGCACGTCATAGGAACGCGCGCCCAGATCGACGCGGACGGTCTCGGTCATCATATGGTCTCCAGGATGGCGGGATCATGGCTGTGAATCGCCTCGATGGCGCGATTCGCGGTTTCTTCGATGCTGTCGCCGCGTCGGGCGGCGACGCGGATATCGGCCAGCGCATAGACCGGCCTGCGTTCGTTCAAGAGCCGTTCCAGCGTGCCGCGCGGATCGGCGGTCTGCAACAGGGGCCGCGTCGGGCGCTGCCGGACCCGGTGCCACAGCGTTTCCAGATCGCAATCCAGCCAGACCGAAACCCCATGCGCGCCGATGCGCGCCCGGTTTTCCGGCCGCAGCCACGCGCCGCCCCCGGTCGAGACGATTCCCCGCCCCGACGCCAGCACCCGGCCCAGCACCTCTGATTCGCGGGCGCGAAAGAATTCCTCGCCGTCGCGGGCGAAAATTTCGGGGATGGTCATGGCGGCGGCGCGCTCGATCTCGACATCGGTATCCGAGAAGGGGCGACCCAACCGGCGCGAAAGTTCGCCCCCGATTGCGGTTTTGCCCGCCCCCATCATTCCGATCAGCACGATGTTTTGCCGCATCACCCGTCCGGGCCCCTCCATTTGAAACCGTGTGACTGATGGCGTGATCTTTCCGGAAATGCCATATATATTTCGCGCGGCCCGGCATAAGACCGGTGCGACAAGATAAATTCGAGGCGGAAAGGGCTTTTCATGCGGCTTTTGAAAGTGGTGGTGGTTTTGCTGGTCCTGGTTCTGGCGGCACTGGCCGGCTACGCCTATTTCGGCGACATGAGCTCGGACCCGCAAGAGATGCGCATGCCGGTGCAGCTGGATCTTGGGGTCGAAGCCCCCGCTCCGACCGCCGGCGCGGATGCGGCCGCCGATGCGACAGGAAATTCCGATGCGGGCGCAGATGCCGCGCCCGCCGGACAGGACACCCCGGATGCGACCGCCGCGACCGATCACGGCGCGGTGGCTGGACAAAATGACCTCGACTGATCTTTTCCGACTTCGCCCGCTGCTCTTCGCTGTTCTGGGCGTGACCGCGACCCCCGCGCTGGCCGAGACCCCGCTTTCGGCCAGCGACTGGCTGTCGGGCAGCGTCAAGCAGCCTGACAATATCTCGTCCTGGCGCCCCGGCGACAAACGCCCGCCCAATCTGCGCAGCAACACCCAGCGCGAGATCGCGGCGACCGGCGCGGTCGAGCCGGTCGGCGTCACCCGGCTCGGCGAAGGCAATGCCGATGGCAAGGGCACGGTTTCGCCGCGCAGCGCCGGGCTGACGCCGAATCTGTGGGGGCCCAGCGATGTCGAGACGCTGGTGCGGCTGATCGGCGGCCCGCCCCCGCGCCTGCCGGCGCTGCGCCGGCTGGAACGCCGCATCCTTGCCGCCCAGCTGCAACCGCCGGCCGCCGGCCCCGGTCAGGAAGGCGCGCTGTTTCTGGCCCGTGTCGACAAGCTTCTGGACATGGGGGCGACGGGCGCGGCCAAGGAATTGCTGCAAGCCGCCGGCCCCGCCCATCCCGAACGCTTTCGGCGGCTTTTCGACATCGATCTTTTGTCGCGCGACGAGGCCCGCGCCTGCGAGATCATGGACCGCACCCCCGGCGTCGCGCCCAGCTTTCCGGCCCGCATCTTCTGTCTCGCGCTTGGCGGCGACTGGCCGGCGGCGGCGCTGGTCTTTCACGGCGCCGAAACCATGGGCAAGATCGACCCGCAGATGTCGGCCCTGCTCGCGCAATATCTGGATGACGGCTATTCCGACCAGACCGAGGAACTGACCCCGCCCGAGGTGGTGACGCCCCTGCAATTGCGCCTGCATGAGGCGATCGGCCAGCCCCTGCCCTCGACGAACCTGCCCTTGGCCTTCGCGCTGGCCGATCTGGATCACCATGGCGGCTGGAAGGCGCGGCTCGACGCGGCCGAACGGCTGGCGCGCGCGGGCGCCATTCCCGCCTCGCAGCTGCGCATGATCTATCTGGAACAGCGGCCGGCCGCCTCGGGCGGGGTCTGGGACCGGGCGACGGCGATTCAGGCGCTGGACGCGGCCTTGGCGGCGCGCGATCCCGAAGCCTTGGCCAAGGCGCTGCCCACGGCTTATGAAACGATGCTGGCCGCCGGGCTGGGGCCGGCGCTGGCCGATATGACCGGGGCCGAGCTTGGCGCATCGGGGCTGACCGGGCGGCCGGGCCAGATCGCGCTTTGGCTGGCCTTGCAGGCCGCGCAGCCGCAGGTAGTCGAGAAACCCGCCGCCGATCTGACCGAGTTCGACCAATGGCTGCTGCGTTTCGCCGATGGCGAACCCGAAGCGGCCCCGCCCCCCGGCGCGGGGGAACCCGCGGCGCGCGCGGCTTTGCTGTTTCCCGCGTTTCTCGGCCCCTCGGAACGGGATGTTCCACAGGCGGCGGCGGCGCTGATCCTGGCCGGAAAGCGCGGCGAGGCGATGCTGGGCGCCATCGCGGATACCGATGCGGGCCTCGACGGCGATCTGAACCGCGCGGCCCAGGGGCTGCGCACGCTGCGCGCTCTGGGCCAACAGGAAATCGCCCGTCAGGCCGCCGTCGAGCTGATCCTGGCGCCGGTGCTGATCGCCCAGCCCGGCACCCGCAGCCAAAGGTAGGGGCGCGATGGCCGGCGGAAGGAAAGCCAGCACCGCCGCCCCCGGCACGGGGGGCCGGGCCGGCAACCGCATCTCGGCGTTTCTGGACGCGCAGGCGGCCGAATCCGGAGCCGCGCGCAACACGCTTCTGGCTTATGGGCGCGATCTGATGGATTTCAGCGACTGGCTGGCGGCGCGCGGTCAGGACCTGCTCACGGTTCCGCGCGAAGGGGTCGAGGATTACCTGACCCATTGCGACGCCGAGGGCCTGTCGCGGGCGACGCGGGCGCGGCGGCTCTCTTCGATCCGGCAATTCACCCGCTTTGCGCTGGACGAGGGCTGGCGCGAGGACGACCCCGCCGGCCGCATCCACGGCCCCGGCCGCACCCAGCGCCTGCCCAGAACGCTGGACCGGGCCGAGGTTCAGGCCATGATCGACGCCCTGCCGCGGCTGGGCCGCAACGATCTGGAACGCGCCCGCAATCTGGTGCTGGTCGAGCTGATCTATGCCACCGGCATGCGGGTCAGCGAGCTGGTCTCGCTGCCGGTCAGCGCCTGCCGGGGCGATCCGGCGCTGCTTTTGATCCGGGGCAAGGGCGGCAAGGAACGCATGGTGCCGCTCAGCGCGCCGGCGCGGCGCGCGCTGAGCGCGTGGCTGGTCCTGCGCGACCGCGCGCCCGCCGACAGCCCGCTGGGCAAACTGGTTGCCGGGCGCGGCGCACGCTGGCTCTTTCCCGCCCCCAGCCAACAGGGGCACATGACCCGACAGGCGATGAACGCGCTTCTGGGGCAACTCGCGGCGCTGGCGGGCGTCGATCCGGCCCGCGTCTCGCCGCATGTGATCCGCCACGCCTTTGCCACCCATCTGCTGGAGGGCGGCGCCGATCTGCGCGCGATCCAGACGCTGCTTGGCCATGCCGATCTGGGCACGACCGAAATCTATACCCATGTGCTGGATGCGCGCATGCGCGATCTGGTGCTGAACCATCACCCGCTGGCCCAACCGCCCCGGAACGAAGAGTAAGCGATGTTTTCCCTGACCGCCCCGGCCGCTGCCGCAGGCACCGCCGTCGCCACGACCGAAGCCGCCGCTGCCGCCGCGCCGGGCTATGACCTGACGCTGTGGCTGACGGCGGGTGCAATCGTGGTGCTTTTGGCGCTTTCGGGGTTCTTTTCGGGGTCCGAGACGGCGCTCACGGCGTCAAGCCGGGCCAAGCTGCGGGCGCGCGCCGACAAGGGCGACCGGGGCGCACAGCGGGCGCTTTCGGTGACCGAGGACAGCGAGCGGCTGATCGGTTCGATCCTCTTGGGCAACAATGTCGTCAACATCCTTTCCGCCAGCCTTGCGACCGCGCTCTTTACCCGGCTTCTGGGCAGCAGCGGCGTGGCGGCGGCGACGCTGGTGATGACGGTGCTGGTCCTGATCTTTTCCGAGGTCCTGCCCAAGACCTATGCCATTCTCGCCCCCGAGGATCTGGCCAGTCGTGTCGCCCGGCCCATCGGCATCGTGACCCGGATCATGTCGCCCATCGTGACCGTGGTGCGGCTGATCGTGCGCGGGATCCTTGCGCTTTTCGGGATCCGCGCCGATGGATCAGGGCTGGTCTTTTCCGTGCAGGAGGAAATCGCCGGCGCGCTGGCCATCGGCCATTCCAGCGGCGCCGTGCAAAAGGAGGAACGCGACCTTCTGATGGGGGCGCTGGATCTGGGCGAACGCTCGGTCGAGGAAATCATGCTGCACCGTTCGGGGATCCAGATGCTGGACGCCGAACTGCCCGCCGACGCGGTGCTGGAACAGGTGCTCAAAAGCCCCCATACCCGCCTGCCCGTCTATCGCGGCGAGCGCGAGAATGTGGTCGGCGTCATCCATGCCAAGGATCTGTTGCGCGGCGTGCGCCGGGCGATTCAGGACAAGGGCCCCGAGGCGTTGAAGGATTTCGACGTTCTCAGCACCGCCATGCCGCCCTATTTCGTGCCCGACACCACGGCGCTGGACGAACAGCTGCGCGAATTTCTGCGCCGGCATACGCATTTCGCGCTGGTCGTCGACGAATATGGCAGCCTGCGCGGGCTGATCACGCTGGAAGATATCCTTGAGGAAATCGTCGGCGAGATCACCGACGAACATGACACCGATGCCGTGCAATCGCTGTCCCCCGATCCGCAGGGCGATTATCTGGTCGATGGCGCCATGACCATCCGCGACCTGAACCGGGCGCTGGACTGGACCCTGCCCGATGACGAGGCCAATACCCTGGCCGGGCTGGTCATCCACATGGCCCAGTCGATCCCGACGCCCGGGCAGGTGTTTTCCTTTGAAGGCTATCGTTTCGAGGTGGTGGCACGGCGCGAAAACCGCATCACCCGCCTGCGGGTCCGGCCGCTGGAAATCGGGGAATAGGCCCGTATTTCAACGCCCCCCTTGCCGCACGAACGACAGGAGAGACGCTTGTCCCGGGAACTGATCCTTGCCTTCTGGAAGGCCATGGCCACGAACGACTTTCATCATGCAAGCCGCTGGCTGGATCCCGGATTCGAATATTACATGCCGCAGACACGGGAATATCTTCGGGGACCCGAGGCTTTTGCGGCGCTCAACACCGCCTATCCGGCCGCCGGGAAATGGCGCTTTGCCGTTCGCTCGGTCGTGGCCGATGGTCATGAGGCCGTTTCGGATGTCGAAGTGACGGACGGGACCGTGACCGCCCGCGCCGTCACCTTTCACAGCGTGGAAAACAACCTGATCCGAAGGCAGGTCGAATATTGGCCCGATCCCTATGCCCCACCGCAATGGCGCAGCCAATGGGTGCGCGTGGTGGACGATTTCCCGTTCTGAACCGGAACCGCCCGCCGGTCGCGGCGGGAGGCCATTATCGCGCCGCCGCCGAAACGGCTGCGCCCCGCCGCAGATCGGGGCGCAGGTTCCGGCCCGGTTTCCCTTAGTGATCGGCCATGCTGGCGGCGCGTTTCGCATCCTCGAGGTTATTGCCGGCGCCGTTGAAAAAGGCGTTCAGCACCACGGCCGCGATGGTCGCCAAAAGAATGCCCGACTCGATCAGCGGATGGATGGCATGGGGCAGCCATTGCTTGAAATCGGGCGCGATCAGCGGGATCATCCCGAAGCCAAGCGCCACCGCCACCACGAACAGGTTGTTGCGGTTGCCGGCGAAATCCACCGTCGACAGGATTCGGATCCCGGTCGCCGCGACCATGCCGAACATCACCAGCCCCGCGCCCCCCAGCACCGCCGTCGGCAGCGATTCCACCGCCGCCCCCATCTTGGGCACCAGCCCGAACAGGATCAGGATCAGCCCGCCCGCCACGCAGATATAGCGGCTTTTGATACCGGTGACGCCGACCAGCCCCACGTTCTGGGAAAACGAGGTATAGGGAAAGGTGTTGAAAACCCCGCCGATCAGCGTACCCAGCCCATCCGTACGCAGGCCCGCGCTCAGCCGCTCGGGGGTGATCCTGCGGCCGGTCATATCGCCAAGCGCCAGAAACATCCCGGTCGATTCGATCATCACCACGATCATCACCAGCACCATGGTCACGATCAGCACCGGATCGAATATCGGCATGCCGAAATGAAAGGGCGTGACAATGCCGAACCAATGCGCCTCGGCCACCTTGTCAAAGGTCATCTGCCCCAGAAGGATGGTCAGCGCCGCCCCGATCAGCATGCCCAGAAGCACCGCGATATTGGCGACAAATCCGCGCCCGAAGCGCGCGATCAACAGGATCGCCACCAGCACGACACCCGAAATCACGATATTGATCGGGCGCGCGTAAAGCGGGTTTTGCACGCTGGGCGCCACCTTCAGGCTGTCGGGGATCGCGGGCACCACACCCTCGCCCGCCATTTCCTTGATATTGTTCAGCCAGCCCGCGGCCACCGGATCGACCAGCCGCGGCGCCGTCGGCCCGATCGGGTTGCCAAAGATCCAGTTGATGCCCACCCGCATCAGCGTGACCCCGATCACCAGAATGATCGTGCCGGTCACCAGCGGCGGGAAAAAACGCAGCATCCGCCCGATAAAGGGCGCGATCAGCATGGCGACGATGCCCGCGCCGATGATGGCGCCAAAGATCATGCGCGCGCCGTCCGGCCCCGGATAGGCATTGGCCATCGCCACCATCGGCCCGACCGAGGCGAATGTCACCCCCATCATCACCGGCAGCTGGATCCCGAACCAGCGCGTCACGCCCAGCGACTGGATGATGGTCGCGATGCCGCAGCAAAACAGATCGGCCGAAATCAGGAATGCCACATCCTCGGGCGCAAGGTTCAGCGCCCGGCCCACGATCAGCGGCACCGCCACCGCGCCGGCATACATCACCAGCACATGCTGCAATCCCAGCGTGGCCATGCGCAGCGGCGGCAGGATTTCATCCACCGGGTCGACCGCCGCATTATGTTCCCTTGCCATCAAGACCCCCTGTCCCAGATCCATGCGATAACGAAACTGTGACAGGGGCGCGGCCCGCTTGGCAATCGCTTTATGCGCGAACCGCCATATGTGCCGCGTCCATCCCGGGGGCGGCAATGCGGGCGCGCACCGGGCGCGGGCAAAAGCCCATCGACCGGGCAGCGCCGCCTAGGACATGCCGCGCCGCAGAACCTTGATCAGCGGCAGGCCCGGCCAAAGCGCCTCGGCCGCGTCGGCATGGCGGCTGGCACGGGCGGCATCGCCCGTTTGCAGGGCGCGCAGCACCGCCGAAAGGTGCAGCATGGGATTTTCCGGCGCGATCTCGATCGCCGATTCCAGCCATTTCCAGCCACCGCGCCCAAGATCGGCGGCGAAGCAGGTATCGGCCAGCCGCTTGTGGGTGAGCGCATTGCCCGGATAAAGCCCGTCCAGCCAGCCCAGCAGCGCAAAGCTGCGATTGAGCCGCCCGTGCAGGCGCAGGATCGCGGCGCAGAACCCAAAGCGCAGCGCCGCCCCCGCCCCGACCACCGGCTTTTCCTTGGCTTCCAGCTTGTCCTCGATCTCGGAAAGGCCGGCGGCGACCGGCTTCATCTTTTCCCAAAGGCTCGGCCATTCGCGCAATTCGCGCAGCAAGGCCTTGTCGCGGACGAATTCCGACCAGTCGAGCCGCAGCACCCAAAGCGGCAGCATCTTGGCGTCGCCGCCGCTTTCGGGCGCAAGCCGGGTAAAGGGCGCCGTCAGCTTTTGCGGAAACATCAGCGCCTTGGCCGAGCCGGTGTCCTGACGCATCATCTTGCGCGCCAGAACCGGGATGATCGGCCCCTCGGCGGCGCGCCCGGTGAACAGCATGGTCAGAAACTGGCCATCGACCTCGGGGTTCTGTTCGGGCTTGTTGCCGGCATCGGCCATCAACAGGATCTGGCGGCATTGCGGCTTGTCGCGATGGCGCAGCAGCGGCGCGGCCAAACCGCGCTCGGCCAGCGCCCGCGCCTTGCCCATCCGGCCGGCCGCCCAGGCCGTCATGGCCAGATCCTTGTAAAGAAACGGAAACTCACCCAGAAACGCGTCCTGGCCATCCAGCGCATCGACCAGTTCGGCGCCGCGCCCGACCACGACCGCATGACGCGCCGCATAGCCCGCCGATTGCGCCAGATCGCCGGGGGCGAAAAAGCTGTCCTGCGCCGCGATCACCCGTTCCAGCAGCGCGTCATAGGCCGCCCGGCGCAGATCCTCGGGCAAGGCGCCCGGCAAAGCCACGATCCGGCATCGGCCGGCCACGGCGGCGGCGCGAGAAAAGGCGCTGTGGCTGGGCGCGCCGACCTGGGCGCATTCCGACATCAGCACCAGTTCCAGCAGATCGCGCGCCGGCTGCGGCAGGCGGGCATCGCCGAAAACCTCGGTCACGGGCAGGATGCGCGGATTGCCCTGCGCCAGATGCCGGACCGCCTCGGGGGTGTCGCTGAACGAGATCACCGGCCCCTCGCCCGTCGAGATAAAGGCGCGAAAGAACTCGTCGGGCACATATTTCGTCGCCCATGAGGAATAGCACCATGGCGGCACGTCCAGAATGTCGCCCCGGCGGACATGGATCGCCACCGGATCGCCGCCGCCGGCCCGCGCCACCACCTTGCGCGCCCGCACCAGCGCCTTTTCCAGCGGCGCGGCCAGCCGGATCTGGCGGGCGATCTCGCGCATCTCGGCCTCGGCATCGGGCAGGGTTTCGTCCATGAAACGCACCGTCTCGGACATGGTGGTGCAGGAATAGCGCCCGCCGCCGGCCAGCCTTTCGCCGAAACCCCGCGCATTCATGCTTTGCGCGACCGCGCCCACATCCTGCATCTGCGACAGGTCGGGCGCCTTGTCGACGACGCGGATATGTTCGGCCACGAACGCGGCCGACAGGAAATCATGCGGATCGGCCAGTTCGGGATAGGGGCCTTCAGGCTCGCTCAGCCACAGAAAGCGGCCCTTGACGCCGAATTTCTGCGCCAGCCGCATCACGTTGAGCATGCAGATCAGGCGCGCTCCGATCCGGTCCTGACGAAAACCGGTAATCTGGTCGTCTGTATTCATGCAAATCCGTCCCGCAGATTCCAATGGCGGCTTGCAACGCCGCCTTGGCCTGCCTATCAGGGCTTGCCGTCACCTAACAGCAGGGAATTCCGCTATGGACATCGCCGACCGTATCAAGGCCGACCCCGCGCATTGGCGCCTTGCGAACGCTATTCGCGCCCTTTCCATGGATGCCGTGCAGGCGGCGAATTCGGGCCATCCCGGCGCGCCCATGGGCATGGCCGATGTCGCCACGGTCCTGTTCAGGAACCACCTGAAATTCGATGCGTCGAGCCCGCACTGGTTCGATCGCGACCGCTTCGTGCTGTCGGCCGGCCATGCCTCGATGCTCATCTATTCGGCGCTCTACCTGACCGGCTATGAGCAGATGACCATCGACCAGATCCGCAATTTCCGCCAATGGGGCGCGATCACCGCCGGCCATCCCGAATATGGCCATGCCGAGGGGGTCGAGACCACCACCGGCCCGCTGGGTCAGGGCATCGCCACCGCCGTCGGCATGGCCATCGCCGAAGAGGCGATGCGCGCCCAGTTCGGCGCCGATCTGTGCAGCCACAAGACCTGGGTCATCGCCGGCGACGGCTGTCTGATGGAGGGCATCAGCCAGGAAGCCATCGCGCTGGCCGGCATGCAGAAGCTCGGCAACCTGATCGTGCTTTGGGACAATAACGACATCACCATCGACGGCCGGGTGTCTCTGTCGGACAAGACCGATCAGCTCAAGCGCTTCGAGGCCTCGGGCTGGCGCGTGCTCAGCTGTGACGGCCACGATCCGGCCGATATCGACCGCGCGCTGACCGACGCCGCATCGGGCAAGGACGGCCGCCCGGTCATGGTCGCCTGCAAGACGATCATCGGCTATGGCGCGCCGAACAAATCCGACAGCTCGGGCGTCCACGGCTCGCCCCTGGGCGCCGAGGAAATCGAGGCGGCGCGCAAGGCACTTGGCTGGACCGCGCCTGCCTTTGTCATCCCCGAGGACATTCTGGCCGATTGGCGCGCCATCGGTGCGCGTGGCAAGGATGCCCGCGCGGCCTGGAACGCCCGCGTCGACGGCGCCGCGAACCGCGACGAATTCGCCCGCCGCATTTCGGGCGAGGTCAGCGACAAGCTTGCCCCCACCATCGCCGCGCTGAAGGCGCAGGCGCTGGAGAGCAAGCCCAAGGTCGCCACCCGCCGCGCCAGCGAAATGGTGCTCGAGGTGATCAACCCCGAACTGCCCGAAACGCTGGGCGGCTCGGCCGACCTCACCGGCTCGAACAACACCCGGACCAAGGATCTGGGCATCTTCTCGCCGGAAAACCGCAAGGGCCGCTATATCCACTACGGCATCCGCGAACACGGCATGGCGGCGGCGATGAACGGCATCTGGCTGCATGGCGGTTTCCGGCCCTATGGCGGCACTTTCATGTGTTTTGTCGATTATGCGCGCGGCGCCATGCGGCTTTCGGCGCTGATGGGCCTGCCCGTCACCTATGTCATGACCCATGACAGCATCGGCCTTGGCGAGGACGGCCCAACCCACCAGCCGGTCGAGCATCTGGCGATCTGCCGGGCCACGCCGAACACGCTGATGCTGCGGCCCTGCGACCTGATCGAGACCGCCGAGGCCTGGGAAATCGCGCTGTCGAACGAAACCACGCCCTCGGTCATGGCGCTGTCGCGTCAGAACCTGCCGCTCTTGCGCGAGGATGCGGGCGAGAACCGGACCGCCAAGGGCGCCTATATCCTGCGCGAGGCCTCGAAAGAGCCTGCGGTGATCCTGATGTCCTCGGGTTCCGAGGTCGAGATCGCCGTCGCCGCCCGCGACCTGCTTGAGGCACAGGGCATCCCGACGCGCGTCGTCTCGGTCCCGTCGATGGAACTGTTCCGCGATCAGGACGCCGCCTATCGCAAGGAGGTCCTGCCCAAGGGTCCGGTTCGCATCGCCATCGAGGCCGCCATCCGCCAGCCCTGGGACTGGCTGCTTTTGGGCGAACGCGGCAAGGAAAAGAAAGCCGGCTTTATCGGCATGACCGGCTTTGGCGCCTCGGCGCCGGCGCCCGCGCTCTATAAGGAATTCGGCATCACCCCCGAGGCGACCGTGGCCGAGGCCCGCCGCCTGCTGGGCTGACCCCGCATCCCCGGGGCCTTGACCCATGCTTTGGAACGGCCGCGCCCCCCGCGCGGCCGTTTTCATTCGGCGACCGCCTCTGGACCCCGGTCCCCCGCGCGGGCATAACCCCGGAGGAACGGAGACCACCATGACATTGCCGCCCCCCGATCCCGGCCCCCTGCCGCAGATCATTGCGCCCGCAGGTGACCCCGCGCGCAAGACGCAGATGCAGGGCATCGCGCTTTTGCTGCTGGCGATCGTGCTGTTTTCGCTCATGGATGCGACGGCCAAGCATCTGGGCGAGACCTATCACCCGGCCCAGATCGTCTGGGCGCGATTCGTCGTCAATCTGGGCATCGTCGTGCTGGTTCTGGGACCGCGCCTGCGCCGCGCCATCATCAGCCAGCAGCCGCGCCTGCAATTCGCGCGCGGGCTTTCGCATATCGCCTCATCGGGGCTGTTCTTCACCTCGTTGCAGGTGATCGGTCTGGCCGAGGCGACGGCGATCATGGACATCAACCCGGTTCTGATCACGCTGGGCGCGGCGATATTTCTGGGCGAATCCATCGGCATCAAGCGCGTCATCGGCATTCTGGCGGCGCTTTGCGGGGCGATGCTGATCATCCGCCCCGGCGCGGGCGTGTTTCAGCCGGCCGCCCTGTTGCCGCTGATCGGGGCATTCACCTATGCGGCCGGCGCGATCCTGACGCGGCTGACGCGCAGCGATTCCACCGCCACCTCGGTGCTGTGGTCGGCGATGGTCGGCTCGACCCTGGCATCGTTTGTGGTGCCGTTCTTCTGGCAACCCATCGCCATGGGCGATCTGTGGATCTTTGCGCTGCTGGGGCTTTTCGGCACGGTGTCGCAGGCGCTGCTGATCCGGGCCTTTGCCCTGGCCGAGGCCTCGGCCATCGCGCCCTTTGGCTATACCGGGCTGGTCTGGGCGGGCTTGTGGGGTTTTCTGTTCTGGGGCACGATCCCCGACATCTGGACGGTGGCCGGCGCGTTGATCATCGTCATCGCCGGGATATATGTCTGGGTGCGCGAGGCCCGCGCCATGCAGCGCGGCGCATGAAACGCGAATGGACTGGGCCCGACGAACTGGACCCGACGAACAGGACCGCGATGACCGAAACCGAGACACAAGAGCCCATCGCCCTGCGCGACCGCATCGCGAATGCGGCCTTCCTGGCGCTTATGGGGATTGCGCGGATCCTGCCTTATGACCGGCGCATCCCCTTTATGGGCTGGCTGTTTGCGCATGTGTTGGGGCCGCTGGCGGGCTGGCGCCGGCGCATCCGCGACAATCTGGCCATGGCGCGTCCCGATCTGACCGCGCATGAGGTGCGCCACCTGACCCGCGCCGTGCCCGAAAATGCCGGACGTTCGCTTGCGGAAATCTATTCGGGGACCGAGTTCACCGACCGCATCCACGAGGCCGATCCCCTGACCGGGCCGGGCCTTGCCGCGCTGGAACAGGCGGCGCAGGCGGGGCGTCCGGTGATCCTTGCGGTGGCGCATTTCGGCAATTACGACGCCATGCGCGCGGCCTTGTCGGGGCGTGGCTGGCCGGTCGGCGCGCTCTACCGCCCCATGAACAACGAGGCCTTCAACCGCCATTACATCCCCGCCATGCGCGCCATCGCCGAGCCGATGTTTCCGCGCGGGCGCGCGGGCCTTGCCTCGATGCTGCGCTTTCTCAAAGGCGGCGGCTGGATGGCGCTGGGTTTCGATCAATATGACGGGCACGGGGCCGAACTCAGCTTTTTCGGCCTGCCCAGCAAGACCGTGCTGACGCCGGCCGAGCTGGCGATCCGCTATGATGCGCTGATCGTGCCGGTCGCCGGCATCCGCCAGCCCGACGGGCTGAGCTTCAAGGTCGAGGTGGGCGCCCCGATTCCGCATAGCGACCCGGCCAGCATGATGCAGGCGCTGAACGACGATCTGGAACTGCTGGTCCGTGCCCATATGGAACAGTGGTTCTGGGTGCATCGGCGTTGGAAACGGCGGGGTTAGGCGGCGAAACCCTTTCCCTTAGGTTGTCTCGCGGTCTATAAGCGCTCAAACGCTGCCGCGCAGAGAACGCGGTCCCCACAACGAAAGCCAGAGGACGGCATGAGCGACGATTCCAAGAAAGCCGGTCAGGACAAGCGCCAGCACGAGGGCGATGTGGCCTTTATTCAGGCACTGGCCGAGCTGCTCAATCGCAATGAGCTGACGGAACTGACCGTCAAGCGCGAATATGACGAAAACGACCGGCTGACCGTCAGCCTGTCGAAACAATCCCGGCAGATCGCCGTTCAGACGCTGGCCGCCGCCAGCCCGGTCGCGGCCCCGGTCGCCGCGGCCCCCGCGCCCGCCGCAGCCGCCCCGGCCGCCGCCGCCGCGACGGCCGAGGATCCGGCATCCCTGCCCGGCATCGTCACCTCGCCCATGGTCGGCACCGCCTATCTTTCGGCCGAACCCGGCGCCGCGCCCTTTGTCAGCATCGGCGCCCAGGTCAAAGAGGGCGACACCCTGATGATCGTCGAGGCGATGAAGACCATGAACCACATCCCCTCGCCGCGTTCGGGCACCGTGAAACGGATCCTGGTCGATGACGGCAATCCGGTCGAATTCGGTTCGCCCCTGATGGTCGTCGAGTGAGGCGGGCATGTTCGACAAGATCCTGATCGCCAATCGCGGCGAGATCGCGCTGCGCGTGATCCGCGCCTGCCGCGAAATGGGCATCCAGTCGGTTGCGGTCCATTCCACCGCCGATGCCGATGCCATGCATGTGCGCATGGCCGACGAATCCGTCTGTATCGGGCCGCCGCCCTCGCCCGAAAGCTATCTGTCGATGCCGGCGCTGATCTCGGCCTGCGAGATCACCGGCGCGCAGGCGATCCATCCGGGCTATGGCTTCCTGTCGGAAAATGCCGGCTTCGTGCAGATGGTCGAGGATCACGGCATCACCTTCATCGGCCCCTCGGCCGAACATATCCGCATCATGGGCGACAAGATCACCGCCAAGGAAACCGCCAAGGCGCTTGGTATTCCGGTGGTGCCCGGATCGGATGGCGGCGTGCCGGATGTGGAAAGCGCGAAACGCGTGGCCGGCGAGATCGGCTATCCGGTCATCATCAAGGCCACCGCCGGCGGCGGCGGGCGCGGCATGAAGGTGGCACAGGACGAGGCCGGGCTGGAAACCGCATTCCGCACCGCCCGCGCCGAAGCCAAGGCCGCCTTCGGCAATGACGAAGTCTATATCGAGAAATACCTGCAACGTCCGCGCCATATCGAGGTACAGATCTTTGGCGATGGTCGCGGCCGCGCCGTGCATCTGGGCGAGCGCGACTGTTCGCTGCAACGCCGCCACCAGAAGGTGCTGGAAGAGGCGCCCGGCCCCACCATCACCCCCGAACAGCGCGCCGAAATCGGCGGTATCTGCGCCAATGCCATGGCCGAACTGGGCTATCGCGGCGCCGGCACCATCGAATTCCTGTTCGAGGACGGTCGCTTTTATTTCATCGAGATGAACACCCGGCTTCAGGTCGAACATCCTGTAACCGAAGCGATCTTTGGCGTCGATCTGGTCCGCCAGCAGATCCTGGTCGCCGCCGGCGAAGAGATGGAGCTGCGTCAGCAGGATCTCAAGATCAACGGCCACGCCATCGAGGTCCGCATCAACGCCGAAAAGCTGCCGAATTTCACCCCCTCGCCGGGCACGATCACCCAGTATCATGCGCCGGGCGGTCTTGGCGTGCGCATCGACAGCGCCATCTATGACGGCTATCGGATCCCGCCCTATTACGACAGCCTGATCGGCAAGCTGATCGTGCATGGCCGCGACCGCCCCGAGGCGCTGGCGCGGTTGCAACGCGCCTTGGGCGAGCTGATCGTGGACGGGGTCGACACCACCATCCCGCTGTTCCGCGAATTGCTGGAGAATCCCGATATCCGCAGGGGCGATTACTCGATCCACTGGCTTGAGAAATGGCTGGCGGCAAAAGCGGCAAGCTAGGAACCGGGGCGCCGGCCGGTCGCGACCGGCGCCAACGAAAAGGCCCTGATCCAGGGGGCCCGCGATGACCGAGGTCCTGACACCGGCGATCATGTTGCGGGCCTATGCCATGGGGATATTTCCCATGGCCGCCTCGGCCGACGATCCGCAACTGCAATGGTTCGAGCCGACATTGCGCGGCATCCTGCCCGTCGGCGGCGTGCATCTGTCGCGGTCCATGCGGCGGGCCTTGCGCCAAAGCGATTGGCGCGCCCGCATCGATGATGATTTTCTGGCCGTGGTCGATGGATGTGCCGACCGCACCGAAACCTGGATCAATGCCGAATTGCGCGCGCTTTACGCCGAATTGCACCGGCTTGGTCATGCCCATGCGCTGGGGGTCTATGCCGGCGAGCAGCTGATCGGCGGCATGTTCGGCCTGACGCTGGGGCGCGCCTTTTTCGCCGAAAGCATGTTTTCACGCAGAACCAATGCCTCAAAGGCGGCGCTGATCTGGATGTCGGCGCATCTGGCGGCTTGCGGGTTTCTGCTGTGGGACACGCAATATCCCAACCCGCATCTGGCGTCGCTGGGCGGGCTGACGATTTCACGCGGCGAATATCGCCGCCGGCTGGCCATCGCGCTGGGACAGGGTGCGGCGGATTTCACCGCCGCCCAACCGCCCCTGCCTCAGGCCTTGGTGCAGGAAATCACCCAGACGTCGTAACGCGCATCGTCCAGCGCCGAAAGCGCCGGGGACGATGCGATCATCCAGCCCGAAAACACCCGCGCATTGGCGCGCATGTCGGTGATGGTCATGTCGGCAAAGGCATCCGAGGTCGGGTCGGCCGCCGGAAAGCGGCATTCGCCCAGACGCACCTCAAGCCGGCCGAATTCGACCGCCTGCCCGGCGGCAAGGGTGAAATCCTGGGTCTGGCCGGTCACCTTGTCCAGACCGCGCAGGACGGCACTGTCGCCGCGCGCGGTTTTCGGCCCGCGTGCGGCCGCGACAGCGGCCTCGCGCTCGGCGGCCGAAGGTTCGGCCGGAACCTCGGCATCGGGATCGAAGGCCGGATCGACCATCAGCTGGTCTTCGGCGGCCGGCTCTTCGGCGCTGTCCTGCGCGGCGGCGGGGATCGCCCCGAGCATCAGGCACAGCAGCGCCGGGATCAGGCCGAACCGGGCCGTGACGGCGGTGAGGCGTGTCGTCAGATCGGTCATGGCTTGTCGTCCGAAGCTTGCGAATCCACGAATTTCATCATCAGCGAGATCAGGCTGACCGCGCCCTGCACATCCTCGATCTCGTCGCCGGGTTGCAGGTCGTCGGGCGCGCCGCCCGGTTGCAATTCGATATAGGCGCCACCCAACAGCCCGTCGGACTGGATCAGCGCGGCGCTGTCGCTGGGCAGGCGGATCGTGTCGGGGATCTGTAGCCGGGCCTCGGCGAAATAGGTCTGCGGGTTCAGGTCAACCGCCGCGACGCGCCCGACCTTGACGCCGGCGACGCGCACATCGGTGCCCGGCTCGATCCCGTCGACATTGGGAAAGGCGGCGCGCAGCTCATAGCCGCCGCCCAGCCGCGAGGCGAGGCCGCTGCCCGCCATCGACCATGCCAGAAACCCGGCGGCCACGGCAAGCACGGCGGCGCCGACCCAAAGCTCGGCCCGTTCGGCGGCGCTGTTCATCGCTTACTCGGGCTGCCAGGCATCATAGTCACGGCGCTTGGCCGGATCGGCGCGGTAAAGCGAACCCGCGGGGCGATAGGCCTCGGCGGTGCCGGTGGCATTGGCTTCATGCGGCAGTTCCCATGCCTTGTGCGGCAGCGGATCGCGGGTCGGCGGCTCTTTATAGGTGTGGTGCAACCAGCCATGCCATTCGGTCGGCACGCGGCTGGCCTGTGCCTCGCCGTTATAGATGACCCAGCGCCGCTTTCCGCCGCCCGACTGGTAATAGACATTGCCCTGTTCGTCCTCGCCGACCTTTTCGCCGTAAAGTCGGGTCCAGACCTGGGTATTCACGGTCTGGCTGTTCCACCAGGTCAGGATGCGCAGCAAAAGCGACATGGGTGATCCGCCTCATTAATCGGTGTCGGCGAAGATATGGCCCAGTTTGCCCCGAAGGTCCAGAGAAGTTGCAGCCCCGCGCGCGCCGGTCGCAGCGGCGTTGCACGACCGGATCGCCCCATCACGTCGCATCATGAAAGATGATGCCGAGCGTGTGGCGCATGCCGCCGCGCAGCCGGCTGACCCCGTGGCGCAGATTGACCCGGTAATCGCCCCGGCTGCCGCGCACCGGGCGGGTATGGACGGCAAAGATCACCGCATCGCCCCGGTCCAGCGCCACCACCTCGGCCCGGCTTTGCATGCGCGGGCGCTGTTCGGTCAGCACGAATTCGCCGCCGCTGAAATCCTGTCCCGGTTTGGAAAGCAGCGCCGCCACCTGCAATGGAAAGGCCAGCGCACCGTAAAGATCCTGATGCAGGCAATTGAAATCGCCCGTGACATATTGCAGCAGCAAGGGCGTCGGCCGGGTCTGGCCGGCCGCATGGCATTGATCCAGAAATTCGGCATGGCTTGCGGGATAGCGCGTGGCCTGATCCAAACGCCCGGCCCAGCCATTGGCGATCCGCGCCAGGGGCGGATAAAGCGCCGCCCGCATCCCGGCCAGAAGCGGCGGCAGCGGATAGCGGAAATAGCGGTATTCCCCGCGCCCGAAACCATGCCGCGCCATCTGGATATGGCTGCGGAAATGCTGCGGCTCGGAATAGAGCGCGGCCAGATCGCGGCATTCATCCGCCGTCAGCAACCCGTCCAGCACCGCACAGCCATGGGCGTCGATCTGATCCGTGATCGCCGGCCAGTCGCGGCCCGCAAGCCGGCTTTCGATATCCATCCCCGCCACCCCGGTCATCGCCCGGCCTCGCCCGCCAGAAGCGCGCGCTTGCGCGCCACCCCCCAGCGATAGCCCGAAAGCGTGCCATCGGTGCGCACCACCCGATGACAGGGGATCGCCACCGCGATCTGGTTGGCGGCACAGGCCTGTGCCACGGCGCGCACCGCGCGCGGGGCACCGATACGCTGCGCGATCTCGGCATAGCTGGCGGTTTCGCCCGCCGGGATCTGGCGCAGCGCCTGCCAGACGCGCTGTTGAAAGGCGGTGCCGCGAATATCGAGCGGCAGATCAAGGCCCAGCCGCGGCGTTTCGACAAAGCCGATAACCCGGGCCACGCGGGCCTCGAACGCGGCATCGCCGCCAATCAGCCGGGCGCGCGGAAAGCGGTCCTGCAAGGCGCGCAACAGCGGCTCGGGCGCATCGTCCAGCGCGATCATGCAGATGCCACGCGCGCTTTCCGCGACCAGAATCGCCCCAAGCGAGCATTGCGCCAATGCGAAACGGATCTCGGCATCGCGGCCCCCCTGGCGGTATTCGGTCGGGGTCATGCCCAGCACCTCGTCGCTGCGCTCGTAAAAGCGGCTGTTCGAATTATAGCCCGCCTCATAGATCGCCTGCGTCACCGAACCCTGCCCGTCATCAAGCCCCGCGCGCAGCCGGCGCGCGCGGTGCGCGGCCCCCCATTCGCGCGGCGTAAGCCCGGTCACGGCCTTGAACTGGCGGTGAAAATGATGCGCGCTCATGCCGATGCGCGCCGCAAGGGTTTCAAGGGCGGGCGGGGTTTCCGACATCTCGATCAGGCGGCAGGCCTCGGCCACAAGCGCGGCATTGGCCTCGGCCGTGGACTGGCCCTGCGGGTGGCAGCGCCGGCAGGGGCGAAAGCCCGCCGCCTCGGCCTCGGCGCCGGATGCGTAAAAGTGCACGTTTTCCGCTTTGGCCCGGCGCGACGGACAGGACGGGCGGCAATAGACGCCGGTGGTGCGCACCGCATAGACAAAACGGCCATCGGCCGCCGCATCGCGCGCCAGCACGCTTTGCCAGCGCGGATCGCGTTCGGTCGACCGGGGGTCGGCTTGGGGATCGGATTTGGGATCCGGCTGGGGCATCGGGTGTTCCATCGGGGCTATCCTCGTTGATTTCGCGTTGCTCCACCAGATAGCGGGTCGCGGGGCGCCGCCCACTCCGGCGCTTGCTTTCAAATCTGCGGGTCGGCAGATCCGGGCAAATCAGCGCGCGGCGCGAAATGTCAGGTTCAGCCGCACCGCCCCGGTCAAGGGGTGCTCGCCCGGCTTCAGGGCCAGGATGCCGTGATAGTTCAGCCGCGACGGCCCGCCCCAGACCACGACATCGCCATGGCGCAACGGGTGGCGCGCGACCGGGTCGCTGCGGCGCGGGCCGCCGAACTGGAACATCGCCGGCAAGCCCAGCGAGACCGAGACGATGGGCCGCGTCATGTCGCGTTCGTCCCGATCCTGATGCAGCGACATGCGCGCGCCGGGGGCATAGCGGTTGATCAGACAGGCATCGGGGACGAAACCGGGATAGCCCGCCTCGGCCGCCGCCGCGCGGGCCAGCGCCGCGAAAGCGGCGGGCATGGCGGGCCAGTTCCGGCCGTCCAGCGGGTCGGTCGCCGCATAGCGATAGCCCCGCCTGTCGGTCACCCAGCCCGCGGCGCCGCAATTCGTCATCGCCACCGACATGGCATGACCGCCCGGCGTGACCATGTTGCGAAAGGGCGCCGCCTGCGCGATCCGCGCCACGCCCTCCAACAGCGCGTGCTGAACCGCAAGCGCCCGTCCGCGCAGCAGGATCGCCCCTTCGGCAAGGTGCAACGCGCCGCCCTGCACCGGTTCGGCATCATCGAAAAGATCGGCCATCGTGTTCCCATCCCGTTTCGCCATACGCCCGCAGCCCCGACCCGTGGATCCGACCATGCCCCGGCGCCAAGGGTGCGATGCACCCTGCCCGGCCGGCCCTGCGCCCCGCACCCCCAAATCCTGCTGTCGAATTTCCGTTACCTGCGAACACCATAGTGAGATAGGCGGAAATCTACCGAAACCCGGCAGGACGAATTGCACATAAAGAACATTTCCTTAATCTTTCGGCAGCAAATCAGGAGGGCCGCATGAACGCACCATTCAAGCAGACCGAGCGGCTGGGCCGCCTGTCGACCGCCCTTGGCGGCGATGTGCTGGCGCTGCTGCGTTTCGACGGATCCGACCACCTGAACGAGCTGTTCGAATACCGCATCGAAGCGCTTGCCGGCTCTGCCGATGTCGATTTCGACGCGTTGATCGGCACCCATGCCACCGTCACGCTTGAGGGGCGCGCCGGCCCGCGCCGCTTTGACGGCATCGTGACCCAGGCGCGTTGGGCCGGAACCGGCGAGAACGGCCACCGCTATGATCTGGTGCTGCGGCCCTGGTGCTGGTTGGCCGGGCGGCGCGTCAATCAGCGCATCTTTCACAACAAGACCGTGGTCCAGATCGTCAGCGAGATCTTTGCCGATTACGCCTCGCTGGGCGATCCGGCCTTTGCCTTCAAGCTGTCCGAGGATTACCCGGTGCTTGAATATACCGTGCAATACCGCGAATCCGATCTGGATTTCGTGCGCCGCCAGCTGGAACGGCACGGCATCAGCTTTCATTTCAGCCATGCCGATGGCAGCCATACCATGGTGATGACCGACGATGTGCTGGCGCATGATTCCATCGGCATGCGCCCCTATAAATCCTATGACGGCCACCATCAGGCCGAGGGCGAGCATTTCTGGGACTGGGCACCGGAAAGCAATCTGACCACCGGTGCCGCGCGCCTGATCGACTATAATTTCAAGACCCCGGCGGCGGCGATGGAATCGGACCATCTGGGCGATGCGCGCCATGCCTTTGGCCAGCTGGAAAGCTATGAATATCCCGGCGATTTTCTGGATCAGGAGGCCGGGCGCAAGATGGCGCGGCGGCGGCTGAAACAGTTTCGCGGCAGCGCCGCCCGCAGCCGGGCCAGCGGCGATTGCCTGTCGCTGGGCGCGGGCCTTCTGGTCGAGCTGGGCGGCGATCCCGCGCCCGGCACGGGCAAACGCTATGTCTGTCTGAGCGCGAGCCACCATTTCGTGTCCGAAGCCTATGGCTCGGGCACCACGCGCAGCGACGGCTACAGCTTTTCGGGCAGCTATGTGCTGATGCCCGACACCGCGCCGCTGGCGCCGCCCCGCAACACCCCCGCCCCCATCGTGCAGGGGCCGCAGACCGCCGTCGTCGTCGGCGATGGCGAAATCGACTGTGACGAATTCGGCCGGGTGCTGGTGCGGTTCCACTGGGACCTCGAGGACGCGCGCTCGATGCGTTGCCGGGTCAGCCAGAACTGGGCCGGCAACGGGCTGGGCGGCGTTGTCATTCCCCGCATCGGCATGGAGGTGGTGGTCGATTTCATCGATGGCGATCCCGACAAGCCGATCGTGACCGGCTGCGTGGTCAATGGCAGCAATGGCAATATCTATGGCCTGCCCGCCAGCAAGACGAAAAGCGGCTTCAAGACCAAGACGCATGAGGGGGCGGGTTTCAACGAGCTGAGCTTTGAGGATGCGAACGGCGCCGAAAAGATCTTCATGCATGCGCAAAAAGACCTTGAGCGCGTGGTCAAGGACAACGAATCCACCACGGTCGAGAATGGCAACCGCGCCATCTCGGTCCTGACCGGGGATGAAACCAAGACCGTCGCCAGCGGCAATCTGACCGAAACCGTGGCGCTGACCCGCGCCAGTCAGGCCACCACCATCACCGAAACCGCCGTGGCCGGTGCCGGCGGCGCCGGTGTGATCAGCTATCAGGCCGATGACGACATCACCATGACGGCGAAAAAGCTGGTCAAGCAGCGCTCGGACAAGCTGATGCGTCACGAGGCCGGCGAAAAGATGGAACTGGGCGCCCCCGATATCTGGGTCAAGGCCGACGACCAGATCAAGCTCGAGGTCGGCAGCGGCACCATCTTGATGACCAAGGACGGGATCGTGCTGCAATTCGGCGGCACCCGCGTCACCCTGAACGGCGATTTTCTGGATCAGGTCGCGACCATGATCCATCTCAACAAGGATTCGGCTGGCTGATGTATCGCATCAATGAAGGTACTCTTGATCTGCCCCGCGACTGGGCAGATCGCTCGATCAACGTTGTCGCATCGAACCCCACCGGGGCGGGCGCGTCGCTGACCATCACCCGCGACGACATGCCGTGGGGGATGAGTTTCGACGAATATGTCGACGAACAGACCAAACAGGCCGCCAAGGCGCTGAAGAATTTCGAGGTGATCGAGCGGCGCAGCCTTGATCTGGCCGGGGTTCCCGCGACCGAGATCGAAAGCCGCTGGATCGCCAAGCAGGGCCCGATCCATCAGCTGATCACCACGGTCCAGAACGGGCGCCGCGTGCTGATCCTGACCGCGTCGCTTGGCGGCGAGATGAGCGAGAGCCAGAAGACCGAGATGCGGCGCATCGTCGCCACGCTGCGGCTGGAGCGAACGGAGGGCTGACATGTCCGGCATGACGCTGAACGGAATGACCATTGGCGCCTTCAGCGCCGGCGGCTTCGAGACCGATGACCGCCCGCCCTTTGTGGGCAGCGGCGGCAGCGGCGGTTCCGAAAGCGATGTCGAAGACAGCACCGGCACCAACCCGGCGGCGATCTCGCAATACCGCCAGGAGGTGCTGAACCAGGCCGCCGCCGAAACCTCGCCGGGGGCGGTCGCCAATTTCGTCGACGGCACCATCGCCACCTATAATTCGGCGGCAGTTCAGGATTTCATGCTTTACGCCCCCATTGTCGTTGCGGGTGCGGGCGGCGCGCTTGCCGCCTCGGCGGCGGGCACGACGGGCTTTGTCGCGCTTGCGGGTGCGGCGTCGACGGCGGCGATGCCCGTGCTCTTGGGAACGGCGGCGGCCTATTACATGTCGCAGGTCGGCTTTGGCGCCGGCGAGAATTTCGGCCATTGGGCCATGGACGCGATGGGTTTCGAACGCATCGCCGAGGATGGCGAGATGCCGGCGACGGTCGGTCATCCCATCGCCCATGCGGCGGGCGGCTGGTCCTTTGGCGCGCTGGTGCTGGGGGCGGTCGCGGCGGTCGCGGTCGGCGCGCTGATCATCGCCTCGGCCGGGACGGCGGCACCGTTTCTGGTGCTTTGCGCGACGGCGGTCGCCGCCGGGGGCGCGGCCGGCCTGATCGGCGGGCTGGGCGCGGGCTTTGCCTCGGCCGCCGGGCAATATGGCAGCAACAAGGGCAAGATCGAGACCGGATCGCCCAATGTCTTTTTCCGCGGCAAGCCGGTGGCGCGGGTCACCGATGTGGTGGATTGCTCGGATCACGCGGTCTCGAAGGTGGCCGAGGGCGCCGAGACGGTCTTTGCCAACGACCTGCCGATCGCGCGCATCGGTCACAAGACCACCTGCGACGGCACCATCAATGACGGCGTGCCCGATATCGCCATCGACATCGACACCAGCGCGCACAGCCTGCCCATCGATGTCGGCTGGCTGAGCCGGGCCGGCGATCTGACGGTGATGATCCTCGACTGGCTGCCCATTGGCGGGCGCGGCAGCAAGGGCGACGAAACCCCCTCGTTCCAGACCCGGGGCGAGACCCCGGCCCCGACCTGTACCCGCGTCGGTTGTCCGGTCAATGTCGCGACCGGGCGCTTTTCCGACAGCCGCACGGATCTGGTGATCCCCGGCACCATCAACCTGGAACTGATCCGCACCCATGCCGTCGATTCCTTTGGCCAACAGGGCAAGGGCTGGGCCGGCACATGGGCGCAGCATCTGCGCATCGAGGCCGAGACCGTCACCTTTCAGGACCCGGACGGCTGTCTGATCACCTTTCACACCCCCCGCGACGAGGTGCTGGCCCGCAACCTGCGCCATCCCCATCTTGAGCTTCTGGGCCGGCGCTCGGCCGAGCTTTTCGTCTATGACCGGCGCGTGCAGCAATTCCTTGTCTTTGCCGATGAGGGCGGCGATCTGCGCCGCCTGTCCCGGATCGAGGATCGCAACGGCAATCGCATCAGCTTTCTCTATGGTCCGGGCGGCCTGCGCCGGGTCGAACATTCCGATGGCTTTGCCCTGCGCGTTCACAGCCACGACGGGCTGATCCGTTCCGCGACGCTTGACGCGGCGGATGGCGAGGATTGCGTCTTTTCATGGGATTACACCAGAACCGGCCAACTGCGCGAGGTGCGGTCGTCCCAGACCGGAACGCTGCGCTATGACCATGACGAGCTGGGCCGCATCATCGGCTGGACCGATGGCGTCGAGACCCGGGTGAATTACGATTACGGCCCGGACGGGCTGATCTGGCGCATCCGCTCGGACAGCGGCTATGCCGGGGTCGAGCTTGAATACGATACCGCGAACCGCCGCACGGTGACGCGCACCGCCGACGGCGCGGTCAAGATCTGGGACTGGAACGCCGACAGGCTGGTCTGGCGCGAAACCGACCCGCTGGGTCAGGAATGGCTGACCGAATGGGACAATGCCTTTCACATCACCGCCCAGACCGACCCGCTGGGCCATCGCAGCGTCTATGACTATGACCGGTACGGCAACCTGATCCGGGTCAGCCGCCCGGACGGCACCACCCAGCAATGGGAATATGACCATGCCGGCCAGCTGAGCACCTGTATCGACGCCGCCGGCCATCGCAGCAGCATGCGCCATGACGCCAATGGCAATCTGGTCGGTATGACCGATGCGCTGGGGCGCGTGACCTCGTTCGGGCTGGGCCCCAAGGGCGAGCTGCGGCGCGTCGACATGCCCGGCGACGTTCAGGTTCGCATCCAATACGACCCGCTGATGCGCGCCGACCGCCGCACCGACCCCGACGGCAACCAGATCCGGATGCTTTATGATACCGAGGGGCGGCTGTTGCGGATGACCGATCCGGTCGGCGCGACCATCCTTTACGACCGTGCCCGCAATGCCGAAAATCCGCTGGGCGCGCTCAGGGCGGTGGAAACCGCGGATGGCGCGACAACGCGGCTTGCCTGGAACGAGGCCGGCGCGCTGACCGCGATCACCGATCCGAACGGCACCACCCGGCATTTCCGCGCCGGCGCTTTTGGCCTGCCGCTGGAAAGCGTCGATGCGCGCGGCCATCGCCTGCGCTTTGAACATGACAGCGAGATGCGCCTGACCGCCGTGATCAACGAATTGGGCGCGCGCTTTGAATTCGCCTATGATCTGGCCGGGCGCATGGTGGCACAGCGCGACTATGCCGGCATGGTCACGCGGTTTTCCCATGATGCGGTCGGCCGGCCGATCCAGCGCGTGGCCCCCGACGGTGCCGTCACCGATTACGAATATTCGGCCATCGGCCAGCTTTTGGTGGTGCGCCTGCGCGGGCGGGACGACCTGCCCGATGCCGTCACCCGCTTTGAATATGATGCGCGCGGGCTGATGATCCGCGCCAGCAATGCCGAGGCGGTCGTCGAATACGAACATGACGCGCTGGGGCGTATCACCACCGAACGCCTGAACGGGCGCGAGATCGTCTCGGAATATTCGGTCGCGGGCCAGCGGATCGCGCGCTCGGGCGATGTGCTGCACCTCACCGCCGCCTTTAGCCGCGCGGGCCTTCCCGTCGAGATGCGCATCGCCGGGCATGAGGCATTGCGTTTCCAGCACGATCCGCGCGGTCTGGAACAGCTGCGCCATTCCGGCGCGGGCTTTGCCCTGGCCCAGGGGCACACCGTCACCGGTCGGCTGGCCGAACAGATCGCCGGCCCCTTTGCCCGCCTGCCCGAAGAGGCCCGGAGCGCCGGCCTGTCGTCGCAGGCCGGCCCCGAATTTGCCAGCCGCGCCGGCGCCCGCGTCCATCGCAGCTATGACTGGGATCAGCTGGGCCGCGCGATCCGCATCAACGACCGGCTGATGGGCGACCGCTACAACGATTACGACGCCCTGGGTCAGGTGGCGACCACGCGCCGCGACACCGCGCAGGGGCAATCCGTCCTGCGCCATTTCGAATATGACCCGGCCAGCGATCTGACCGCCGTGATCGCCGCCGGCCGCGCCGAACCGGTCGAGACCCAGGCCGGGCGCGTGCGCCGCCGTGGCCAGTTCTTCTATCGCCACGACGATTGCGGCCGCGTCATCGAAAAGCGCCATGAAGAGCCGGGTTTCCGCCCCCGCGTCTGGCGCATGGTCTGGAACGGCCATGACCAGCTGATCGGGATCGAGACCCCGGACGGCGCCCATTGGCGCTATGGCTACGACCCCTTTGGCCGCCGCATCACCCGTCAAAGCGATGGCGGCGAAAGCTATGCCATGCAATGGGAAGGCGACCGCCAGATCGCCGAGGCCCCGATGACGGCCGATGGCACCGTCGCCTGGCAGGACGCCCGCCACTGGGTCTATGAGGGCGCGGGTTTCCGGCCCCTGGCCCAGATCCAGGGCGAGACGCTGCATTATATCGTCACCGATCATCTGGGCACCCCGCGCGAGCTTTTATCCGAGGATGGCGAGACGGTCGCATGGCGCGCCGAGCTGACCCTGTGGGGCGATTTGGCGGAACTGCGCCTGCCGCGCCGCGCCGCCAATGACGACAGCCCACCCACCGATTGCCCGATCCGCTTTCAGGGGCAATGGCACGACGCCGAAAGCGGCCTGCATTATAATCGTCTGCGCTATTACGACCCGGATGCGACGCAATACCTGTCGCCCGACCCGATCGGCATCAATGGCAGCACCCGCCCACAGGCCTATGTCGATGACCCCAACGCCTCGGTCGATCCGCTGGGCCTTGCGCCGCTGACGCCGGGCGATTTCGGGACCGGCACCTTAACAGACGATCCCGCATTGCACAAAATCTGGTTGGATTCGCTGCGAAAAGCCACCAGTACAGGGCGGGAGAATGCCTATACGCGCGTGCTGGACATCTATGAAAGCGGCGGTCAGCCAACCTATAAACAGCTCGAACGCGCGTTCAGCTATGTCAACAGCAAGTACTTCCTTCCAGACGCCCGCGACGCCGGCTACACGATCAAGGAGGTCCATCACTGGAACTTCAGCAAAGGCGACTACCCGGCCCAAGTCTTTGATCCGCGCAACCTGGTTCCCACGGAAACCCGGCAACAGCATACTGATATTCACCGTGCGACCACGGGGAATCCCTCGAACATCTGGGCCGGACCGATCGCCGAAGAACACCGGCTCAACATCCCCGATATCGCGACCCCCATACCACCTGGATATTTCGACCCATGCCCATCATGATGAACTATGACCTGACGCTTCGCGATCTGGGATATCCCGCAGCCAGCCAGCTTTCGCATGAGGCGGTTGCCGAACTGTTCGTCACCTATGCCAACCCGGTCGAATGGTATGGCTTTCCCCCTGCGCTGGTGCCCATCCTCAGTGATGGGACCTGGCCGCTCTATGTCGGGCTTTGGAAACACTGGTTCGTGCCGCGTCAGCCAAGCTTTGTCGAACTGAACGTCAATCTCGACCACAAGGTCGAGGAAGTCGCCCGCGACGACCGCCAGCTCGCGGCCTTGATGCTGTTGCGGCTGATCGTTCTGAGGGATGGCATCGACGAGGATGTGCGCCGGCTGGCCGCGCGTCTTGGCGTCGGGGACGACGATCTGGCGCGCCTGGACGCGCATACGCCGGAACACGCGGATTTCCCCGAAGACCTGCCGCTGCTGCCCGAATTCGCCGAACATCCCCCGCAATTCTCGGTCGAGGACGGGACGGATTATGATGGCGAGTTCCCGACGGGCGATGTTCCCCGATACAGCAGCTATTTCGAATACGATCCCGACATGCTGGCGGGGATGTCGGACCTGCCGCCCTGGCTTGATCCGGCGACGGACAAGCCAGCGCTCTTTGAAGCCTATCTCGCCGCTGGCGATTTCGGCGCGGCATGGCTGACGTTGAACGGCACCGGCTGGACCTATCCCGTGGCAGCCAAGGCCCTGCAAAGGCTGCGCGACAGCGCACCCGCCGATCCGGTCTTTCATCAGATCGCCGATGAATGGATCCGTTTCGCCACGGATCAGGACGGCGGCTACTAGGCCGGGATCACAGTCACAGGATCGCCGCCCCTCCCCGGATGGGCGGCTTTTTCGTGCCCGCCGGACCAGCCCCGCGGATGACAAGGCAAACCCGCAGCCGGCCCATCGCGGGACCACACCAAATCTTTGATTTCAAGGGGAAATGGTGGGCGACCCTGGAATCGAACCAGGCATGGGTCTCCCCGGCGGAGTTACAGTCCGCTGCCGCACCTTGCAGCACGTCGCCCGCCGAACGCTTTCGGCGTGCGGGGTGATTAGCCCCCCACGCGGCGGGCGTCAAGCAGGGATCGGGCGAAATTTTCCCCGGCGGCGCAGGTTCTGCACAAGCAAGGCAAGCAAGGTCGCGAACAGTTGCATTTTCCCGCAAATTCTGCGCAGTCCAGCAGGATACCGGGGGTATGACATGGCCGAGAAACCGCAGAAATCCAAAAAGCCCAGCTGGGTGATCGACAAGGAACGCGCCCGCCGCGCCGCAGCCGCCGAAACCGTCTGGCTGTTCGGCCTGCATGCCGTGCGCGACGCGCTGTCGAACCCGCAGCGCGAAAAGCTGCGGCTGGTGGTGACGCAGAACGCGCTGGACCGGCTGGGGCCCCTGCCCGATTCCATAACGCCCGAGATCACCGATGCGCGCAGTTTCGACAAGGTGGTGCCGCTGCCGCCCGAAAGCGTCCATCAGGGCGCGGCGCTCGAGGTCAAGCCGCTGAAATGGGGCAACCTCACCGATCTGGCGCTCAGCGGTCCGGGGCGGCCGCTTCTGGTGGCGCTGGACCGGGTGACCGACCCGCATAATGTCGGCGCCATCCTGCGCTCGGCCGAGGTCTTTGGCGCCCGCGCGGTGATCGCGCCATCGCGCCATTCGGCCCCCGAAACCGGGGCGCTGGCCAAGACGGCCTCGGGCGCGCTGGAACGCCAGCCCTATCTGCGGGTGACCAATCTGGCCGACACGCTGATCGAACTGCAATCCATGGGCTATATCGTTCTGGGGCTGGACGGCACCGGCACCGAGCCCCTGCCCGACGCTCTGCGGGAACTGGCCGGCCGGCCGATCTGTCTGGTGCTGGGGGCCGAGGGGCCGGGCCTGCGCGAACGCACGCGCGAGACCTGCGACCGCATCCTGCGCATCCCCTTTGCCGCCGATTTCGGCTCGCTCAACGTCTCGAACGCGGCGGCGGTGGCGCTTTATGCGGCCTCACAGGTTTAGGGCCGGCCATCACATCCCCGGCAGAATCGGGCCATGGCGGTTGAGAAATGCCGGCCCGCTTGCCAGATCGCATGGGTAAGCCACGCAATAGCCACGCCATGATTCGTCCCGATCTTGCCGCATTCACCCTTGCTCTGACCGTGATCCCGAGCCTTGCGCCCGCACAGGTGCATGACTGGGCGCTGAACGGCATGGATCCGGTGTCCTACGAGACCGAAAATGCCGCCGTGCCGGGCCGGGCCGATATCGTCACCTTCTGGCGCGGGCAGTCCTGGCATTTCGCGACCGAAGACAATCGCACCCGCTTTGAGGCGAACCCCCGGGCCTTCGCCCCGGGCCTTGGCGGGCTGTGCGTCGTGGCGCTTTCCGAGGGGCGGTCCGAGCCGGGCGATCCGCGCTATTTCGTGGTGATCGGCCAGCGCACCTATCTGTTGCGTTCAGAAGATGCACGCGAGCGGATTCTTGCCGATCCACAGGCGATTCTGATGCGCGCCAAGTCGGTCTGGCACCGTCTGAACCCCTAGAAATTCACATTTTTGCGAAAAGACTGGAACTTTTTAGTCACGCTTCCCATTTATTTATCGAACATGACCACGGAACGGTCATGTTCAGATCACTGTCCCTCGTTCCGCGACTTGCGCCCGGCCAGACCTCTGGACCGGGCGCTTTTTCTGTGCCACCTTAGGTTGAGACTTGGGGGAGGATCAGATGAGTACTGCTGTCTTACGCGACATCGGCACCTCGCCGGTGGATGCCATAATCGCGCGCATCATCAGAACGACCCGCTGCATCGCCATTGTCGGCCTGTCCTCCAATGAAAGCCGGCCGTCCTGGGGCGTCGCACGCTATCTGAAGTCACAGGGTTTCCGCGTCGTGCCGGTCAATCCGGTCTATGCCGGCCACAGCATTCTGGATGAAACGGTCTATCCCGATCTGCGCTCGATCCCGCATGATCTGGGCGTGGACATGGTCGATATCTTTCGCCAGTCGCAGGCCGTTCCCGGCATCGTCGAAGAGGCCATCGCAACCCAGCCGGCCTTGCGCACGGTCTGGATGCAGCTGGGCATCAGCCACCCCATGGCCGCCGGACAGGCGCGCGCGCAGGGGCTGACGGTGATCGAGGACCGCTGTTCCAAGATCGAGTTTTCGCGCCTGCGCTAGGCGCGGCCCGCCCGAACGCGAAACCCCGGCCAAAAGGGGCCGGGGCGCATGGATTTTCGAGGTGGTTTCCGAGGTGGCGACCGGCCATCAATCGCCGGTATAGAGCCCTTCATAGATCGGGCTCAGCGTGTCGATTTCGAAAAGCGAGCTGACCGAGGTCCCGTTCCAGATGTTCAGGATCGCCTGCGCGAACATCGGCGCGGTCGGCACGATGCGGATATTGGCCGCAGCCCGGACCTCTTCGGTCGCCTCGATCGAGTCGGTGATGACCAGAGATTTCATCACCGATTTCTGCACCCGCTCCACCGCCGGTCCCGACAGGACGCCATGGGTGATATAGGCATGCACCTCGGTCGCGCCATGTTCGGTCAGCACCTGCGCGGCCTTGCACAGCGTCCCCGCCGTGTCGCAGATATCGTCGACGATGATGCAGGTCTTGCCGGTCACATCGCCGATCACCGTCATTTCGGCGATCTCGCCCGGCTTTTCGCGGCGCTTGTCCACGATGGCCAGCGGCGCGCCGATCCGGGTCGCCAGCTCGCGCGCCCGCGCCACCCCGCCCACGTCGGGCGAGATGACCATCATATTGTCCATCCGCCCCCGGAAATGATGCTTGATGTCCAGCGCGAATACCGGCGAGGCGTAAAGGTTATCCACCGGAATGTCGAAAAAGCCCTGAATCTGCGCGGCATGCAGGTCCAGCGTCAGCACCCGGTCCACACCCGCCTCGGTCAGCAGGTTGGCGACCAGCTTGGCGCTGATCGGCGTGCGGGCCTTGGCGCGGCGATCCTGACGCGCATAGCCGAAATAGGGGATGACTGCGGTGATGCGGGCCGCCGACGAACGCTTGAGCGCGTCCGTCATGATCAACAGCTCCATCAGGTTGTCATTGGCCGGGTTCGAGGTCGATTGAATGATGAACATGTCCTCGCCACGGACATTTTCGAACACCTCGACAAAGATTTCCTGATCGTTGAAACGTTCGACCCGCGCATCGACGGGCGCGACATTCATGCCGCGATGCATGGACATGCGGCGGGCAATGGCATTGGCCAGAGGGCGGTTGGCATTTCCCGCGATCAGTTTGGGCTCGGTCATGGCCGGCATGGGCTTCCCCGTGATGGATTCGTGCGATTGCACACGCCTTAACACCGGGCTAGCTTTCCCGCAAACCCGGAGGTTCACTTATGGCCCATATCGACTATTACTTCGGCACCCCCAGCCCCTGGGTCTATCTTGCCGGCAACCGCCTCGAAGAGATCGCCGCAAAGCACGGCGCCACCATCACCTACAAGCCGCTGGACCTGATGCAGCTTTTCGACCGCACCGGCGGCGTGCGCCCGGCCAACCGCCACCCCTCGCGGCTGGACATGCGGGCACAGGAATTGCGGCGCTGGTCCGAACATCTGGGCATGAAGCTGAACCTGAAACCCGCCTTCTCGCCGGTCAATCCCGCGCCCTCGTCCTATGCGATCATCGCGGCCCAGGAGGCGGGCGGCGGCGATCTGGCCGGGCTGGTGCAATCCTTCCTGCGCGCCGTCTGGGCCGAGGATGAGAACATCGCCGATGATGCGGTGATCCGGTCGCGGCTGGCGGCGGCGGGTTTCGATCCGGCGCTTGCCGACAAGGGCTTGTTCGTCGGTGCCGAAACCTTTGCTCGCAATCTGGAACAGGCGGTCGAGGCCGGGGTCTTCGGCGGCCCCTTCTATATCGTGCGCGAAAGCGACGAACGCTTCTGGGGTCAGGACCGGCTGGAATTTCTGGACCGCCATCTGGCCACGCTATGAGCGCGCTGCATTTGCGGCAATGGCCGGGCCAAGCGGATCGCCCGGCGCTGGCGCTGCATTGCATGATGGGCAATGCCAGCTATTGGGGGCCCATCGCCAAAGCGCTGTCCGACAAGGTCGCGATCCGTGCGCCCGACCTGCCCGGCCATGGCCAAAGCCCCGATTGGCCCGGCACGCCCGATTTTCATACATATACCACCCGCGCCGTGGCGCCGCTGATCGACCGGCCCATGGATCTGATCGGGCATAGCCTGGGCGCCACGGTTGCCCTGCGCATCGCCGTCGCCGCCCCCGAAGCCGTGCGCAGCCTGACCCTGATCGAGCCGGTGCTGTTCGCGGCCGCCCCCGACCCCGCCAATGACGCGGTCATGCGGGAGCTGAGCGATCTGGTCGCGGCGGGCGAAAGCGAAGAGGCCGCGCGGCGCTTTCTGTCGATCTGGGGCGGCATCGACTGGGAAGCACAGACCCCGGCCGGCCGCGAGCGGCTGATCCGGCAGATGGCTTTGGTCGTGGCCGGAAACGACACGCTGATGCAGGACAGCGCGAATATCCTGCGCGCCGGCGGGCTTGAGGCCATCGACGCGCCGGTGATGATCCTGATGGGCGCGCAATCGCCGCCGGTGATCGGGAATATCGCCGATGCGCTGGCCGCGCGACTGCCCGATATCGGCCGCGCCCGCCTGCCCGAGGCCGCGCATATGCTGCCGATCACCCATCCCCGGCAGGTCGCCGAACTGATCGGGATGAATCTGGATCGGGCCTGAACGGGATCAGGGCAGCGGTGCCGGGCAACCCGGCCACCACCCGCGCCACAGGCAAAGCCCGGAAGATCGCCCCAATGCCGCGCCGGCCTCAATCGGCCAGCCAATCCTCTTCGTAAAGCACCGGGCCGATCGCCATCCAGCGCGCGCGGGCCCGTGCCACACGGGTATCGCCCCAGGTGGTAAAGCGCAGATCGAACCCCTCATGGCTGATGTTCTCGGCCTGAAGATCGGCGCGCTGGTTCGCCCCGCTGGCAATGTCCCACATGCTTAACGCGACATGCACGCTGGGCGCATCCAGAAAGGGCTGTTCAAAACGGATATGGCGGCGTTCAGTGCGCGGACCACTGCCGGTCCACATGGGACCGCCATTGTCGAAGGCCGAAAAAATCTCGGTCTCGCCATCACTGATACCGACCGCCGCATGGCCAAAGCGTTTCACGTTACGCACCTCCCCTGGCAATATCAGAAATCAATGGGCGCGATTAATAAAGCCCCGGAATCTCCGGGGCTTACTGTATTTTTCGTCAGGGTTGATCCTAGTCGGGAAAATTCGCCTGTTTCGGATCCAGCCCGATATGGGTGCCCAGGGCCTCCATATCCGCCAAAAGCTTGACGGCGGCAGCGACGACTTCCTCGGCGGCGCTGTCCTTGTCGCGAGCGACTTTCACCCGGCGTTGGGCCTGCATCATCATGTCGTTGAACACGTCCTGCGTCATCTCGGCGCGCGGATGACCGCGTTCTGCCAGAAGACTGACGGATTCATTGTTGATCTCGACAAAGCCGCCGGTCACGGCGAACTCGGTCTCGGCCCCGTCCGCCGTCACCAGGGTGACGATGCCGGGGCGCAGGTTGACGATGGCCGGCGCATGGCCGGGCATCGCCGTCAGATCGCCCTCGGTCCCGGGCAGGCGCACCTCGCGCACCGGGACGGAAACCAGGTTCCGTTCCGGCGAGACGAGGTCGAACTGCATCGTGTCGGCCATGTCGCCCCCTTACGCCGCGTCAGCGGCAAGCTTGGCGGCTTTGGCTTTCACGTCCTCGATGCCGCCGACCATGTAGAAGGCCGCTTCCGGCAGGTGGTCGTATTCGCCGGCCACCACCGCCTTGAACGACTTGATCGTGTCCTCCAGCGGCACCTGAACGCCGTCCGAACCGGTGAAGACTTTCGCCACGTCGAAGGGCTGGGACAGGAAGCGCTGGATCTTCCGGGCGCGGGCCACGGTCAGCTTGTCCTCTTCCGACAGTTCGTCCATGCCCAGAATGGCGATGATGTCCTGAAGCGACTTGTACTTTTGCAGGATACCCTGAACGTCGCGGGCGACCTGATAGTGCTCTTCGCCGACCACGGCCGGATCGAGGATCCGCGAGTTCGAGTCGAGCGGGTCCACGGCCGGATAGATGCCCAGTTCCGAGATCGCGCGCGACAGAACGGTCGTGGCGTCGAGGTGGGCAAAGGTCGTGGCGGGCGCCGGGTCGGTGAGGTCGTCGGCCGGAACGTAGACGGCCTGGATCGAGGTGATCGAGCCGTTCTTGGTCGAGGTGATGCGTTCCTGCATCGCGCCCATGTCGGTGGCCAGCGTCGGCTGGTAGCCCACGGCGGAGGGGATGCGGCCCAGCAGCGCCGACACTTCCGAACCGGCCTGGGTAAAGCGGAAGATGTTGTCGACGAAGAACAGAACGTCGGTACCGGTCGCGTCGCGGAACTGTTCGGCCAGCGTCAGACCGGTCAGCGCGACACGCATCCGCGCGCCCGGGGGTTCGTTCATCTGGCCATAAACCAGTGCCACCTGCGATTCCGCCAGGTTGTCCGGCTTGATAACGCCCGATTCCACCATTTCGTGGTAAAGGTCGTTGCCTTCACGGGTCCGTTCGCCAACGCCCGCGAACACCGAGTAACCCGAGTGCACTTTCGCGATGTTGTTGATCAGTTCCATGATCAGAACCGTCTTGCCCACGCCGGCGCCACCGAAAAGGCCGATCTTGCCGCCTTTGGCATAGGGCGCCAAAAGGTCGATGACCTTGATGCCGGTGACGAGGATTTCCGAAGCGGTCGCCTGCGACGCAAAGTCCGGCGCCGGCTGGTGGATCGCGCGCTTGTCGCTGGCGGCAAGGGCCGCGCCCTCATCCACCGGCTCGCCGACGACGTTCAGGATGCGGCCCAGCGTGACGTCGCCGACCGGCACCATGATCGGACCGCCGGTGTCGCGCACCGGCAGACCGCGGACCAGACCTTCGGTCGCGTCCATGGCGATGGTGCGGACGGTGTTTTCGCCCAGATGCTGGGCAACTTCCAGCACCAGACGCTTGCCATTGTTCTCGGTTTCCAGCGCGTTCAGAATCGCGGGAAGCGGGCCGTCGAACTGCACGTCCACGACGGCGCCGATCACCTGCGTGATTTTACCTTTGGCCTCTGCCATGTGTTTACCCCTACGTGTCAGAGCGCCTCGGCGCCCGAGATGATTTCAATGAGTTCCTTGGTGATCGCGGCCTGACGCGAGCGGTTATACTCGGTCGTGAGGCGGTCGATCATGTCGCCGGCATTGCGCGTGGCGTTGTCCATGGCGGTCATCCGCGCGCCCTGTTCCGAGGCCGCGTTTTCCAGAAGCGCCGCAAAGACCTGCGTCGCGACAGAGCGCGGCAGAAGGTCGTTCAGGATCGCGCTTTCATCGGGCTCATAGTCATAAAGCGACGAGGCGCCGGCCTCGGCACCCGCTTCAATGACGGCCGGGATGATCTGACGCGCGGTCGGCACCTGGCTGATGACGGATTCGAACCGGCTGTAGAACAGCGTCGCGACATCGAAATGGCCTTCCTCGAACCGGTCGAGGATGTCATCCGCGATTTCGCGCGCATTCTCGTAGCCGATGCGCTTGACCTCGCTCAGGTCGACGTGATGGGTGAAAAGCCCGCTGAAATCGCGTTTCAGCTGCTCGCGCCCCTTCTTGCCAACGGTAAGCACCGTCACCTTCTTGCCCTGGCTTTGCAGGTCCTGAAGATGCTGGCGCGCCAGCTTGACGATGGACGAGTTGAACCCGCCAGCCAGCCCGCGTTCCGAGGTCATGACCACCAGCAGGTGACGTTCGTCGCTGCCGGTGCCGGCCAGCAGGCGCGGCGCCCCGTCCGAACCGGCCGCCGCAGCGGTCAGTCCGGCCATGACGGCCCCCATGCGGTCGGCATAGGGGCGCGCGGCTTCCGCCGCGTCCTGCGCACGGCGCAGTTTCGCGGCGGCGACCATCTGCATCGCCTTGGTGATCTTGCGCGTGTTCTTGACGCTGCCGATCCGGTTTTTCAGATCCTTGAGGCTGGGCATCTATCCCTCCTCTCAGGCGTAGGTCTTGGCGTAACCGTCCAGCGCTGCCTTGATCGCATCCTCAAGCTCGCCCGCCACCTTGCGGTCGTTCTTGGTCATGTCCTCAAGCAGATCGGCCTTCTGGTTGCGCAGGTACTGGATCAGGCCCTGTTCCCATTTGGTCACGTCCCGGACCGGGATGGCGTCAAGATAGCCTTTGGTGCCGGCATAGATGACGATCACGATCTCGGCGTTGGTCAGCGGCGAATATTGCGGCTGCTTCATCAGCTCGGTCAGACGGGCACCACGGTTCAGCAGTTTCTGGGTCGCGGCGTCTAGGTCCGAACCGAACTGCGCGAAGGCCGCCATTTCGCGGTACTGCGCCAGTTCCAGCTTGACCGGGCCGGCGACGGATTTCATCGCCTTGGTCTGTGCGGCCGAACCCACGCGCGACACCGACAGACCGGTGTTCACGGCCGGGCGGATGCCCTGGAAGAACAGGTCGGTTTCCAGGAAGATCTGGCCATCGGTGATCGAGATCACGTTGGTCGGAATATAGGCCGACACGTCACCGGCTTGCGTTTCGATGATCGGCAGCGCGGTCAGCGAGCCGGCGCCGTTGTTTTCGTTCAGCTTGGCCGAACGCTCCAGCAGGCGCGAATGCAGATAGAACACGTCGCCCGGATAGGCCTCGCGTCCCGGCGGACGGCGCAGCAGAAGCGACATCTGGCGGTAAGCCACGGCCTGTTTGGACAGATCGTCATAGATGATCAGCGCGTCCATGCCGTTGTCGCGGAAATATTCGCCCATGGCGGTTGCCGAATAGGGCGCCAGATACTGCATCGGCGCGGGGTCCGACGCGGTCGCGGCCACGACGATCGAATAGGCCATGGCGCCGGTTTCTTCCAGCTTTTTCACCAGCTGGGCAACGGTCGAACGCTTTTGACCCACGGCGACATAGATGCAGTAAAGCGTCTTCATGCCGTCGGCTTCGCGGCCATTATAGTTCGCCTGGTTCAGAATGGTGTCCAGCGCAATGGCGGTCTTGCCGGTCTGACGGTCGCCGATGATCAGCTCGCGCTGGCCACGGCCAACGGGGATCATGGCGTCGACGGATTTCAGACCGGTCGCCATCGGCTCATGCACCGATTTGCGCGGCATGATGCCCGGGGCCTTGACGTCGGCCACGGCCATGATCGGATCAACGATCGGGCCCTTGCCGTCGATCGGGTTGCCGAGCGCGTCGACGACGCGGCCCAGAAGGCCCTTGCCGGTCGGCACTTCCACAATGGCGCCGGTGCGCTTGACGGTGTCGCCTTCCTTGATCGAACGGTCATCGCCGAAGATCACGACGCCGACGTTGTCGGTTTCAAGGTTCAGCACCATCCCGCGGATTCCGCCGGGGAATTCGACCATCTCGCCGGCCTGGACCTTGTCCAGACCATAGACGCGCGCGATGCCGTCGCCGACCGACAGCACCTGGCCGACTTCGGCCACTTCGGCGTCCTGACCGAAATTCTTGATCTGATCCTTGAGGATCGCCGAAATCTCGGCAGCCTGGATTCCCATTATCCGACCTCTTTCATAGCATTCTGGAGGGAGGCGAGCTTCGATTTGATCGAGCTGTCGATCATCTGCGAGCCCAGTTTGACGATCATGCCGCCGATGAGGCTTTCATCGACGCGCGCGTTCAGTTTGACTTTCTTGCCCGATTTCGCGGACAGCGTATCCGCAAGACGGGATTTCTGATCATCGCTCAGCGCCTGGGCACTGACGACATCGGCCGTCATCTCGCCGCGCGCGTCGGCGATGAGGCCGCGCAGCTTGGCCAGCAATTGCGGCAATGCGAACAGCCGCCGGTTCCGGGCCATCAGGCGCAGGGTATTGGCCAGTTCGGGCGACAGGCCCATCTTGGCGGCCAGCGCGCCGATGGCGGCTTCCTGGCCCTGGCGGTCGTAAAGCGGCGACACGGTCAGATTGCGCAGATCTTCGCTGGCATCAAACGCCGAGGCCAGTTCGTCGACCTGACCGGACAGGGCGTCGATTCCCCCCGAATCCTTGACCAGATCGAACAGGGCCTGCGCATAACGCCCGGCGATATCAGCGGAAATCGAAGCGGAGTTGGCCACGGTCATCCTTCCGTTTAGCGCAAGCTCCGCAGCGGCCGGCGGCAGGCCGGTCTGTCGCGGAGCGCGGGGTCAATAGGATCACACCACCGAAACGCTGGGCTTTCCCGAAATCTGCGGCGTCTCTAGCAGGTGATTTTCCCTGCCGCAACCGCCTTGCACACGGAAATATGAGTGTTTGCGCCCCCAATCCCGCCATCGTGCAAAGGTTTGCCCACCGCATCCCCGGCCGGGTGCCCCGCCGGCGGCGGGGCAATGCCGGCAAACACCATGAAAAGACGGGACAATCGCCACCCGATCGGGCCGCCGCGGCATATTCGCAACGCCCCGGCACGGCCTTGCGCCGCCATCCGGGCGTGGGTCTTTCCCTTACGGTCAAGGCGCGGATTTGCGCGCGCTGCGTCCGGCGCGCTGCCCGGCGGGCGCGGGGCCGGCAATGCCCCCCAGCACATCCAGCGGGCTGGGCACGCGCACCTTGTGGCCGCGCCCGATCGGGGCCTGTACCTGCTTGCTGAATTCGGTCAGCACCACCCCGGCGACAAGAACCTGGCTGATGCGACCGCCGGTCCGTTCCCACATCTGCGCGCTGCGCAACCAGAATCGCCGGTCCGAGGGCGGGATATAGAGCGCCGCCCCCGTCCGTTCGGGCACGAATCCGGCCGCGCGGGCCTGTGCCTCAAGCTGGCCGGCGGTAAAGCTGCGCCCAAAGCCGAAAGGCGTCGTCTCGGATCGCGCCCAAAGCCCGGCCCGGTTCGGCGTCATGATCAGCATCCGCCCCCCCGGCCCCAGCACGCGCAGCGCCTCCTCCATCAAAAGGGTCGGATGATCGGCGGTCTCAAGCGCGTGCAAGAGAACCAGCCGGTCGACGCTGCCGGTATCCAGCGGCCAGACGGTTTCCTCGCACAGGACGGAACAATTGGGCAGGCCGGCGGGCCAGGCCATCACCCCCTGCGACCCCGGCATCAGCGCGCTGACCCGGCGCGCCCGCGTCAGATAGGGCCGCAGCAGGGGCGCCGCGAACCCATAGCCGACCACCGTCATCGCCTGACTTTGCTCGGGCGGCCAAAGCGCGGTCAGCCGATCGCGCAAAATGCGCTGCACCACCCGCCCCAGCGCCCGGGTATAGTAGAATTTGCGCAGCTCATAGACGTCGTGATGCATTGCACCTCCGGGATTGCCGGGCCAGACTGCGCCAAAGAAGGAAATTTGCCAATGCCGCTGGAACTTGTCCCCGTTCGCTGTCTGACCGACAATTATGCATGGCTCGTCCATGGCAATGGCCAGACCGCGCTGATCGACGCGCCCGAGGCCGCACCGATTCTGGCCGAGCTTGCGGCGCGCAGCTGGTCGCTGGATCTGATCGCGCTGACCCATCACCACGACGATCATATTCAGGCGGTGCCCGAACTGGTCGCGATGACCGGCGCCCGGGTCATGGGCAATGCCGCGGACGCCGCCCGGCTGCCGCCCCTTGACCTGCCCATCCGCGCTGGCGAGACGGTCGATATCTGTGGCGAGCCGGTGGATGTGATCGACGTCTCGGGCCACACCATCGGGCATCTGGCGTTCCACCTGCCGCAATCGGAGATGGTCTTTACCGCCGACAGCCTGATGGCGATGGGATGCGGCCGTCTGTTCGAAGGCGATGCCCCGATGATGTGGGCCAGCCTGTCGCGGCTGAACGCCCTGCCCGCGCGGACGCTGGTCTGTTCGGGACATGATTATTGCCGCGGCAATAGCGCCTTTGCCCTGTCGGTCGAGCCGGAAAACCCGGCGCTGCGCCAGCGCATCGAGGATACCGCCGCCGGGCGCCGGCCTTGCGCCCCCGCGACGCTGGCCGATGAACGCGCGACCAACCCGTTTCTGCGTGTGGCCGAGCTGCGCCCCCTGCTGGGTCTGGAGGGCGCCCCGGATGCCGAGGTTTTTGCCCGGCTGCGACAGATGAAGGACAGGTTCTGAAATCGCCGGATCGCGATGCAAGTAAATCATGCGTCAACACGCCCCGATTCCGCATTTGCCCCCGCAGCCGATGCCAGATGCTTGAAAACATGTCCGCCAATCATCACATCTGCCGCAACCGTGGAAAATTCGGCAGGGGCGGACGCGATTACCGCTTGAATTGTGCGAAAATCCACCAAATCTTAACTGTATCGTGACAGTCTGGTCAGGTGGACCGCTACATCTTGGCGGCCCAAACCGCCAGCCGACTGACAGGAGCTTGACGTGCCGTCCTTTTCGACCTCGCTGGAACAGTCCATCCATGCCGCGCTTGCGCTGGCCAACGAACACCATCATGAACTCGCCACGCTCGAGCATCTTCTGCTGGCGCTGACCGACGAACCCGACGCCGTCAAGGTCATGCGGGCCTGCAATGTCGATCTGGACGAATTGCGCCGCATGCTTGTCGAATTCATCGAGGACGATCTGTCGACACTCATCACCGATGTCGAAGGTTCCGAGGCCGTGCCCACCGCCGCGTTTCAGCGCGTGATCCAGCGCGCGGCGATCCATGTCCAATCCTCGGGCCGGACCGAGGTGACGGGGGCAAATGTCCTTGTCGCGATCTTTGCCGAACGCGAATCGAACGCGGCCTTTTTCCTTCAGGAACTGGACATGACGCGCTATGACGCGGTGAATTTCATCGCCCATGGCGTGGCCAAGAACCCGTCCTATTCCGAAAACCGCACCGTTCAGGGCGCTGAACAGGCCTCGGAACAGACGCAGTCCGGGCAGGAACAGGCCAAGGACGAATCCGCGCTGGCCAAATATTGCGTGGATCTGAACAAAAAGGCGTCCAAGGGCGATGTCGACCCCCTGATCGGCCGCGCCGATGAGGTCGAACGCTGCATCCAGGTGTTGTGCCGCCGGCGCAAGAACAACCCGCTTCTGGTGGGCGATCCCGGCGTGGGCAAGACCGCCATCGCCGAAGGGCTCGCGCTGAAAATCACCCGGGCCGAAACCCCCGACGTTCTGGCCGGCGCGACGATCTTTTCGCTCGACATGGGCGCGCTTCTGGCCGGCACCCGCTATCGCGGCGATTTCGAGGAACGGCTGAAAGCCGTCGTCAAAGAGCTTGAGGACCATCCCGACGCCATCCTTTTCATCGACGAAATTCACACCGTGATCGGCGCGGGCGCGACCTCGGGCGGCGCGATGGATGCATCGAACCTTCTGAAACCGGCGCTGTCGGGCGGCAAGCTGCGCTGCATGGGGTCGACCACCTACAAGGAATTCCGTCAGCATTTCGAAAAGGACCGCGCCCTGTCGCGCAGGTTCCAGAAAATCGACGTGAACGAACCCACCGTGCCCGACACCATCAAGATCCTGATGGGGTTGAAGCCCAGTTTCGAAAAGCACCACGATCTGCGTTATACCAATGACGCGATCCGCACCGCGGTCGAGCTTTCGGCACGCTATATCCATGACCGCAAGCTGCCCGACAAGGCGATCGACGTGATCGACGAGGCCGGCGCGGCCCAGCATCTGGTCGCGGAAAGCAAGCGCCGCAAGACCATCGGCCCGAAAGAGATCGAGGCCGTCGTGGCCAAGATCGCCCGTATCCCGCCCAAGAACGTGACCAAGGACGATGCGGCCGTGCTCAAGGATCTTGAGGCCACGCTGAAGCGGCTGGTCTTTGGTCAGGATGCCGCGATCTCGGCGCTTGCCTCTTCGATCAAGCTGGCGCGGGCCGGTCTGCGCGAACCCGAAAAGCCCATTGGCAACTATCTCTTTGCCGGTCCCACCGGTGTCGGCAAGACCGAGGTCGCCAAGCAGCTGGCCAGTACGCTGGGCGTGGAACTGTTGCGCTTTGACATGTCCGAATACATGGAAAAGCACGCGGTCAGCCGCCTGATCGGTGCGCCTCCGGGTTATGTCGGCTTTGATCAGGGCGGGCTTTTGACCGATGGCGTCGACCAGCATCCGCATTGCGTGCTTTTGCTGGACGAAATCGAAAAGGCGCATCCGGATGTCTATAACATCCTGTTGCAGGTCATGGATAACGGTAAGCTGACCGATCACAACGGTCGTCAAGTCGATTTCCGCAATGTGATCCTGATCATGACCTCGAATGCCGGGGCCGCCGATCAGGCCCGCGCCGCTTTCGGTTTCGGACGCGACCGCCGCGAGGGTGAGGATACTGCCGCCATCGAGCGCACCTTCACGCCCGAGTTCCGCAACCGTCTGGATGCGGTGATCAGCTTCGCGCCGCTGTCGCGCGAGGTGATCGTGCAGGTGGTCGAGAAGTTCGTGCTGCAACTGGAGGCCCAGCTTATCGACCGTGGCGTTCATATCGAACTGACCCCGGAAGCCGCCGAATGGCTGGCCGAAAAAGGTTACGACGACAAGATGGGCGCGCGTCCGCTGGGCCGTGTCATTCAGGAAACGATCAAGAAGCCTCTGGCCGAGGAACTGCTGTTCGGGCGCCTGACAAAAGGCGGCGTGGTCCGTGTCCGGATCGAGGACGACAAGCCCGCCTTTGAAATCACCGCCCCCGGCACGCCCCGGATCAGCAACACCAAGCCGCCGCTGCTGACGGCAAACTGAACTTTACCTTGCCGGGCGTGATTACCGGCATCGCCTGAAATTTGGCCATCGCGGCAATCGTCGCGGTGGCCTTTTTTGTCCGGCATGCAGCTTTATCCGACATGCCGCAACCCAAGGATTTCCGGCGCCAAGATCAGCAGCGCCGCTTCTCACGGGCATCCGATCACCAACGCCCCTGCCCTCCGCAATCCGAGAGGTCGTGAGGTCGTGAGGTCGTGAGGTCGTGAGGTCGTGAGGTCGTGAGGTCGTGAGGTCGTGAGGTCGTGAGGTCGACAATCAAGCGTCCAGCTGGCTTGGCAAGGCAGAAAGGAGCCCAGTGTTTGCAAGGAGAGTGTCCGATCTTCTGTGTATCGGTGATCTGGTCCATGCTTCCTGAGAGGAGCAAGGACGATGACGATTTCGAACGAACTGCTGGACGAACTGC
>NZ_JBHRXJ010000018.1:0-62272 GCF_042648425.1 Paracoccus mangrovi | reverse complement strand
CCCACATTCTCCAAGTAAGTCGCTGATTTCGCTGTCGTAATCGTGATATTTCGCATATAAATCATGGCGTTGACGGCTGCGAGGGGCGCGTTTCATGGATCACCTGGAGGGTGCGGGCTTGGCGCGGGGAGATCGGGTTGATTTCGACCGCCGTGTGCGTCTGGAGTTCCGTGGTGCGCAGATCAGTTCAGACGGTGGCCTGCTGGTGATGCGCGAGCTTGATGACGTGCTCGGCCTGTCCAATCTGGCGTCGGAGGCGCTGCGAGACAGCCGCACCGGGAAGAACACGCTCCATCGGCTTGACGGATTGTTCCGGCAATCGGTGTTCGGACGACTGGCCGGATACGAGGATGTGAACGATGCCGAACAAAAACTGTCTTTTTATTGGCCACTCGGGATTCACTCCTTCAAAATCAACTGCTTTCTTATTAGGATCTATGGCGAGCACGACATAAACGCGCCCACTATGAAGAACTTATCCAAGATCTCATCTTTTCGCTATTCTCCCCTGGAAATCCAACCAACAAATCCGCGCCGTCGAATCCAACACTTGGATATAATCTTAAGAACTCGCGCTTTCTGATCCGATTCTTATCGTCCGCGATAGAGCTTATAGCCACCTTGCCTGTTTTGCCACTCATGTAGCCAATCTCCCAAGGAATCCATTGAGATCGACTTGCTTGCGGCCCGTTAATCATAACTAGAGCCCTCGACTTCAACAAGGCATCCCTAGTTCGACTTATGTCCAGAAGCTTGGGGGGCTTTTCTTTCGATCTATCGAATCTTCTAGGTAGGTATGCCGATATCCCGGCATCTCGTAAATTCAAGAAAGCATCCAAGGGGTAAATTACCTCATCTGCATATGAATAGCTTATGAAAACGTCGTAGCTATCCTGCCCGATCTCAGAGTATCTGTCCAATAAGTCGACGTCTGAAAGACTTGTGGAAGCCATTTCCCTAGCAACACGGTCCTTCACGTCATTCAAAAAAGAGAAAAAGAAGGCTGCCTCCAATTTTATCGCTGGATCGAGGGGAAGGATTCTGCTGGGCGCGGCGATCACCCCGCATCGTGTCATGCTATGGTCGAACGGCAGCTTTCACAAGCCTGCAGCGCCCGCAGGGTCAAACTCCTGCCCGCAATTTCCACCCTTCGCGGTATGCTGCCGTAGCTCCGGCCACCTTATCCCTTGCCCCCAGCAGGAACCATGCCCCTGCACCAACCATATCTCAGCAGTGGCCGACCCAGCTTGTCGCCCCCACGCCGACCCACGCGAGGGAGAGACTCGTCGCCTGGAGCCAACGATCTGAAACAGATCTCCGCGCACGCCAGCCGCGACAATCATGATTATACCCTCCTGCCAGATGGCGATGATGGACTAAACCATTGCGTGTATCATGACGCTGATGCAACACGCGCAAGCCGGGCGACCTGGCGCAAGATCACCACTGGATACCCCGGCCGCCCTACCAGATCGGAAGGCGGCACGGGGCACAAGGAATGGACTATCATGAAGTTGCCACCACGCGAATACTACACCGTCCACGAAGCCGCAGCCCGCTGGGGTTGCACCATTGCCGACATCGCCGGCTGGTCGGCGAAGGAGCGGTTCGACATCGTCACCGGCATTCCTCCCACAGTCTGCGGCAGTGAGACCGTTGCCGGCGAGGTCGCGGTGGCGGCCTTCGACATGCTGCCGATGTTCCGTCGATATGGAATCGGTCCACAGTCTGCCCATGTCCGACGTGTCCGGCCGGTCGGCACATCCGACTGGCTCTTTGTCACCGATCCGGCCGCCGGTGTCGAGGTCTCGATCGCCGATCTGCTCATCACCGGCGAACAGATCCGCAGGTTCGAGGATGACCATGATCTGATGCGCCGGATCGCGGGCGGCACGGGGTCGATCTCACCCTATGATTGGGACGGCATGATGAACGCGCTGATCGTGCGCATCCATGAACACGGCCTGCCCGCATCGCAGGCCGAGCTGATCCGCGACATGCAGGACTGGTTTGCCGAACAGACGGAGGGTGACGACTTCCCCGATGAACGCTCGGTCCGGCGGCGCGTCAATGCCGTGTGGAAGACGCTGACGCAGCTGCAGAAGGCCGGCTGAACCTCAGGCCGTCTTCCGTTCCCCGTCGCGGTGATGGACCAGCACGGGTCTCGGCCGCAGCATGCTGGCCACGGCATCGACGCCGGCGCGCAGCGGCCCCTCCATCAGATGCGCGTAACGCTGGGTGGTCTGCATCTGGCTGTGGCCCAGAAGTTTGCCGATCATCTCGAGCGACGCGCCGCCGCTGACCAGCAGCGAGGCGAAGGTGTGGCGCAGATCGTGAATCCGCACATCGCCGATCTGCACCTGACGCTGGATGCCCAGCCAGAAGCGGCGGATTTCCTTGACCGGCTCGCCGGGCACATCGCCCGGAAACAGCCACGGGCTGCCCTTCGGCACCAGCAGCCGGCGCTGGCGCACGATCGCCGCCACATCCTCGGAAATCGGCACCCGATGCACCTTGCGCTGTTTCGTGGTCGAGGCGGGCTTGGACCACAGGCAGTAATCCAGATCGAACTGCTCGAAGCGGGCCTGCCGCACCTCACCGACCCGCGCCCCGGTCAGCATGCAGAGCCGGATGATCCCGGCGGCGCGCTGGTCCTCGGCCGCGTCCAGCGCCTTGGCCAGCCGGTCGATCTCGTCCTTTGACAGGAAGCGCTCGCGCGGGTTCTCGATCCGGCGATAGAAACCATTGGCCGGGTTGTCGTCGCGCCAGCCCCATTCGACGGCGAGGTTGAACATCTTGCGCAGGATTTCCCCGACGCGATTGGCCCGCACCGGGGTGGGCTTCACCCCCTGCAACTTGCGGGCGCGGTTGTTGGGCTTCAGTTTGTGCGGCCGGGCGCGGCCCTCGGCGATCTTGCCCAGCAGCTTTTCGACATCGGCCTTGGTGATCTCGGCGACCAGCTTGCGGCCCCAATGCGGGGCGATCAGCTTCGGCAGCAGGGATTTCTGATCGGCGGCATTGCGGGGCGCCAGCCGCACCACATGCTCGGCGATGTAGCGCTCGATCAGATCGGAGATGCGGGGCGCCTCGCGGTTCAGGTCGCGGTCGCCCAGCGGATCGCCGCCGGCATCGACGATGCGGCGCAGCTCCTTGGCGCGGTCGCGGGCCGCGGTCACCGACCATTCCGGCCAGCGGGCGAAGGTCATCCGGCGCTGGCGGCCGGCATAACGATAATCGAAGGTGAAGGCCCGGCCGCCGCCGCGATAGATGCAGCTGGCAAAGCCGCGGATGTCGGCGTCGAAGATCTGGTAATCGCGCCCCTCGCGCGGCACCGCCTCGCGCAGGATCTTCTCGGTCAGGCGGACCCGGGTGATTGCCATCGCATGCCTCCTTGCAGTCAGTCCATGAGGCGTCAATTCGCCGTGATCGCAAGGCAATCATGCCGCCCGGGGTGGCGAACAGGCAGCGACCGGCAATGACTGGCAGTGAGCCGGCAAAAGCACTGCCACCCCATGTTTCATGGGGAATCCGGTATTCCGCCCTGACCGCCTGGCAGCGCCGCAGAACCCCGGCTCGCCACGCCGTGCCGGCCGGAATGTCGGCGAATCCGGGCGAAAGCTGCCGGGCGGGAGAAATCCGCCATGAAATCAAGCCCTGGCAGGGTTCCGGCAAAGCCGCTGCCGGTCATTGCCACCCTGCCACCCTTGCCGCCCTTGACATTCCGGAGACCGCTGCGCCGAGGCTGATTTGAGCGCTCCAGGGGGCCGAAATGTCTCCCCTGCTCCGCCTGCGGGTCGGATTCGACGATTTCCGAGGTTTGCAGGGTTTGCAGGGTTTGCAATTCATGCTGCGTCGCAGCGAAAGATTCACCCGGAATCGCGAAAACCCAGCAAAACATGGGGTGGCACGGGGGTGGCAAAGCCATTGCCGGTGACTGCCGGTCACTGCCTCCCTGCCACCCCCGGCCCTCTGCTCCTGCTGCTCCCCGTCAACCGCCCGCATCGGGCGACATTCGGAGAAACAGCAGATGACATGCATCGACACCGCGCCGCGACCCGCGCAGAGGATGACCCCGGACCCGATCCTCGCCGGCTGGGTCAGCCGCAGCGATCTCGCCCGCGAACTGGGCCTGACCGAAGACACCCTGCGCCGCTGGGAGGACCGCCGCGTCGGCCCGTCCTGCGTCCGCGCCGGCCGGAAAGTCTTTTACCGGCGCACCGCCATCGAAGACTGGCTGGGGGCGCAGGAACAGGCACGGCAACCGCATCGGAGGGCGCGGCGATGACCGGCTTTCTGCTCCGCCCCGAAAGCGATCCCGCCTGGCCGGCCAAGCGCCTCGCCGAGGCCCGCGCGGTGATCGCCGATGTCGCGCATCATTCTGACCACCTGATCCGGCTCGCCTGCAAGGTACTCGCCCGTCATGGCGAGGGCGAAGAAGAGCGCGAGGATGCGCGTCGGCTCCTGCTGATCGTCGATGCCCGCCGCCCGTTGCGTGCCCGGCGCAGTGATGCCGATGATGCGGAGGTGCGGCGATGACCCGACCGATGAAACGCCGCGGCACGCCCGAGGCCGATCTGCAACGCGCCGTCGTCCAGGCCCTGCGCTTTGCCCTGCCCCGCACGGCCATCATCCATCATTGCGCCAATGAGGTCACCGAACCCGGCCCTCGCGGGGCGAAACGCCAGGCGATCCTCGTCGGCATGGGTGTCCATCGCGGTTTTGCCGATCTGATGGTGATCAGCGAGGGCCGCGTGCTGTTTCTCGAGCTGAAGGCGCCCAAGGGCCGGCTGCGTCCCGAGCAGGAGGCGTTTCGCGATGCCGTGCTCGCGCAGGGCTTTGGCTGGGCCCTGGTCCGCTCGCTCGACGACGCGCTGGGCGCGTTGGCAGCGCATGGTTTTGCCACGCGGATTGCCCGCCCGGACGGGAGGGCGGCGCCATGAGCCATGCCGCCACCAACTGGGCCATCCAGCAGCGCGGCTTGAAACCCGCCACCAAGATCGTGCTCTGGCATCTCTGCGACCGCCACAACCCGGATTTCGGCTGCTTCCCGACGCAGGCGCGCCTTGCCGAGGATGCGGAGATGTCGGTCTCGGCGCTGAACGAGCACCTCGCCAAGCTCGAGGAACTGCGTCTGATCCACCGCCTGCGCAGCCATGATCCCCGCACCCACAAGCGGCAGGCCACACGCTATATCCTGGGGTTCGAGGATGGATTTCCACAAGAGCCACCTCCGGAATCCGGAGATGGCGAAACCGGAACACAGCCAGAACATGACGGTGATCCAACTCCGGATTCCGGACATGGAGCCATCTCCGGATTTTCGGCAAAGCCATCTCCGGATTTTGCCCAAAGCCATCTCCGGATTCCGGACACTAACCTTGTAAGAGAACCTTTACCTACGCCACCCCGCCCTGCCCCAAGGAGAACGCATGGCCCATTTCTTCACTGCCGACACCCATTTCGCGGATGAACCGGTGCGGCGCTTCTTCGACCGGCCCTTTGCCTCGGTTGAGGCGATGGACGCCGCGATGATTGCTCGTGCCGGCGTGGTTGGACCCGATGACGACCTGTGGATCATCGGAGACTTCGCCGCCTGCGAAACCGATGTCGGGCGCATGGCCGCGCAGGCAGCCTTTGCCGCGCTGCCGGGACGGAAACATCTGGTGCGCGGCAACCACGATCCCGACTGGCTGGTTCGCGCGCTGCCATGGGCATCGGTTCACGATCTGGTCGAGATCGGCATCGGAGAGCGCCGCTTTGTCCTGTGCCACTATCCGCTGGTCACCTGGAACGGCGCGCGGGCCGGAGCGATCCAGCTTTTCGGTCATGTCCACACCCGCTGGCGCGGTGCCGAGGGTCAGGTGAATGTCGGCGTTGATCAATGGGATTTTACGCCGGTTGCCCCTGATCAGGCAGAGTTGGAGGCCTTGATGCTGCCGCCGTCCCAATTCCAACGGATAGCAGAGGGAATGGAACAATCATACGAGTGACGGTGACAACCATTTGGGCCTTGCTGGAAGTCCGATGTCCCCACCCTGCTCTTATGGTAGCGAGGCAGGATGGGGAGGCTTGCGTAAGATGCAGACGCGCAAGCACCTACGCGTTGAACCGCCGCACAGCTTGCTCAACCCTGTCAAGAATTGGGCGGGCGGCGTTGATTTTGTCGAGGGCCTCGCCGATGGGGGCAAGTGCGGTTGACAAGTCGCCGTCAGCAAAGCCTTTTGCGATTTCCTCGCGATCAAACTTCAATTGCAGCTTGAGAACGAAATCACTGGCGTCGAACGAAAAGCCCAGCTCTCCAAGCTCGCTCACTTCTGCAGTGATCGTGCCCGAGAGCCTTCCCAGTTTCCTTACCCCGGACACTGTATTTGTTGAAATAGAAAAACAAACACATCTTGCAGGTCCGCCCGCAAATTCGGCAAGCCAGGTTTCAGATTCACCACCCCGGTCAATGTAGCAAACAAGATTATAGTTTCCACCCGCTACCTCGCCCTCGGCGCGCCACTCTGTGGGAGCTAGCCAAGGATAATCGTTAAGCTCTCCCCCAAAATCATACTCCCAAAGGAGCAGCTTCTGCTTGTCTTCAAGAATTTCTCTAGTTGCTTCATATAACATCAAGTCCATTTTGTTAACGGCAAGGTCATATGCGCCCTCCAGAAGCTCGATATTTCGCGCGACCACTTCCGCAGCCTTAAGTTCGATTTCGTCCATGACGTTCTCCTTAGTGATTGAAAACATGCTCGCCAAATTGGGCGATGATGTGGTGAGTTATGGCCCAGCTCTCTGAACGGCATATCGTTGCCAACCTTGCCGAGGCCGAGACATCCTTCCATGTGGACAGATATACTCCGGGACTTTGCGCCTGATAGGGCGCGAGGAATATAAGGAAAGGTGACTTTCCAATGTGAACGGCGCGCGCCTTCAAGGCTAGTTCGTATCGTTCAAGCTGTCTCTCTCCGAGTCCTGCCCTTATCTTTATCTCTATCCCCACGAGGGATCTGTCCGTTTCGACGAGTAGATCGACCCGATCCGCCACGTCCCCCAAGGGATTGACTTCCGTGTAAACATTGTACCCTCGGCGCAACTCTTCTTCCCAGTTTCGCCCCGGAATGACTCTTTCCAGATAGTTCCCAACGAACGTGCGAGACACCTCTCCGCCGAAGTCATAATGCCATAGGCCAGCAAGCGCGCCTGCCGTTCTGACCTCGTAGCCGTTCAGACCTGCAATCGACCAAAAATTCAAAAAGCCTCCACGTTCCTTTTCGGCCTTTAATGGGGCTTGAATTGTAGCAAAAAAATGGGCCAGGTCGGATGCGATAGGGCTTGGGGGCGCTGTTATCTCGTCGGTAGGGCTGAAATATGGCAGTTCCTGAAAAAACTTCTCCAGCCTTTGCGGCAAGTCAAGCACGTTCGCATCATTTCCGTGAGCCGCGATGTAGTCGGAGAAGAAGCTCGTTAGATTTTCTCTCGTTACTGCACTATGGCTTTCATTCATCTTATTTCCCGCTCCATGTAGCAATTCTTTTCACCGCTCGTCGCGATCTCGATCTCGATCTCATGAATCATTGGTGGCGCGGATTTTTCAATTCTTCCGGCATCCTCACCTCAACCTTCTCCCCCCATCTGGCCAGATACCATCCCATCTCCTGCCGCCCCCCGGCTCGGAACCGCACCACCAGCGAACCGTTGGGCAGCCGCTCCGTTTCCTGCTTCGGATGAAAGACATAGGTCGCAGCCTCGTCGGCCACTTCAGGCAGGAAGCGCCACTCCACATCCTGCGGCTCCTCGCGCCAGATGCCGAAGCTTTCGGCCAGCCAGTCCTGCAGGTCGAAGCCTTCGGGGCGTTCGTAGACGTCATCCTCAAGCGCGATCCGCTCGAATCCGGCCAGGGCGAACAGGCGCAAATCGTCCTGGTATTCGCTCCAGGCCAGCAGGTATTGCCGCCCCTCGCCGAACAGCATGGCGATCGGGCCAAGCCGGGTGTTGCGCGACAGCTTGCCCGAAGCGCGGGCGCGGTGGTCGGCCGAGATCATCACCCCGGCAAGGATCGCCTCGCGCAGGCTGGACAGGATTTCGGGTGCGATGCGTTCGCGCGGGCCGGGGCGGAAGGCCACGCCATCGGCCAGAAGCTGCGCCTCCAGATCGGCGGCGACGCGACGGCGACGATCGGCACGAAACATCGCCTGCACCTTGGCCAGCAGGCGTTCCAGCACTTCGGCCGTGGCAAGATCGCCCTCGCGCCGCGCAATTGCCACGGCACGGTGACCGGCGCCGAGTTCGTCGAGCGTCGGCTCCTCCATCTTGCCCAGTGTGCCGGGCGGAAAGCGCCAGTATTTCTGACCCTGCGGGCCGGGGCGTTCCTCCAGTTGCGGGTAGGCGCGCAGCACGGCATCGCGCATCCGCTCGGCCGTGCGCCGGGAAACATCGAAGGCGCGCTCGATATCGGCGATGGAAATTCCCTCCGCCGAGCCCTGCATCATCAGGGCCAGCTTCAGCAGGTCTTCCTGACGTGAATAGCGCATCATTTCCCCCGTTTTCCGCGCCTCACATTCCTTGCGGATGCACGCAAGGTCAACGGCCGAAGCCGATGGCCCTTGTCTTGCCTTCCTTGGCCTCGGATTCGCGCCGCAGTTCCGCGAGGATAACGGCGGGATCTCCCTGGCCGAGGGCACGCATCCTGCGGGCGACATTGGCAAAGTCCCCTGCCGCCAGGCGGTCGAGCACCTGGATATCGGAATGCACCGGCGCATCGAAATGCGCACGCCATGCCAGCGGCAACTGATCCTCGCGCAGCCAGTCGAAGCGGATGCGGAAGGTGAAGCGCCGCTGGGTCGCCGGATCGAGGTTCTCGGCGAGGTTGGTGGTGCATACGAAGGGCAGTGGATGGCTTTCCATCCAGGTCAGCATCTCATTCACTTGGCTGACTTCCCATTGGTGCGAGGCGTTGCGCCGGTCAGCCAGCAGGCTGTCGGCCTCGTCGAAGATCAGCAGCGCGCCCTCCGCCCGCGCATCGGCAAAGGCCCGCGCGATGGCCTTCTCGCTGCCGCCAACCCACATCGACAGAAGGTCCGAGGCGCGATTCTCGATCACCGGCAGGCCCAGCTGCTTGGCCAGATGCCGCGCCCATGCGCTCTTGCCCGTCCCGGCCGGACCATCGAGGCAGAAGGATATCCGCGGTGCGGTATCGGCGCCTGCGAGCTGCGCCTCCAGCAAGGCAAGATCGGTGTCGGCATTGGCCAGAGCGGCCTCCCACGCCGCTTCGGAGTGATGACGCAGCGGCGGCGCGATGCCACCATTGGTCAGTTTGGCCGAGGCCCCCAGCACCTGCGCGAAGGTCTCAACCCCACCGCCGCAGTCGCGCGCCACGCGCATCGCATCGGACACCAGCGCCGGGGGATGGTCATGGACCCCGGCCAGCGCCATCAGCGCACCCGTCTCGGCCAGCGGCTGATGCCGGTCGGCGAGCCTTTGCCAGATGCGCTTGCGCACCCGCTCGGACGGAACGCGCATCTCGACCGAAAAGGTCATACGGCGCAGGAAGGCCGGATCGCAGGCCTCAATGGAATTGGTGGTCCAGAGTGTCGGCACGGGATTGGTTTCGAGCAGCCGATTCGCGAAGACCTTGGACATCCGCTCCTGACGGAAGAACGACGGCATCGCGCCACCGAACAGGTCCTCCATTTCGTCCAGCAGCAGCACGGTATCACGCCGCGCCGACAGCATCCGTCCGGCAATGCCGAGTTCGGCCAGCCGCGCGCCCCGCGACGGCTCTTCGCCGCTGTCATCCGCCTCGCCGATGGCGCGCAGACTGGCCCCCACTTCGCGGGCCAGTACCTTGCAGAATTCGGTCTTGCCCGTGCCCGGCGCGCCATAAAGCAGGATGTTCACGCCCGGCGTGCCGTTCACGATCGCATTGGTCAGCAGCTTGCGCATGAGATCAGCGCTTTCGCCCAGCCCCTCGAAGTCCTGCCATTCGGCGTCGGGCGTAGGCGCAGCCGGAAACAGCAGTGCAACCAGTTCCTCGATGTCGTCGACATCCGCCCGCATGGCATCCGCCAATCGCGGTGAAACAGCATAGGGAACCCTCTGGCTGGACCAGTTGCGCCCCTCGTTCTGCAACAGGCCCGAAGCTTTCAGCCGTGCATCGGGACGCAGTGCCGTTCTGACTTCCCCTTGCTCAGCGCCCGAGAATTGCGCGACGAGAAAAGGCAGGGTCACCTCCCTCGTTTCCAGCGCCTGATCGACTACATGCTCGAACATATCGAAGATGCGATAGTTGGCGAAGAACTCGAGGATCCGCGCCTCGACCTCCGTCAAACCGAAGTGCTCGCCGATCCGCGTCGCATTTGCCCGCACCAGATTGCCTTCGCTGCGGTCAGCTTCCTGGCAGAGATCATCCAGCAGACTGCGCACCCTCCCCCACCAGGCAGCGCCGGGCCGGGTTCGCGGCCGTTCGGGACATTCGGTGTCGGTCAGATATTCGATCCAGCCCGGCAGTTCCTTGGCGATCTTGCTTCCGGGCCCAAAGCGCTCTGCCAGGGAGGAGACCAGGTCGAGCGCAAGGTGTTTTTCGCAGGTCATCTTTTCCCTCCGTTGATGAGGAGAAGATAATCCGCGCGCCCGTCAGATTCGGACGCATCTGTCGTCCGCTGCCAGTGAATGTCGGCGGATGCGGGCCGTTGCCGGTTTTCTGTTCGGGTGTTGATGTGGTGTTGATGTAGAACGCGAAAAGGCCGATGGTATAAAAATACCATCGGCCTATCTATTTGATCTTGCGTTATTTTTTGGTTGCGGGGGTAGGATTTGAACCTACGACCTTCAGGTTATGAGCCGAACCTGTTGATTTTTGTGACTCTTTTGATTTCAGCAACTTAGCGGACAAGCCTTTGGAATGGCGGGTTCTTTTGCGAACTCTCAACGTTTCTCGCCGGATTTGGGCGGATCGACGTACGCTCAGGAACGCATTCGCGGGTTGACCAGACGTTGACAAGCGATGCTCATCAAACGCGATAGACCACCTCCACGGCCCCATACAACGATCACGATCCGAAGGGCGGGAAGAGGACGGTAGCCGGCCAATTCAACGCTGCAATACGAGACTTTCCTGAACGAACGTGACCAGCCGCAAGAACTTGAATATCGAACCTTGATCGGTCACTGCCGATCAAGTCGTCGATAGTATTTCCGCTGATTATCGGCAGGATCGGTCCAGCAGAAGCAATCGGCCAGCGCGTCCACACTTTGCAGCACTCCGAGCAAGGCATAGGCGTTGAAGGGATTGCCCGCGCCCGTCTCATAATGGCTGACATAATTGGCCATTATGGACGGCAGGTGGTGGTTCTGGAGATCAGTGATCTGCTGGGCAGACAGAACGCAGCGCTGCGCCGCCTGATAGAGCGCGACGGCCGCCGTGATCGCGTCCACATAGGTGGAAAGGGTGCGCTTATCGCCCCGCGTCGCGTAATCGGGCGGCACCGGGATCTCCAAACGGGTGATGATCTGGCCGAGCTTGTATTCAAGATACTGGCGGACAAACGGCTCGCCGATATCTATCTGCCCCGCGTTCAGGTATTGCTCCGCCTGTGCCTTCAGGCGATCCGCTTGCTGCGCGGCGATCATTAGCCGCCCACGGGGCGGCATACCTTGCAGCTTTTGGTGATTCCACTCTGTCGTGCCGTTGAGCCGGTCGAAATACTTCTCAAGGCTCGTATCATGGCTGAGGATGATGAACTGAAGCCCGCCGGGCAGACCGTTCGCCGCGCCGAAGCGGAGTTTCGTCCGGATTGTGTCCATCAGGCTGAACTGATGTCCAGCATCGAAACTCGAGGTCACATCATCCAGCACCATAAAACGCGGCACGCCCTGGTGTCGGGTGGCCGCCGCCATGAAAATGGAAGCGGCGACAGCGTTGCGGTAACTCTCCGACAGAAGCGCCCGCGCGCTCTGGTTGGGAAGGCCGAAGAAATCGGCGAGCTTCAAATCCACCTGTTCGGTATTTTGCGCCCGGTTCAGCGTCGGCCGCACGTCCGGACCGCCCCGCACCAGATGCCCAAAAAGCTCCTGACAACTTGCCTGAATATCCGTGATGCGCGCATTGGCGAGGGCGCTTTCCGCATTTGCGAACTGCCCGGCGACGTTCGTGATGAACGTCTTCCAGCGATTGAGCTTCGCGAGCTTGGCCCGTTTCGTCGCGAGCGCCGGAAGGGTCCGCTCGTATTCGTTCATAGCGCCGCGGAATTGCTTGGCCTGCCCAAGGGTGCGGGTGACGGCGACCAGCGACGGCGGCAAGCTGGCTTGCAGCGTCACGATATCGGTATTGACTGCCGCGAGCACGTCAACCCGCTTCGCTTCGAGCGCGCCAAGCGCATCTTTTGCGCGTTCCAGGTCCGCCGTGGAAACCGACGACTGGCGCGCGGCCAGCGTCAGGACCGGCGCGATACGATCAGCGTCCGCAACGCCAAGATGCGCCTGCTCTTCAAGCTGCCGGAGCTTGCCGATGCATCCCGCGCTCTGCACCTGCCGTTTCAGCTCGGCGTCGAGCTGGTCGGCCTCGTCGTAGAGCGCGATCTTCGCTTCCAGTTGATCCTGAAGCGGTCCGTCGCCAGCCTTTTCGCAGACAGGGCAGACCTTCGGATCATGCCAGTCCGCACTGTTTATGACCGCAAGCGCATCTTTCAGCAAAGCATGAAGGCTGGCGGCACCGACGTTACGCATGGCATCGTCGCGCGCCTTCGCCGCCGTCACCAGCGCGTCGATCTCGGCAAGTTCCGCCGCCGAGACCTGCAACCCGCCGAGCGTCGTGACGGCGGCGTTGAGGCCGTCGAGAGTTTTCCGCGCCGCGCCGCCTTCTTCCTGATCGACAATCCTTTCAGCGGCGTCAAAATCGAGGTCCATCACCGAGGCGTCGGCGAGCAACGGCGTGAAAAGCGCGATGCTCGCCAGTCCGGCCGTCACCTGCGCTTTCAGCGCTGCTGTATCCGTCATCTGGCCGCCGACCGCGCCGGTCACTTCCTGATACGCGGCGAGGATGCGCTGTTCAACGGCCCCCAAGGCGCGGTTTTCGGCGGTCACTTCGGTGTCGAGCGTGGACAGCCCAAGATCGCTATTGATGTTGCGAGTGTTCTTGGCCCCGTCGAGCGCCTGCCGGAGCTGGGAATACCGGCTCATGCCGACCAGCGAGGCGAAGGAGCGCCCGCGCTCCAAGGCCGAGCAGTCCACGAGAGAGGCAAAGCGCGGGTAATCGACCAGCACGAAATCTTCGCAAAGATCGGCGAGGAAGCTGTCCGGATCGGCGTGGCCGGAGGGAGACGTGACGACCCGTCCGCCCGCCGCCGTCCGGGTGACGGTGATCGACACATTGGGCGTGCCGTCATCGCTCTTGAAAACAAGGGCGACCGTCGCCTGTTGCGCCGGATGAAACTTGTTGACGATGTAGCTTGCACCCTGTTCGGCGTCCTGCATCCCTTCCAAGCGTGGCACCGTGCCGTGCAGGGCGAAGTGCAGCGCTTCAAAGATCGAGCTTTTGCCGACCCCATTGGGCGCATGGACGGAATTAACAGCATCGTGTTTGAACTTCAGCACGAGGGGATCGCCGTCATTATTGATGCCGCGAAATCCCTCAATGGCGGCGGAGGCGAGAAAATACCGACTCATGCCACAGGCCCTTCCGGCAGGCCGTCGAGCGCGGCGAGGACCGCCCGGTTGAACTCCTGAACGGCCTGACGGGTGCGCATCGCATCACCGTCGCGCGCCAGCAGGGCCAGATTGTCGAAAAGAACGCGGGCACAATCGGCATCGATGCGCTCCGCTTCCGTCCGAAAACGGGAAAGATTATCGGAGAATGATAGTGCTGGATCGAATTCCATCTGGCAGGCACCCCTTCTGATTCTGCGATAAGCTTGTTAACCCTAATTGTCACATCCTGCGTGATTATAGATCCACTTCCTGAACAGCTCGCGCCTCTGGCGCTGCCAGTCCGCCGTGGCCGACAGCACCGCCCCTAACCCTTCGGCGTCACATCCTTCATCCCTTTCTGCAGCAACAGCGCCACCTGTTCTGCTGTGAACTTGAACCCCTGGCCGTCCGGGACTCGTTCGGCTGACACCGGGTATTTCGGGCGGCGGGGGTCGATGCCGGTGATGCGAAACTGCTCGCGGCTGGTGCTGAAAGAGCGGCCGTAATCGGCGGGGGAAAGCCCAAAGGCCTCGGACAGCGCCTCGAACCGAAGCCGCTCGGGATCGAGAGCGCTGCCATCCGGCAGGGGGATCGAGACGCGGAAGGTGGCATCGAACCCCCAGCGCAGGTCGGCGCCGGTGATGTCGCGCGGCTCGACCACTAGGCCATGACGAGCGGCGACGGCTTCGCAGGCCTTCAGCATTTCAGCTTGCAGGCGCCGGCACAGCACGGGCGTCAGGTTTCTTGGTGGCTTGGCGCTGGGCATGGAAGTTTCGTGTTTGGGGTGTGCCGACAGGATTACTTCATGCGCGGTCCCCGATCAAACCATCGGCGCAGAAGGGGGCGGGCGTCCGTCTGTTCCCCACCCCGTGCGCTGGGCAAAGTCACCTAACACCTTGTTTTTCTTTTTTAGGAATTGTCACCCGGCCTTCAATTCCACCTTCCGCCTGTATTCCGGTCCCTGCCCCGTGGTCCGACTTGATAGTGGCGCGGGTCTACGCCTGTGTCGTCGGGCAAGGAGGCGGAGTGGATGGTCAAACGACTGAAACTGAATGAGAAAACCCTGCGAGAGGCGGAACCCAAGCCTGGCGTCAGCTACCAGATCTTCGACACGGAGGTGATCGGCTTTGCCGCCCGCGTGCAGGCGTCGGGTGCGCGGACCTTCACCATCGACTACCGGCACGCCGGGCGGCAGCGGCGGATGACCATCGGGCGCTGGCCGGAATGGAGCGTGACGGCCGCGCGCGAACGCGCCAAGGAACTGCGCCGCGCCATCGACGAGGGGCAGGATCCTCTGGCGGCGCGCGACGAGTGGCGCGGGGCCCCGCGCATCACAGACATGATCGATCGCTACATCGCCGAACATCTGCCGAAGCTGGCCAAGACCAATGCGGGCGACCAGGTGTCGATGCTGAAGAAGATGGTCGAACCGGCCTGGGGCAACCGGCTGGTGTCGGAGATCACCAAGTCCGACGTCGCGAAGTTCCTCGATTTCGTGGCCGGAGGGCGTCCCCGCCCCTGCAAGGCGAAGCCCAACAATCGGGCCCGCAAGCTGCAGGGCCACAAGCCCACCCCGATCCGCGCCAACCGCATGGGTGAGGTGCTGCGCAAGATGTTCACGCTGGCCATGGAATGGGAATGGCGGACGGACAACCCCGCGCAGGGGTTCCATCGGCGCATCGAGCACGCCCGCGAACGGTTCCTGTCGCCCGAGGAACTGACCCGACTGGCGGCCGTGCTGGATGCCGCCGAGGATCAGCGTGCCGCGGCGATCATCCGCATGTGCATGTTGACCGGCGCCCGGGTGGGCGAAGTTCGGACGGCGCGGTTCGAACAGTTCAACCTCGACTATGCCATCTGGTCGAAACCCGCCTCGACCACCAAGCAGCGCAAGATCCACCGTGTGCCGATTTCGCAGGACGTCGCGGCCATCGTGCGGCTACGCCAGCAGGCGGTACCGCGGGGAAACCCGTGGCTGTTCCCCGGCGACACGGTCGGCCAGCCGGTGCGCGAAATCCGCCGCTTCTGGGCCAAGGTGCAGAAGGACGCTGGGCTGGCGGACGTCCGCATCCACGACCTGCGCCACACCTTTGCCTCGCTTCTGGTCAGCGGCGGCGCGTCGCTGGAAATGATCGGCAAGCTCTTGGGCCACAGCCAGATGCAGACCACCCAGCGCTATGCACACCTGATGGATTCCCCCCTGCGCGCGGGCGTCGACACGGTGGCCAGCCTCCTGCGGCCTCGGCCGCGCCTTGTGCATGACGCGGCGCAGGAGGGGGCCGACCTGCCGAAATCGGCCTGACCGTCACGCGGCATCCTCGCCGCGCAGCCTGCGCCAGAGCGAGGACAGCCGCTTGCGGATGGTGCTTTCATCCGGCACCTCCCCCGACTTCGAGTTCTGGACGAACCAGTCCTGCACCAGCGCAACTAGCGCGGTCTGGGTGTCGGGCACCCCCTTTTCGAACAGGAAAACGGTCAGCCACGCGTACATGGAATCCCAATCGTACCGCGGACTGGCGCCGATGGTGGAGGCCGGGCGGCGCAATAGGTCGCGTTCTTCCTCGAATTGCAGCAACGACCCCGACGCCACCAGCAGGTCTGACGAGCGGATCGGCAGACCATCCGAAGGTTCGGTCACGTGCGCCCAGGTCGCGCTGCCGGGTTTGAGAACGCGCCTCAATCGGCCGATATCGTCGCTCGGCCCGAACCGCCTGAACATGCACATCAGTTCCGCGATGGGCACCTCGACCAAGCCCCCCACGACTTCATCCCCACATCTGACGGGCGGAATGCCTGCGACGACCTTCAGCTGGCCCTCTGCCGCCCAGCCCGCGACATCGGCCGGGGGACAGCCCCAGCGCACGGCAATTTCGTAGATGGAATAGAAGGCGACGGGCGGCAAAGGCATGAACGAACTCCTCTCAGACATACGGCATCCTCCGGCCAGGGCCGTCGGACTGCGGGTTACAAAAACCCGCCGTGCCAAGCACGCGGGTGGACTGGCTGCAGCCCACGTCGTCGAGGAAAACTGCCTGTAATTGGGCACCCCACCCCAAGAGGGGCGGCACCTGGCTTCGGTTGCCTTGTCGATACTTATGTTCTGCTCAACCACGAATCTACGCATCCTGAAGGCGAACGATCAACCAGAATCCTGCACTGGCGCACCGGAACAAAAAAAGAACTTGTGGATATCATCCAGAACCGTCGGAACCCGACCGGAATGGTCCATTCCGGCAATTCCGGTCCCTGCGAAACCGGCGAAACCGCCTCAGCGCCGCCCAATCAGCCCCAAGCTGTCGGAGCGGTGTCGACGAAGCGCGGATCGTCGCCAGGAAGCGGCGCTTGGAATGCCCTGCGAAGGCTGCGGCAACGCCTGTCGCGTCGCGCGCCATCCGCTGAAAGTCCAATAAAACAAGGGGTGGAATTGGGAGATAGCGGCCAGTTCCACCTTCCGCCTGTCTTCCGGTCCTCACGCTCTGCTTCGCTGAAACCGCCCCCGGCAGAGGGGCGCGAGGCGAACGGAGCAGCCGATGAAGGACATGCAAAACGACCCAGTGGCGGAGGTCCCTGACCTTTTGGCCGACTGGATCAGCCGCGAGCAGCTTGCCCGCGCACTGGATTTGACCACAGACACTTTGTCGCGGTGGGAAGCCCGCCGTCAGGGTCCGCCCTGCACACGCATAGGTCGAAAGATCTTCTATCGCCGCGCCGCCATTCAGGAGTGGATCCGGTCGCAGGAACAGGCCCATCCGGTGCGCAAGGTGCGGGGGCGGTCATGACCATCCAGCCCCGCAGTTCCGCCTGGCCCGCCGACCGCGTGGCCGAGGCCCGCGCCGTGATCGCCGATGTCGCGCATCACAGCGACCTCCTCATCCGTCTCGCCTGCAATGTGCTTGTCCAGCATGGCGAGACCCCGGGCGAGCGTGCCGATGCCCAGCGCTTGCTGGTGGTCGTCGATGCGCGGCGGCCGGTTCGGCGTGCCCAGCGAGAGGATCAGGGGAGGGCCGCGCGATGATGCGCCGTGGCACCCCCGAAGCTGATCTGCAGCGCGCCGTCGTGCATGCGCTGCGCATCGCCCTGCCCCGCTCGGCCATCATCCATCACTGCGCCAACGAGGTGACCGAGGCCGGGCCCCGAGGGGCCAAGCGCCAAGCGATCCTTGTCGGCATGGGCGTCCATGCCGGGTTCGCGGACCTGATGGTCCTGAGCGACGGCCGCGTCCTGTTCCTCGAGCTGAAAGCGCCGAAGGGTCGGCTGCGGCCGGAGCAGGAGGCGTTTCGCGATGCAGTGCAAGCGCAGGGTTTCGGCTGGGCGCTCGTGCGCAGCCTCGACGATGCGCTGGGCGCGCTGGCCGATCATGACTTCACTACGCGCATCGCTCCTTCCCCGCGGAGGCCCGCGCCATGAGCCACGAGGCCACCAACTGGGCCATCAAGCAGCGCGGTTTGAAGCCGACGACCAAGATCGTGCTCTGGCATCTCTGCGACCGGTTCAACCCCGACTACGGCTGCTTCCCCTCGCAGGACCGGCTGGCGCATGACTGCGAGATCAGCCGGTCTACGCTGAACGATCATCTTGGCCAGCTCGAGGCCGTGGGCCTTCTGCGGCGGGTGCCGCGGCTGGACCCGGTGACCAAGCGACAGCTGCCCACCCGCTACATCCTGGGGTTTGAACCGGGCTTCACACCTGTGGCTGTGGTTCCGTGTCCGGAAATCGGACACGGGGACGACGGCGCCGCGGAAAGCCTCGACGAAGCCGATGGTTGTGATGTCGACGGCATGGCCGACGCCCTGCCGTGTCCGGATTTCGGACACGGAGAAGACGCCGGAGCCGTGTCCGATTTTCCGGCCGAGCCGTGTCCGGAAAATGCCGAAAGCCGTGTCCGGATTTCGGACACTAACCCTGTAAGGGAACCTCTAAGTAAACCAGTAAAGGAGGAGGAGGGCGCGCAGGCGCGCGAGGCGATTTCCGACGAGGTTTTCGGGGACCTGCTCGCAGCACTCGGCCTCGACCCCGACGCCCTGCCCGGCTGGTGGCAAGGCTGGCCGCCCCGCCTGCACGTCCAGCGCTGGCGCGACGAGCTGGGTCTGACCGAGGCGGAGATCATCGCTGCCGCCGAGGCCAGCCGCCAGGACCACCCCGAACCGCCCGATGGGCCGAAGGCACTGGACCGGGCGATGCAACGCGCCGCCCAGCGCAAGGTCGAGGATGCCGGGCGCAAACGCCGGAAGCCCAAGGCGGCCCCTGGCCCGGCTGCGAAGCCGATCACCGACCTGCCAGCCTTCTACGCCGATCTGGTCAATTCCGACCGCTACCTGCCGGTCAGTGCGATCAGCAACACCATGCGCGATGCCATGCTTGGCCGGGGGCTGGTTACGGCCGAACGCCTGCGCGAGCGCGGGGTGCGGTGAATGGCATGGTGTCACGTCCCCGGCACGGACTGTCCCTCTGCGCGGGCGGCGGAGGCCTTGATCTGGGCCTCATGCTCGCCGAGCCCGGCTATCACACCCTCGCCTTCGTCGAGTGGGAGGACTGGCCCCGCGCCGTCCTCATCGCCGCCCAGCGCGCCGGATACTTCGACCCGGCCCCGATCTGGACCGACCTGCGCAGCTTCGACGCCCGGCCATTCCGCGGCGCCTTCGACACCGTCCTCGCCGGATATCCCTGCCAGCCCTTCAGCGCAGCTGGAAAGCGCGGCGGTGCCGACGATCCTCGGCACCTCTGGCCCGATGTTGCCCGGGTCATCCGCGAATGCCGTCCTGAATGGGTCTTCCTCGAAAACGTCGCCGGGCATGTCACCCTCGGCCTCGAGACCGTCCTGCGAGAGCTTTGTGGATTGGGCTACACGCCTGCGGCAGGCCTGTTCTCGGCGGCAGAGGTCGGCGCGCCGCACGAACGGCTGCGGATCTTCATCCTGGCCCACACCGATGAGCCTGCATCCCGGCACCACGCGCTACAACCCGGCCGGGAACAGCGACTTCACCCGGAAGGCCGAGGCGCTGGCGCTGGGCATCGCGAGGGCCCTGCCGAACCACTGGCCGACCCCGGCCGCCCAGAACTGGAAGGGGTCGAGCCAGGCCAGCATCACCCGGACCGACGGCAAATCCCGGATGGACCTGCTGCACTACCGAGCCGAGCAGGGCTTCACCCGCCCGGCCCCGGCGACCTTGCTGGGTGGGCCACTGTTCTCGCCACACGCCCCGATCTCGCGCCCGCTCTGGGCTTCGATGACTGCCTCGCATGGGCGCGCCGTCTCGCGGCGGATCCTGAAGGGCCGAACACGGCGGCGGCTCAACCCGCTCTTCGTCGGATGGCTGATGGGCTGGCCCATCGGGCACGCGCTCTGCGCCTGCTCGGCAACGGAGTTCACCCTCTGGCAGCAGCACATGCGTGGCGCTCTCTCGCAGCTGCCCATGGCCTCGGGCCCGTGGATCTGGCGGCCGACGGATGCAGCCCAGCGCCCAGCGCAGATGGATTTCCTTGAAGGATTGCAGCCATGAGTTTCCACGGCCGTGTCAGCGGCACCAGGATCAAGCGCGCGCTGGGCGTGCAGGCCGCGCTGGAATGGGCGTTCCGGGTGGAACAGGCGCAGCTGGAACTGCCCCTGCCCCCGGACGTCACCGAGGAAGGTTTCGGCTTCGGCCTCGAATACGTCCTGCTGCAGCGCGCCGTGCTGGGCTGCAAGATCGACGGCGGCCAGCACAAGATCGGCGGCTACACCCACGAGGACGCCGAGGTCATCGCCGCCACCGTCGCCGGGATCCCCGACAGCCTCGGCGGCAAGCGCATGGCGATCCGCGTCGCCGAACTGGCCCGCGCCGGGCTGACCCCGGACTGGATGCCCGGCGCCGTCCTGCGCTGCGTGCCCACTATCGTCAAGCAGAACCAGCATGGCACACATGCGGGCGCAATCGTCGTGGGCTCAGAACGCATCCGTGTGCGTGGCACCGGCGCACGGGGCACATGGAAAACCATCGACATCCTTGCCTGCCCGGTCACGTTCTCGCCGCACCCGCAGCAGATCGAGGCCGCCCGGCGGGGATATGACGACTGGTGGCAGGCGCTGGGCTGGGTCCGCGAGGGACTGATCGCGGGCGGGATGCTGCGCGAGATCGAGGTGACAGGGGCGATGCCGAAGGCGCGGCCGTGGGTGAGATAACAGGATCGCAGGCTCGAAGAAACTGATTGGCCTGCGCGCAACCTGTAGCAATCATGTCCTAGTAATGTCTGGCAAAGTCTGGCACCCTCCCCCTCATCACATTCGAGAGGGAGCAGGTCCATGACGGACCCCATTCTCACTTTGCCAGAGGTCGCCGTTTTGTTGAAGGTTGCAGAGAAGACTGTCTACACGATGGCGCAAACCGGCCAGATCCCGGCGTTCAAAGTTCGAGGCCAATGGCGGTTCAAGCACGACGATATTGATCGGTGGATCGACGAACAGAAGGCTGTGGTGAAGGGGAACGCTGCAAAGGACTCCCCCAATGTCTGAGCAGTTCTTCGAAAAGCCGATCCTGAACTCCCCCTACGAATATCCGGGCCGCCATTGGGAACTGGATGCAGATGGCCAACCGACGAACCGCATCATCGAGACAAGACGCCGCTCAGACCTGATCACGCCGGTCCCCAAGACAAAGAAGCAGCGGCAAAGCCAGAAGCAGGGCGCCCTTCTACTCGGTGCTGACGACGATCTTTCGACGGCGGATCAGGAATACAACCCCACCCCGATCATAAACGAGGTTCGGGGATATGTCGAAACGTGGCGCAATCTTCCGAACCCAGACCAGTGGCTCGTGACACCGGAAACAGCCCGACTGCTGCAACATTGGCGGCACCACAAGTTCGAGGGCGTCCGCCCCTTCTTCTGCCAGATCGAGGCTGTTGAAACCGCAATCTGGCTGACCGAGGTCGCACCGAAGATGGGGCCGCGGGTCGCCAAGTTCTGGGCACACATCAAGGGGGCCAACGAACAGGCCAATCCCGAACTGATGCGCCTTGCGTTGAAGCTCGCGACCGGGGCGGGCAAAACCACCGTCATGGCGATGCTGATAGCGTGGCAGACGGTGAACGCCGTGCGTCACCCGAACAGCAAGCAGTTCTCCAGCCGGTTCCTGATCGTCTCCCCTGGCATCACGATCCGCGACCGCTTGCGTGTCCTGCTGCCGAACGACCCTGAAAGCTACTATCGCTCGCGCGAAATCACGCCGCCCGACATGCTGCGCGATATTCAGGCTGCGAAAATCGTGATCACCAACTACCACGCATTCAAGCTGCGTGAGAAACTTGTCATCGCGAAAGGAACCCGACAGGCGCTCGAGGGCTGGCGCGGCGACAAGGTCCAGACGCTGGAGACCGAAGGCGAGATGATCCAGAGGGTCATGGGTGACCTGATGGGCCAGAAGAATATCGTCGTCCTGAACGACGAGGCGCATCACTGTTATCGCGAGCGGGTGAAGGACGCCGTCGGCGAGACCGAGGATGATCTGAAAGGCGACGAGAAAAGCGAGGCCAAGGAGAACAACGAGGCCGCCCGCATGTGGATTTCCGGTCTCGAAGCGGTCAAGCGGAAGCTCGGCATCAGCCTCGTCTACGACCTGTCGGCAACGCCATTCTTCCTTCGAGGTTCAGGATATATCGAGGGCACCCTGTTCCCCTGGACGATGTCCGACTTCTCTTTGATGGACGCCATCGAATGCGGCATCGTAAAGTTGCCGCGCGTGCCGATAGCCGACAACGTGCCAGGCGGCGACACGCCCAAGTTCCGCAACCTCTGGGACCACATCGGCAAGAAGCTCCCCAAGAAGGGCCGCGCCGCGGGGAAGGCGCTTGATCCGTTCAGCCTGCCAGTCGAGCTGTTGACCGCATTGGAAGCCCTGTACGGTCACTACGAAAAAACCTTCCAGCTCTGGCAGGACAAGCAGATCGGCGTTCCACCGGTGTTCATCGTCGTCTGCAACAACACGGCGACGTCGGAACTGATCTACAAGTACATCTCGGGCTTCGATCGGGTCAGCGACGACGGCACCGAGACCACCCTTGAGAATGGCCGCCTCGCGCTGTTCCGGAACTACGACGACTTCGGCAATCGCATGCCGCGGCCGAACACGATCCTGATTGACAGCGCGCAGCTTGAATCCGGCGAGGCGCTCGACAAGGATTTCCGCGAAATGGCGGCCGTCGAGATCGAACAGTTCAAGCGCGAGATGGTCGAGCGGACGGGCGACATCACGGCTGGCGACAAGATCGACGAATCCACCCTGCTGCGCGAGGTCATGAACACCGTCGGCAAGAAGGGCCGCCTCGGGGAACAGATCCGCTGCGTCGTCTCGGTCTCCATGCTGACCGAAGGGTGGGACGCGAACACCGTCACCCACGTCCTCGGCGTCCGCGCCTTCGGCACGCAGCTCTTGTGCGAACAGGTGATCGGCCGCGCGCTGCGCCGCCAATCCTATGAACTGAACGACGAGGGGCTCTTCAACGTCGAATATGCCGATGTCCTGGGCATTCCATTCGACTTCACCGCGAAACCGGTAATCTCCCCCCCGGCGGCTCCGCGCGAAACCGTCCGCGTCCACGCCGTTAAGCCTGATCGCGACGCGCTGGAAATCACCTTCCCCCGTGTCGAAGGCTATCGGGTCGAATTGCCGGATGAACGGCTTGAGGCAAGTTTCAGCCCTGACCATATCCTGGAACTGACCCCGCAGCTTCTCGGCCCCTCCACAACCACTAACCAGGGGATCATCGGCGAAGGCGTTGACCTGACACTGGAGCAGCCGGAAGACCTGCGCCCTTCCACCATCATGTTCCGCCTCGCGCGACACCTGATCACTCACAAGTATCGCGACCACGGCGAGGCCCCGAAACTCCACCTCTTCGGCCAAATGAAGCGGATCACTCGCCAATGGCTAGATGGCGGCTACCTGCGCTGCACAGGTGGAACCCACATGGGCCAGGTTCTCTACCCAGAAATAGCCGACATGGCTGCCGAGCGGATCAAGGCAGCCATCACGGAATCCCTCAAGGGCGAAAACCAAATCAAGGCGATCCTCGACGCCTACAATCCCACCGGCACGACTGCCTACGTCAACTTCACCACTTCCAAGGCGCTGCGCTGGCAGACGCGCCACGACAAGTCCCATGTCAACTGGGTGGTCTGCGACAGCGATTGGGAGGCAGAGTTTGCCCGCGTGGCCGAAGGTCACCCCCGCGTGCTGTCTTACGTCAAGAACCAAGGGTTGGGCCTCGAGGTGCCCTACCTCTCCGGCTCCACCCCGCGCAAATACCTGCCCGACTTCATCGTACAGATCGACGACGGCCGCCGCGCCGACGACGGCAAACCGGATCCGCTGAACCTGATCGTCGAGATCAAGGGCTATCGCGGCGAGGATGCGAAGGACAAGGCGAACACCATGCGCGCCTACTGGGTGCCGGGCGTCAACAACCTCGGCAAATTCGGGCGCTGGGCATTCGCGGAATTTACGGCAGTCTACGAGATGGATCGAGAATTCAGGAAACTGGTCGATGCGCATTGCGCAGTTTCCAATAGCTCGATCAGTGAAAAGGCACAGCACGCATGAAGCAGGCAGCATTCAGGACGAACCCGGTCAATCTCGAAGAACTGCTCCGCCATTGCGCCAGTGGCAAGATCCAGCTCCCTGATTTTCAGCGCAGCTGGGTCTGGGACGAGGAAAGGATCAAGGGGCTGGTAGCCTCCATTTCGCAGGCCTTCCCCGTCGGCGCACTCATGACGCTTGAAATGAAATCTGGCACCGCTGAAACCTTCGCCCGGCGTCCAGTGCAAGGTGCGCTTCCCTCTGCCACCGATCAGGTTCCGGACCAGCTGCTGCTGGATGGCCAGCAACGCATGACCTCGCTCTATCAGACCTGCATGCGTCGCGAGGTGGTCCAGACCGTAACCCCGCGGCTGAAGCTTGTGGACCGATGGTTCTACATCGACATCCGCGCAGCCTTGAACGGCGACACGGATCGCCAGGATGCAATCATCAGTATCCCAAAGGATCGCAAGGTGAAGTCCGCCTTCGGCAAGGAAGTTGATCTGGACCTGTCGTCGGCCGAACTTGAATACCAGAACCTGATGTTCCCCTTGAACCAAGTCTTTGACTGGGACGAATGGCAAGACGGCTTCAACGAGCATTGGAACACCAAGGAACATCGGGACCTGTTCCGGACCTTCAAGAATGAAATCCTCCAGAATTTCACAGGCTACCAGGTGCCGGTGATCGCCCTCAGCCCGGACACATCTCACGAAGCGGTCTGCCTCGTATTCGAAAAGGTGAACACCGGTGGCAAGCCGCTGGATGCGTTCGAACTGGTAACCGCCATGTATGCGGCCAAGGGCCATCGCCTTCGCGATGACTGGCTCGGGGCGGACGGACAGCCGGGGTTGCAGCACCGCCTTCAGGTCTATGGACGCGCGGCAGAGCAGAAGTTCGGCGTGCTGGAAAAGGTCGCGAGCACGGATGTTCTGCAGGCCATCGCCCTCGTCCACGGCGCCAAGACCCGCGAGAAGGAGATCGCAGAGGGCCGCAGGGACAGCGAACTGTCCGCCGTCCGCGCCTCGCGCCAATCCCTGCTGGACCTGCCGCTCGAGGCCTATCTCGAACACCGCCACGCCGTCGAAGAAGGCTTCAAGACCGCTGCCCGCTTCCTGCGCCAGCACCACATCTATCGCGTGATCGACCTGCCCTATCAGGGCCAGCTGGTCCCCTTCGCTGCGATACTCGCCCGTATTGGCGCAAAGTTCGACCATGCCACGGTCAAGGCCAAACTCGCCCGTTGGTATTGGTGCGGCATCTTTGGCGAGCTTTACGGCGTCGCTGTCGAATCCCGCTTCGCCAAGGACGTGCTCGAGGTTCCCGCCTGGCTGGATGGCGGACCGGAACCCACCACCATCACAGATGGCCGGTTCCGCCCCGAACGACTGCGCACCATGCGCACCCGCTTGTCAGCCGCCTACAAAGGCATCCATGCCCTGCTGATGAACGAAGGTGCCATCGACTTCCGCTCCGGCCAGGCTTTCACCCACACGGTGTTCTTCGACGAATACGTCGATATCCACCATATCTTCCCTCAGAAATGGTGCACCGACGCCAAGATCCCGCCTGCGGTCTACGACACCATCATCAACAAGACGCCGCTGGGCTACAAGACGAACCGCATCATCGGGGGTGTCGCGCCCTCCGTCTATCTGGCCAAACTGGAAAAGGGCAATGCTGACACGCCGCCAATCGATCCGGCCACCCTCGACACTTACCTCGCCAGCCATGCCATCGATGCAGCACTCCTCCGCGCCGACCGGTTCGCCGACTTCATGGCTGATCGCGAAGACCGCCTGCTGGCCCTGATCGCGGCCGCCACCGGACACCCAATCGGCAGAACCGCTCCTGATCCTGAGGAAGGTCAGGACATCCCGCAAGACGACGACGGTTTCGATCTGGCCGACACCACCACAGGAGAAGCCGCGTAATGGCCAAGAAACCCATCGAGGTCGAAACCCTCACCCACGACGCCACGCGCAAGAATATCCCGACGGCCGAGTTCGAAAGCCTGATGCGCGATCAGGACAAGACGCCGATCCAGCTGGCCTACGAACGCCGCAACCGCGATCTGGACCCGCAGCTGGTCTGGCGCGGAAAGGATGAGCAGGACTGGTCCGACCTGATCGTTCAGGCCCCGCCGCTCTATATCCAGGAAAAGGTCCACCCCAAGGTCATCATCGACGACCTGAAACGCGAAAGCGCGAACCGGGCGAAGGCCGCCAAACCCGCCCCGCAGTTCGACATGTTCGCCGATTTCAACGGCCTGCCCGATGCCGAGGCCGCGACCGAGTTCTACCAGCACGACCAGCACTGGTCGAACCGGATGATCTCAGGCGACAGCCTGTCGGTGATGGCCAGCCTTGCCGAGAGGGAGGGGCTGCGCGGGCAGGTGCAGTGCATCTATTTCGACCCGCCCTATGGCATCAAGTTCAACTCCAACTTCCAGTGGTCCACCACCTCGCGCGATGTGAAGGATGGCGACAAGACCCATGTGACGCGCGAACCCGAACAGGTCCGCGCCTTTCGCGACACCTGGAAGGACGGCATCCATTCCTACCTGACCTATCTGCGCGACCGGCTGACGGTGGCGCGCGATCTCCTAAGCGACAGCGGCAGCATCTTCGTGCAGATCGGCGACGAAAACGTCCACCGCGTGCGGGCGCTGATGGATGAGGTGTTTGGGGAGGGGAATTTCGTAGCACAGATACGCTTCAAGACCTCAAGTGGCTTCGAAACGCAGTTTCTCTCAGAACTGCATGACACGGCACTATGGTATGGGAAAAACCGCTCTGGCTTGAAGTATCGTCAGCTTTTCGAGGTGAAGCCCATCGGTGACGGCTCATACTATCAGAGCGCACTGCTTGAGGATGGCTCTATTGTTTCCTGCAATGACCCTCGCGTGGATGAAAAGGCGAGGTTCCTCATCAATCAGCCATTGGTTTCATCCGGGGAGTCGCCAAATCTCAGTGCGAACATCAACATAAGGGGAGCTAAGTATTCTTGCGGAGCTAACCGACACTGGAAAACGTCACTTGCTGGCTTGCGAAAACTCGACCTCGCTGATCGGCTTCATTGCTCCGCAAATACAATCAAATACCGGCGTTTTCATGCTGACTACCCTGTAAGCGCCATGAATACTCTCTGGAGTGATACTGTCAGTTTGCTTTCAAAAAATTACGTTGTTGAGACAAACACAAAGGTAATCGAACGCTGCATCCTGATGACCACCGACCCCGGCGATCTGGTGCTCGATCCCACCTGCGGCTCTGGCACCACCGCCTATGTCGCCGAACAATGGGGGCGGCGCTGGATCACCATCGACACCAGCCGCGTCGCCGTGGCCCTCGCCCGGTCCCGCCTGATGGGCGCGCGCTATCCCTATTACCTGCTGGCCGACAGCCCCGAGGGCCAGCGCAAAGAGGGCGAGATCACCCGCACCCCGCCCAAATCCGCCCCCACCCACGGCAGCATCCGCCAGGGCTTTGTCTATGACCGCGTGCCGCACATCACGCTGAAATCCATCGCCAACAACGCCGAAATCGACGTGATCTGGGACAGGCTGCAGCCCGCGGTCGAGGATGCCATCGCCGCCCTGAACGCCGCCCTTGCTGGCCACCCCACCCCCTTCAAGGTGGAAACCGGCGGCCGTGCGGGCACAAAGATCGACTTCCGCGCCACGGGCGAAGTGAAACTTCCCTCAGGTGAAATAGCCCCGGCGAACGGCCTGATGGAATGGGAAATCCCGCGAGAGGCCCCCTCAGGCTGGCCCGCCCCCGCGCAGGCCGCTCTGAAACGGTTCTGGGAGGCGCGCATCGCCCGCCAGCGCGAAATCGACGCCAGCATCGCCGCCAAGGCCGAGTTCGAATACCTCTACGACAAGCCCTTCACCGACAACAGCAAGGTCCGCGTCGCAGGCCCCTTCACCGTGGAAAGCCTGTCGCCCCACCGGACCCTTGCCGTCGATTGGGACGACGAGTTGATCGACACCTACGAGGCCGCCGAAGGCAAGCGCAAGGCGGCCGAGGCCCCGCGCGACTTCACCGACTTCGCCCACATGATCCTGGAAAACCTGAAAGCCGCAGGCGTGCAGCAGGCGCACAAGGAGGACCGGATCACGTTCACCAGCCTGAAGGGCTGGCCCGGCAACTGGATCGCCGCCGAGGGCACCTTCATGGAAGGCGACACCCAGCGCCGCGCGGGCGTGTTCATCGGCCCCGAGTTCGGCACGGTGTCCCGCCCCGACCTGGTCGCCGCCGCGCGCGAGGCTGGCGACGCCGGTTTCGATGTGCTGATCTGCTGCGCTTTCAACTATGACGCCCATAGCTCCGAATTCGACAAACTGGGCAAAATCCGCGTGCTGAAAGCCCGGATGAACCCCGACCTGCACATGGGCGGCGACCTGAAATCCACCGGCGCGGGCAACCTGTTCGTGATCTTCGGCGAACCGGATATCCGGATCACCGATGCGGGGGACGGCATGGTGCAGGTCCAGGTCTTCGGCGTGGACGTGTTCAAGCCCCAAACCGGCGAGGTGCAGAGCGAGGGGACGGACGGCATCGCCCTGTGGATGCTGGACACCGACTACAACGAGGAGTCGTTCTTTGTGAGGCACGCCTACTTCCTGGGCGCCAACGACCCCTACAAGGCGCTGAAGACCACGCTGAAGGCCGAGATCGACGAGGAGGCTTGGGAGAGTCTGTATTCCGACACGTCGCGCCCGTTCGCGAAGCCGAAGTCGGGGCGGATTGCGGTGAAGGTGATCAACCACCTTGGCGACGAGGTGATGAAGGTGTTTGCGGTGGAGTGAGGCGATGGAGCGGATCAAGCAACTTGGCGAAGAAGACTGTGGTATTGCCTGTGTCGCGATGCTGATCCAACGCTACGCCGCCTGCCCCGCAGCATCGTCCTACGACGCCGCCCGCGCGGTGCTTTTTGGCGCTCGTGAGGTTGGTTTGACCAAAACCAAAGACATCAGGCGGGCTCTTGCTGCCTTCGGCATCCAGGCGGGAAGAAGACGGCAGCCATTCACGGCCGGATCAAAGAACGACTTGGGATTGGAGTTTGACGCCATTGTGGGAACCAAGCCACGCAAAGACGAGTCCTGGCACTGGATGGTTTGGGATGCTCAACGACAAGTCCTGATCGATCCCATGAACGACGGGCCAAATCGCCGGCATGTAACCCACTACATTAGAATAGGTTGACGGCGATGGAGTTCCGCATCGCCGACACCTTCACCGACAGCCTTGGCCGCCTGACGGCGCAGGAGCAGAAGGCTGCGAAGACCACCGCTTTCGACCTGCAACTGGACCCGACCTCGAACGGCCTGTCCTTCCACAAGCTGGACCGAGCAAAGGACTCGAATTTCTGGTCGGTGCGGGTGAATGCTGACATCCGGATCATCGTCCATCGCACGGCCGCCAGCATCCTGCTGGTCTATGTCGATCACCACGACGACGCCTACAAATGGGCCGAACGCCGCAAGATTGAACGCCACCCGACCACGGGCGCCATGCAGCTTGTCGAGGTGCGCGAGCGGGTTGAAGAGGTGGAAATCTTCAAGCCCAAAGAGGTGGCCGCTACACCGGCGCCTGTCACAAAGCCCGCGGTCCGCCTTTTCGACAATCTGCGCAAGTTCGAACTGATGGCCTTTGGCGTGCCCGAGGAATGGGTGAATGACGTCCGGGCGGCCACCGAGGACACATTGTTCGACATCATCGAGCACTTGCCGCAAGAGGCGCAGGAAGCTCTGCTGAAACTGGCTGTGGGCGAGAAACCGCAACCGCCCGAACCTGCTCCGGTCGAAGCCGATCCGTTTGCTCACCCGGACGCCCAGCGCCGCTTCCGCGTTCTGGCCAACGCAGAAGAACTGAAGCAGGCGCTCGACTATCCGTGGGACAAGTGGGCGGTCTTTCTGCATCCGGCCCAGGCTGACCTTGTCGAGCGATCCTTCTCCGGTCCGACCCGGGTTTCGGGTTCGGCCGGGACAGGAAAAACCATCGTGGCGCTGCATCGTGCGGTCCATCTTGCCCGCGCCAATCCTTCTGCCAAGGTCTTGCTGACGACGTTCTCCAAGCCGCTGGCGAATGCCCTGCGCAGCAAATTGGCCAGCCTCGTGGGCAATGAGCCCTTGGTTTCGGCGCGGATTGTCGTGAAGGCGGTCTCGGCAGTTGGGTATGACCTTTATTCCGAGCGGTTTGGGCAGCCGCAGATCGCACCTGCTGCATTGGTCAAGTCGCTGATCGCGAAAGCAGCGGCTGAAGTCGAAGGACACAGGTTCTCGACCCAGTTCTTGATCGGAGAGTGGAACGACGTCGTGGACGCCTGGCAGCTTCGGTCGTGGGAAGATTACCGTGACGTCTCGCGGCTCGGTAGGAAGACTCGGATCGGCGGCAAACAGCGCGAAGCCCTTTGGACCATCTTTGAACGCGTCCGTGCTGGGCTAAGGGAACGCGGCGTTGTGACATGGTCGGACGTTTTCGGCCGTCTGGCAGACAGTTTCGGCCAAGGCAGCGCACGCCCCTCCGACTTCGCCGTGATCGACGAGGCGCAGGACCTGGGTGTGACGGAGGCGCGGTTCTTCGCCGCCATGGCAGCAGGGCGAAGCGACGGTCTCTTCTTCGCCGGAGATCTTGGCCAGCGCATCTTTCAACAGCCCTTTTCCTGGAAGGCGCTTGGCCTTGATGTCCGCGGCCGCTCTTTCACCCTGCGCATCAATTACCGCACGTCACATCAGATCCGCACACATGCCGATCGACTCCTGCCGTCAACCGTTTCGGATGTGGATGGCAACACGGAAGGGCGGCGCGGCACTGTGTCGATGTTCGACGGACCTCCGCCGATGGTCTTGGCCTGCAACGATGAGGGTCACGAATGCCGCGCGGTTGCAGGATGGATCACGGATCGACTGAAGGAGGGCTGCGCACCGCGCGAGGTTGGTATTTTCGTCAGGTCTGACGCGGAACTGAAACGTGCGCGTGCTGCCGCGAAAGCTGCGGGCGTTCGCGCGGTCGAATTGAGTGAAAAGGTCGAAGTGGAGGACGGGGCAGTCGCCATCAGTACAATGCACTTCGCGAAGGGGCTGGAGTTCCGGTCGGTGGTGGTCATGGCCTGCGACGACGAGGTGATCCCGCAATCAGAGCGGATCGAGTCAGTGGCTGACGACGCGGACCTCGAGGAAGTCTACAACACGGAACGGCACCTGCTCTATGTTGCCTGCACAAGGGCGAGGGATCACCTGCTGGTGACCGGCGTAACTCCCGTGTCGGAGTTCGTTGACGACTTCCTCAAGGGCAACTGACCGACGAGGTGGGACTCCCCCCCCCTCCTCTGGTTCCTCCCCGGCCGCAAACGTATGCGGGGGGGCGCAGCGCGGCGGTTCGCTAGCGTGAGGCGTTTTCACCGGGGAAGCCAGGCGGAAGCCACCTTGCGACCCGGAGCCGAAAATCTTGAGTCAGATCAGCGGCTTGCGGAATCACGATCTGGCCGGGGTGGATTCCCGGCGGGAAGCCAGGGAAGCCACCTCCGGGGAAGCCAGGTGGCCGGAAGCCACCCCAGAAAGCCAATTCGCTAGAAGCTGTTGAATCCGCTTCACTTTTCGTGTTGACAGACCTGCCCCTATTGACCTACCCCTTGATCATCGAAGAATTGCGCCTGGAGGAACCCCCTCGCGGGCGCTTTTCATTTCCCCTCCCCCACATCCCGAGCCCCATCTAATGGACCTCGTCTTCGCGCCGAGCCAGGTTGAATCCTGGCCGATTGCCCGGCTGCGCCCCTATGCCCGCAATGCCAAGATGCATGGCGACGATCAGGTGGCCAAGATCGCCGCTAGCATGGCCAAGTTCGGCTGGACCGTCCCCTGCATGGTCGCCGACGACGGCGAACTGATCGCGGGCCATGGCCGGGTGCTGGCGGCCACCATGCTCGGGCTGACCGAGGTGCCGGTGATCCGGCTCAGCCATCTCGACGAGGCGGAACGCCGGGCCTACCGGATCGCCGACAACAAGCTGACGGAACTGGGCGAATGGGACGAAGCCCTGCTGCGCGACGAGATCGCGGGGCTCTTGGCCGAGGATTTCGACCTGACGCTGCTCGGCATCAGCGACGATGATCTCGATGCGCTTTTACGGGATCCCGAGGCGCTGGGTGGGGATGGTCCGGTCGAAGGCGAGGACGAGGTTCCGGAGCTTCCGGTCACGCCGGTTTCGGTGCCCGGCGACCTCTGGCAGCTCGGGTCGCACCGTCTGATCTGCGGCGACAGCACCGCGGCCGATGTGGTGGGGCGGCTGCTGGGCGATGAGCGCCCCCTGCTGATGGTGACCGACCCGCCCTATGGCGTGGAATACGATCCCTCGTGGCGCAATCAGGCTGGCGCGGCCAAGACGAAACGCACCGGCAAGGTGCTGAACGACGACCGTGCCGACTGGCGCGAGGCCTGGACGCTGTTCCCCGGCGACGTCGCCTATGTCTGGCACGGCGCGCTGCATGCCGCGACCGTGGCGGACAGCCTGGTGGCCGCGGGCTTCGCAATCCGGTCGCAGATCATATGGGCGAAGGACCGGCTGGTCCTCAGCCGGGGCGATTATCACTGGCAGCACGAACCCTGCTGGTATGCGGTGCGCGCCAAGGGCAAAGGCCATTGGGCCGGGGACCGCAAGCAGACGACGCTATGGCAGATCGCTAACCGGGACCAGGATGCCGACACCGTGCACGGCACCCAGAAGCCGGTCGAATGCATGCGGCGGCCGATCCTCAACAACTCGAGCCCCGGCCAAGCCGTCTATGAACCCTTCATGGGATCTGGCACCACGCTGATCGCGGCCGAAACCACGGGCCGGGTCTGCCTCGGCGTGGAACTGAACCCGGCCTATGTCGATGTCGCCATCGAGCGCTGGCAATCCTTCACGGGTCAAGAGGCAGTGCTGACGGAAACCGGCGAGACCTTCGCCTCGCTCAAGGCAAAGCGGCTCGCAGCATGAACGCACCCCTCCTGCCCGGCCGGATCGAACACTGGCCGCTGGCCCGTCTGCGGCCCTACGCCCGCAATGCCAAGACCCACGACGCCGACCAGGTGGCGAAGATCGCCGCCAGCATGGCCGAATTCGGCTGGACCGTTCCTTGCCTCGTCGCGGCCGACGGCGAGCTGATCGCGGGCCATGGCCGCGTCCTGGCCGCCGCGCAGCTCGGGCTGGCAGAGGCGCCGGTGATCGTGCTAGGCCACCTGACCGAGGCGCAGCGGCGGGCCTACCGCATCGCCGACAACCGGCTGACCGAACTGGGCGGGTGGGACGAGGCCCTGCTGCTTGAGGAACTGCGGGGCCTGATGGCCGAGGATTTCGACCTCGGGCTGATCGGGATCCCCGAGGATGAACTGGACGCGCTTCTGCATGATGCCGACGACCGCGCGCCCATCAACGATGACGCGGCTGACACGATCCCCGAGGCCCCGGCCGAGCCGATCACCCGCCCCGGCGACATCTGGACGCTGGGCGATCACCGGCTGATCTGCGGCGATGCCACCGACCCGGCCGTGGTGGCGCGGCTGATGGACGGGGCACAGGCGTCGCTCATGTTCACCTCGCCACCCTATGCCCAGCAGCGCGACTATGGCGCGGCAAAGGAGAAGGTCGGTGATTGGGATGCGCTGATGCAGGGCGTCTTTTCCGCGGCGCCTTTCACCGCCGATGCCCAACTGCTGGTGAACCTCGGCCTCGTCCACCGCGATGGCGAATGGATCCCGTATTGGGAGGGCTGGCTCGCCTGGATGCGCGCGCAGGGCTGGCGGCGGTTTGGCTGGTATGTGTGGGATCAGGGGCCGGGCCTGCCAGGCGACTGGAACGGCCGCCTCGCGCCGTCGCACGAGTTCATTTTCCACTTCAACCGCGCGCCCCGCAAACCGCACAAGACCGTCCCGTCCAAACACGCGGGCGAAACCCTGGGCGGCGGCGGCCTGCGCGGGGCCGACGGCACCGTCCACGCCAAGACCGGAACCGGCAACGCGATCCAGAGCCACCGCATCCCGGACTCCGTCTTCCGCATCATGCGCCACAAAGGGGGCTTGGGCGCGGCCGGATCGCACCCGGCCGTCTTCCCGGTGGCGCTGGTCGAGGCCGTGCTGGAGGCCTTCACCGCCCCCGGCGACCTGGTGTTCGAACCCTTCTGCGGCTCCGGCACCCAGCTGATCGCCGCCGAACGCACCGGGCGGCGCTGCTGCGCCGTGGAACTGGACCCGGTCTACTGCGACGTTGCCGTGCGACGGTGGGAGATGGCAACGGGGCGGAAGGGGAAAATCTTCATAGATTGATTCCTTGCAAAACCAATTGGTTCACGGGACAAGTGGGCGCTCCCGCAGCGAACTGCACAAAACCAGTTAGGCAACTGCGTTTTGGAGGTCACTCAGGTAACCATCGCATCCCATGAAATAGCCAGCGACCCCTTGCATGACGTTGGCCAGTGTCGGGAGGTGCAGGTCGGCATAGGCTACAGGCACAGGGTTGCCCTCTCGGTCCACTGGATAGCGATAGGAATAAGAACCGGGGTCAATCTTCGCGAACTCAAGGATTATCTCGCCAACCACCGGGTCGGCCTCGTCAGGGTCTGGAGTACCGTATCGCTCAAGAATTTCTACGAATTCAGACCACAACTTGGCTAAATCATGCGACTTCCAGTTGGGTTCGACCCCCACAGTTGGCCCGAAAGTAGCAATTTGGTACTTTAGCGATAATTCAAGAAACTGCCGATAGTTGAATATGATCGGAAAGACAAGGACATGCCGCATGGGCGCGTTGTCGGCTGTGGCCGCGACCATCAAATCAGCCGCCGACTTGTATCCGTCTGTCATAAGGACAAGGCGCGTGAACCCATCGTCAGCTATGTTTGCGTTGTCAAAAGGATCCTCAGCCATGATGAACGGTTTGTCACCCTGTGCTGGCCATCTAAACTTGCTGTTCAGAATGTCTTCGAATGATTTTCTTTTTGCCATTCCCGTCAACCCGCCCTTGGTGTTCTTGGAGTAATGCTAAAGGTATCGACCCCTTCGGCAAAGACTTTCTGGGCCGCTTTCATCGTCACTTTTTCCGATACACCGTCCCCCTGCCCTCGACCTTCTCCGCGGCGATTGGCAGACCCAGCTTCTTCTTCAAGGCGCCCGCGATCGAGCCGCGGACAGTATGGGCCAGCCATCCGGTGGCCTCGACCATTTCAGCGACCGTCGCGCCCTCGGAACGCTGGAGCATGGCGATGATCTGCGCCTGCTTGGTGCCAGCGCGGATGGCGACGGGCTTCGCGGTGCCGGTGTCTTCGGGCGTTTCCGCGGGTTCCGGCTTCGGCCTCACCTTCCGCACGCTGGCAACGGCGCTGGCCGCCAGCGGCTCGATCCCGATGGCCTCCAGCCCGATCTCTGTGGCGATCAGCGTGGTGCCGTGGCCGTCGCCGGTCTCGCGCCACATCGGTTCGCCGCGGCGCAGGTTGGCCTCGACCTCCTCGAGCCAGCCGCGGGCGATCATCTTGCCGACGACCATCTTGGCGGCGGCGCCGACCAGCCCCTCGGGTAGCGGCAGGGCGAGGTTGCCGGGCCGGGTGGCAGCGCGGGACAGGATCAGGGACTGGGTATCGGACGGGGTGGTCATTGGGGCCTCCGTGGCTGTGGGCGCGCGGTGTGCGCGCCTTCTACGGAGGCAAGCCCCGTCATCGGACGGGGCGGCCGTCGCGCCGCGTCGGCGCGTCAGGCGGCGTGTTCGCCTTCCTTGAAGGCGCTGTCGGTGATCTGGCGCAGCAGGCCCGCGTAGTGCTTCAGCGTGCCGACATGCCCCCAATGCACCTCGTCGGGGTGGGTCTCGAAATGGTCGTCGCTCAGGGCCTTCAGACGCTCCAGCATGCTGTCGATCTCAGCCTTCGCGGCGATGAAGGCGTCGAGGGCTTTGTCGTTGGAAGCGGCGGCGCGGCGGCTCATGGCGGGGCATCCTTCGGTGAGTTGCATCGTTTCCTTGCGATCAGATTCGCTCTGTCGCGCCCGGTAATCAACTGAATACCAAGCGATATCATTGGGTTGATCGGATTATTTGCGCCATGAAGGGCATGAGCGAACGCGAGTATGCGGCGCATTCCGGCCTCTCCCGCGGCGGGGTGCAGAAGGCACGCAAGAACGGTCGGCTGGTGGTCCATGACGACGGGTCGATCAATGCTGCGGCCTCGGACATTCGGCGGGCGGAAACGACGGACCCCGACCAGCAGCGCCGCAGCTTGGGCGGTGACGGGTTGGCCAGCGGCCCCGGCGACACGACGTCCTACATCAAGGCCCGAACGGCGCTGACGGTCTATGCGGCGCAAGAACGCCAGCTGGCGGTCCAGAAGAAGAAGGGCGCGCTGGTCGACCGCGCGCGGGCGGAAACGCTGGTGTTTCGTCTCGCGCGGCAGGAACGGGATGTCTGGGTGACCTGGCCCGGACGGGTGGCCGCGCTGATGGCGGCGCAGATCATGGCGGAGGTGGAGCGGCAGTCCGGGGCATCGGTGACGATCGAGACCGCGATCATGCAGAGGGTGCTGGAAGCCCATGTCCGCGAACAGCTCGACACCCTCGCCGACCTCCGGGTCTCGCTTGCATGATGAGGAACGGTTTCGTGATAACGAAACGCAAAGGTCCAGTGGACCTTTGCGAGGGACGAATGCCCGGAGCGCAAGCGAAGGGCCGGAGGCCGACAACGATCTGACCGAGGGTCTCGACCTTGGCTTCGACGGGGCCGAGGATCTGCTGCGGGTCTGGCGGCAGGGGATGCGGCCCGATCCGAACCTGACGGTGTCGGAATGGGCGGATCAGCATCGCTGGCTGTCGTCGCGCGGCGCGGCGGAGCCGGGGCGGTATCGCACCGCCCGAGCGCCCTATCTGCGCGAGATCATGGATGCGCTGTCGCCCGGCCATCCGGCGCAGCGCATCACCTTCATGAAGGCCGCGCAGGTCGGCGCGACCGAGGCCGGCAACAACTGGATCGGCTTCGTCATCCATCACGCGCCAGGCCCGATGCTGGCGGTGCTGCCGAGCCTGGAACTGGCCAAGCGCACGTCACGGGGCCGCCTTGATCCCCTGATCGCGGACAGCCCGGCGCTCCGCGAGCGGGTGAACCCGGCCCGGTCGCGCGATGCGGGCAATTCGATGCTGTCGAAGGAATTCCCTGGCGGCATCCTGGTGCTGACCGGAGCCAACAGCGCCACCGGCCTGCGCTCGATGCCCGCGCGCTATGTCTTCCTCGACGAGGTCGACGCCTATCCGGCCTCGGCCGACGAGGAAGGCGATCCGGTCACGCTGGCCGAGGCGCGGACCACCACCTTCTCGCACCGGCGCAAGGTGTTCATGGTGTCGACCCCCACGATCCGGGGGCTGTCGCGCATAGAGCGCGAGTTCGAGGCGTCCGACCAGCGGCGCTACTTTGTGCCCTGTCCCCATTGCGGGGCGATGCAGTGGCTGCAGTTCGACCGGCTGCGCTGGGCGAAGGGAAAGCCGGAAACGGCCGCCTATCACTGCGAGGGCTGCGAACGGCCCATCGCCGAGCACCACAAGACAGAAATGCTGGCCCGCGGGGAGTGGCGGGCGACGGCGGTTTCCAGGGATCCAAAGGCCATCGGCTTCCATCTCTCGGCGCTCTATTCGCCGCTCGGGTGGAAAAGCTGGTCCGACGTCGCGCGGGAATGGCTGGCGGCGCAAGGGTTGGACGAGACACTGCGCGCGGCGCGCAACACGCTGCTTGGCGAAACATGGGTCGAGTCGGGCGACGCGCCGGAATGGCAACGGCTGGCGGATCGGCGGGAATCCTGGAAGCCAGGCACGGTGCCGATGGCCGGGCTGTTCCTGACCGCCGGGGCCGACGTGCAGAGGGACCGGATCGAGGTCGACATCTGGGCATGGGGCCGGGGAATGGAAAGCTGGCTCGTCGATCACATCGTCATTCCAGGCGGGCCTGACGATCCGGCCGCCTGGGACAAGCTGACGACGCTGTTGGGGAAGAGCTGGCAACATGCCAACGGCGCCTTCATGACCGTGGCGCGGCTGGGCATTGATACCGGCTACGAGGCGGCGGCAGTTTATGCCTGGTCGCGCAAGGTCGGGTTCGAACAGGTCGCGCCCTTGAAGGGTCTCGAAGGGTTCAACCGGTCGGCGCCGGTCTCGGGCCCGACCTATGTGGATGCCACCATCGGCGGCAAACGCCTGCGCCGGGGCGCGCGGCTCTGGTCGGTGGCCACGGCGACGTTCAAGGCGGAGACCTACCGGTTCCTGCGGATCGAACGGCCCTCGGACGAAGACCGGGCGCTGGGCATCCTCGATGCGTCGGGGACCGTGCACATCCCTGGCTGGGCCGACACCGAATGGCTGAAACAGTTGGTGGCCGAACAGCTCGTCACCATCCGCAACAAGCGCGGCTATGCCCGTCAGGAATGGCAGAAGATGCGCGAGCGGAACGAGGCGCTGGACTGCCGGGTCTATGCCCGCGCCGCAGCGTGGATCCTCGGTGCCGACCGATGGGACGAGGCGACGTGGCGGCGGCTGGAAGCGCAGGCTGGCGTGGAAACCCGCCTGCCCGCAGCCGTGCCCGCGGCTCCCACACCACCCGACCCGGCCCAGCCCAAAGCCGGGACTCTGACCACGCCGCGCCGGAAACGGCGGGCTTACACTCCGAACTTCATGAGGGACTGATGGACCTGGAACGCATGCAGGCCCTGCTCACGGCGCTGCAGGAAGCCCGCTTCGCCGGGCTGCGCAGCGTCACTTACGACGGCAAGACCGTGACCTATGGCTCGGACGCCGAACTGGCTGCGGCGATCCGGGATCTGGAAGGACGAATTGCCACCGCCTCTGCCATGCCGCGTCGCCGCCGCTGGGGCACCGTCGCCACGAAGGGTCTGTGACCATGGTCTTCGACGCTTTCCGCGCACGCCTCGGGTCCATCATCGGCGGGTTTGACGCAGCGCAGTCCCACCGCCGCATGCGCGGGTTCCGCGCCACCCGGGCACACGTCAACACGCTGATCGCTGCCTCGGGCGAGACGATCACCGCCCGCGCGCGCTGGCTGGTCCGGAACAACGGATATGCGGCGAACGCCGTCGATGCCTTCGCGAACCACGTCGTCGGCGACGGGATCAAGCCCTCGTCGAAGATCGCCGATGCAACGAAGAAGGAAGAGCTGCAGAAGCTCTGGCTTGCCTGGACGGACGAGGCGGATGCCGAGGGGCTGACCGACTTCTTCGGCCTGCAGCGCCGGGCGGCGCGAGAGGTGTTTCTGGCGGGCGAGGTCTTCCTGCGCATTCGCACGCGGCGGGCGGAAGACGGGCTGACCGTGCCGCTGCAGCTGCAGATGCTGCCCTCGGAAATGCTGCCCCAGGATCTGACGCGCGCGTTGCCGGGTGCGGGGTCGATCCGGCAGGGCATCGAGTTTGACGGCATCGGCCGCCGCGTCGCCTACCACTTCCTACGACGCCATCCGGGGGACGTGACCGATCCCGGGCTGGCCGGAGAAACGGTGCGCGTGCCCGCGTCCGAGGTGATCCACATCCTCGACCCGGTCGAGGCAGGTCAGTTGCGCGGCGTCTCGCGCTTCGCCGCCGCCGTGGTGAAGCTATTCACCCTCGATCTCTACGATGACGCGGAACTCGAGCGGAAAAAGACCGCGGCGATGTTTGCGATGTTCATCACCTCGCCAGCGCCAGAAACCGCCCTCGATCCGGCAGAGGACGATCTCGAGGTTGAACCGGGCCAAGTCGTGCGGTTGGATCCCGGCGAGGATGTCACCACGCCATCCACCCCGGACTCCGGATCCACCTACGAGCCGTTCCAGTACCGGACGCTCCTGCAGATCGGGGCAGCGCTGGGCGTGCCCTATGGCTATCTGACTGGCGATACGGCGAAGGGGAACTTCTCGAACACCCGGATTGCCCTCGTCGACTTCCGGCGCCGCATCTCGGCCTTCCAGCATTCCGTGATGGTCTATCAGCTCTGTCGGGCGGTCTGGACGCGCTGGATGGACATGGCGGTGCTGGCGGGCTCCATCGACCTGCCGGGCTATGCCACCGACCGGCGCGCATACCTTGCCTGCGATTGGCTCCCGACGAAATGGGACTGGATCGATCCGGCCAAGGATGCCTCGGCCGAGATCCTGCAGATCGAGGCGGGCCTGAAATCCCGCACGCAGGCCATCGCCGAACGCGGCTACGACGCCGAACAGGTCGACCGGGAAATCGCCGCCGAACGCAAACGCGAGGCCGCGCTGGGCCTCGACTTCCGGCGGCCAGGTTCTCCCGCACAGGCGGCGGGTGGCGGCAGCGAGGATCAGGACGACGAAACGGACCCTGACCAAGAGAACCAGCGCGAGAATGACGAGAGCGAGGACCGCGAACCCCGGCCCGCGGAGGACGCATAATGCACCACACCCAGATCGCCCAGCGCGTCTTCAACACGCCCCTAATGGTCGATCCCGCCAAGGCACTGGCCTTTCTGACCGGGCTGGGGCCCCGGATCGCGGGGCGGGAGATCAGTGTCGATGGTCTGGAGGTCACGGCCGAGGACCAAGCCAGCGCCACCGTTCCCGCCCGCGCCTCGCTCTTTGGCGACGACCTGACCGCGCGACAGACGCGAAACGGCGGCCAGCCCTTCGCCGTCGTCGAGGGGATCGCGGTGATCGAGATCGCGGGCACGCTGGTGCATCGCGGGGCGTGGATCGGGCAGTCATCGGGGCTGACCTCCTATGAGGGGATCGCGGCCCAGCTGCAGGCGGCTGTCACCGATCCCGTCATCCGTGGCATCGCCCTCGATATCGACAGCTTTGGCGGCGAGGTCGCCGGGGCCTTCGATCTGGCGGATCGCCTCCGCGCCGCGCGTCAGGTCAAGCCCGTGCAGGCCTTCGTCGCCGACCACGCCCTCTCGGCCGCCTATGCGCTGGCGTCCCAAGCCGACCGCATCATCCTGCCCCGTACCGGCGCTGTAGGCAGCATCGGTGTCGTGGCCATGCACAGCGACATGAGCGGCGCGCTCGACCAGAAGGGCATCGCCGTGACGCTGATCCACGCAGGCACGCGCAAGGTCGACGCCAATCCCTACCAGCCCCTGCCGGAGTCCGTTCGCGCCCAGATCGCGGGCGAACTCGAGGATTTGCGCCAGCTCTTCGCCGAAACCGTCGCAGAGGGCCGCGGGCGACGCCTTGACACGAGCCAGGCGCTCGCCACCGAGGCCGCTGTCTTCCGCGGTGAGGCGGCCGTCTTCGCCGGTCTTGCCGACGAGGTGGCCGATCCCGTCACCGCCTTCCGCGCTTTCGCCGCCGCACCCCGCGGCACAATAACCCCAAAAGGAAAGGGCCCGATGATGACCACCGCTCCCGAAGATCATGCGCAGCCTGCTGCCACCACCCCGCCGGAACCGACCCCGCCCGCGGCAATCGCGCTGCCACAAACCACGGCGACCGCGATGTCGCCCGAAGCGATCCGCGCGGAGGCGGCGGAGGTTGCACAGGTCTGCGCACAGGCCGCGCGCCTCGGCATCCAGATTGATGTTGCCGATGCTGTGGCCAAGGGCGTGAAGCCGGAAGCGCTGCGCGCCAAGGTGCTGGCCGATCTCGCGGCCCGCAGCGATGCCGCGGGCATCATCGCCACCGCCCCGGCCGCGGGTGCGAAGGAAAGCCCCATCGTCGCGGCCGCGAAGAAGTCGGCCGCCACCGCGCGCTGACAGGCTCGCCCATTCTGGGCGCACCCATCCCCCAACATCCTGGAGACTGAACCATGCCCGTCCTGACGGAACCGCCCAGCATGGGCGACGTCCTCAAATTCGAGGTCAACCCGAACTACACCCGCGAGGTTGTGACGCTCCTCGCGGGCATGCCCTATCCCGTCGGCTCGGTGCTCGGGAAAATCACGGCAAGCGGCAAGTACACCCTCTCGCCCGCGACCGGGGCCGACGGATCGCAAGTCGCCGCGGCCGTCCTGCTCTATGCCGTCGACGCCACGCTGGCCGATGCCACGGGCATTGTGGTGGTCCGCGGCCCCTCGATCGTATCGCGCGCGGCCCTCGCCTACGGCGCCACCGTCGATGACGGCACCAAGATCGCCGCCAAGATCACCCAGCTCGCGGCCGTCGGCATCATCGTCCGCGACGGCGTCTGATCCCCCTCATTCCCCCGGAGCCCCACCATGACCCTTGTCCGCAATCCCTTCGACGCTGGCGGCTATTCGCTGGCCGAGATGACGCAGGCCATCAACATCCTGCCGAACCTCTACACCCGCCTCGCCCAGATCGGCCTCTTCCGCTTCGAAGGCGTCAGCCAGCGGTCCGTCATCATCGAGCAATACGAGGGCGTCCTGAGCCTGCTGCCCTCCGTCCCCCTCGGCGGCCCCGCCACCGTCGGCACGCGGGAAGGCCGCTCCATGCGGTCCTTCGCCCTGCCGTGGATCCCGCATGACGATGTGGTTTTGCCCGCCGACATTCAGGGCCAACCAGGCCTCGGCGCATTCGATGCCGCTGATCCTTTGGTCGAAGTGATGAACCGCAAGCTCCTTCTCATGCGGCGCAAGCATGCCCAGACCCGGGAGTACATGGAGATGAACGCGTTGCGCGGCATCGTGAAGGACGGCGCGGGCACGACGCTCTACAACTACTTCACAGAATTCGGCCTCGCGCAGATCTCGGTCGATTTCGTCCTCGGCACCGCAGGCACGAACGTGCAGGGCAAGGTCCGCGAGGTGCTGCGCGCCATCGAGGACAATCTGATGGGCGAGGCGATGACCAGCGTCCATGCGCTGGTCAGCCGCGAGTTCTTCGACAAGCTGATCGCGCATCCGAAGACGGAAGAGGCCTACAAGTTCTACGCCTCGACCGGCGCGCAGCCCCTTCGCGAGGATGTGCGGCGCAACTTCCCCTTCGGCGGGATTCTGTTCGAGGAATATTCCGGCACCGTCACCCTCTCGACCAAGGCCACCGAACGGCTTGTCCCGGCGAACGAAGGCATCGCCTTCCCCTTGGGCACCGTGGACACCTTCACCACCTATGGCGGCCCGGCGAACCTGCTGGAAACCGCCAACACCATCGGCCTGCCCCTCTACGCCCGTCAGCATCTCGACGAGAAGGGCCGCTGGATCGACGTGATGACCGAGGCCTCGATCCTGCCGGTGAACAAGCGGCCGCGGCTGGCGATCCGCCTGCACACGTCGAACTGACGGACTCACCCATGTCCGTCTTCGCCGCCGCCATGGACCGCATCTTCACCCATGCCTCCATGGCGGCCCCGGCCCTCTGGATCTCGGCCACGACGTCCGAGGAACGCCCGATCCGCATCATCCGCCGCGCCCCGGATCGCGTGACCGACTTCGGCGCGGGCCGGTTCGTCAGCGACACGACGGTGGTGGATGTTCGCGTGGCCGACCTGCCCGCCCCGCGCCCGGGCGACGTGATCGTCATCGGTGCCGACAGCCATGTCATCCAGGGGGAACCCCTGCGCGACCGCGAACGGCTGATCTGGACGCTGGACCTGAGGCCAGCATGAAGCTGAAGCTGGAAATCAGCCCCGACCTCGCCGCCCTGATGCAGGCGGAAATCGCTGCCGGTGAAAAGGCCCTCGCCACCGCCATGCGCGAGGCGGGCGCGAGCCTCAAATCCGCATGGCGCGGCCAGATCACCGGCGCTGGGCTGGGTACCCGGCTTGGGAACTCCATCCGCCTCGCAACCTATCCCAAGGGTGGCGAGAGCCTGAACGCCGCGGCGCTGGTCTGGTCGAACGCCCCGGTGATCGTCGGCGCGCATGACACGGGGCCGCTGATCAGGTCGCACAATGGCTTCTGGCTGGCTATCCCAACTCCGGCCGCAGGCAAATCCACCCGCGGCGGCCGCATCACCCCCGGCGAATGGGAGCGCCGCACCGGCCTGCGCCTGCGGTTCATCTATCGGCGCCGGGGCCCGAGCCTGCTGGTGGCCGAGGGACGGCTGAACAGCAAGGGCCGGGCGGTGGCGTCACGATCGAAGACCGGACGCGGGCTGACGACGGTGCCGATCTTCCTCTTGGTGCCGCAGGTCAAGCTGCGGAAGCGGCTGGACCTCGCGCGGGATGCGGAGCGGGCCATCGACCGCGTGCCGGGGCGAATCGTGGCAGGGTGGAGCAAGTCAGCCCCGGCAACAGGAGACTCGTTCAAAGGAATCTGAACGGCTGATGAAGGTACCGATGCGTAAAGTGTTGCAGAAGTGCATCTTGAAATCTTCGCCTGAGGTCGTATGTTCCGCGTCAGGCCAAGCCTGTGAGGTTCACCGTACGGGGACCGCAAGAAGACCGGGGTAACACCCGGTTTTTTTGTTATTTGCGATCAAAGCAGTAGTGCTTGATACCCATGTAGGGGATTTCCTCATTGGTCAGCACGAAATTTGCAAGCTTCCGAGAATCCCGTAAGCGCCTGTAAATATTGAATTTCTGATCGTATGGATGCCTTGCCATCGCATACAGATACGTATCCGCTATCTGTAGGAGGGCGTTTGCCTTTGGTTTATGCTCAACGGTACCAAGGGTCGCCGCAAATGCTTCTTTGCTGAGCGGAGCGTATCGTCCGGAGGTCTTTCCATCAAACTCCAGTCCGTTCGCCTTCAGGTTCCTGAAGTATCCAGTTATTATTCTGTTGATGCCTGCATCTTCTTCAAAGACGACGTTTAGCTTTCGGCCATCTCTTATTGCAAATTTAGCGGCACGCTCGACCGAAATGTCGAACGCACTCCTGCAAAGCAGCCAAGGATCTTTATGCACCTGCAGATAACCTCGCGCCACATAACCCGGCCTATCAATCACGCATGCTAGACCTATCACGGGGATCGATGCCAGCATGGCCTTATAATCAGACCAGAACCGATCCCGCTTTTCGTCAGATAGCTTACCAAGCCACGAGAATTTCTTATGCTCGCCAAGCATGTCAGTCATATGTAGTGGAGCAGTAATTCTCCACTCATCTGCGAAACGTTGGCGAGCGAGTTTACATTGATCGATTTCTTCACTCTTCACTAATATTCCACCGATCGCAAACCAGTCACGGTTTTGCCTACCGATATCAGGTCGATGATTTGGGTTTCGATTTCCGGTTTCATCGATGAAGAAAGTGTAGCTGGGCAAGGCGACCTCATTTTCGGCTGAACATAAGTGTCTTTTGATCCAACGTCGACTCCGGTTTCTATGTGAAGCACATCTCTTCGACACTGAAGGCTTCAACCGATCACGCTACCGGCCACGCAACGAGGCTTAGGAATGCCCACCACCCGCGAAACCGTCCTCGCCGCGCTGCGTGCGCGGTTGCAACCACTTGCCGCCCTCACCTTGCGTGACGAGGTGCTGCCAGAGCGGATCCCAGCGGCTGGGCTGATCATCCTGCGTGATGGCCAGCCGGGCGAGCCGGATGTGACGCTGTCACCTCTGCGCTATCACTACCAGCACCGGGCAGAGCTGGAGGTCGTCGTCCAGGCGGGCAGCGGCCGTGCCAGTGCCTTTGATGACCTGAACGCCGCCATCGGCGCGGCGCTGGAGGCCGACCGGACGCTGGGCGGCCTTTGCGACTGGGTCGAACCTGATGCCCCAGCCTCCGTCGACCTGCCCGTCGAAGGAGCGGCGGCGCTGAAGGCGGCGGTGATCACCGTCGTCCTGCACTACACCACCACCGGCCCCTTGGCCTGAACTTCCCACATAGGAGATCCCCATGGCACGCGCACACGGCGCGCGGGCGCAGATGGCGCTTGCGTTCGAAACCGTCTACGGCACCCCGCCCGCCAGCGGCTATCGGCTGATCCCCTTTGCCCGCACCACGCTGGGAGCGGAACAGCCGCTCTTGAACAGCGAACTGCTGGGCTACGGCCGCGATCCCCTGGCCCCGATCAAGGACGCGGTCACCGCCGATGGCGAGGTGGTCGTGCCGATCGATGTGGAGGCATTTGGCTTCTGGCTGAAGGCTGCTTTCGGATCCCCGACCACGACCGGCACCACGCCCAAAACCCACACCTTCCAGTCGGGAAACTGGACCCTGCCCTCCATGGCCATCGAGGTGGCCATGCCCGAGGTACCGCGCTTCGCGATGTATGCGGGCTGCGTGATGGACCAGCTCAGCTGGCAGATGAGCCGCTCAGGCTTGCTGACGGCCACGGCACGGCTGATTGCGCAGGGCGAGGCCATCGCTGCCACCACGGCCGCGGGCACGCCGACCGCGCTGGGCCTGCAGCGCTTCGGCCATTTCAACGGCGTGGTGAAGCGCAACGGCACGGCGCTGGGCAATGTGGTCTCGGCCGAGATCACCTATGCCAACGGCCTCGACCGGATCGAGACCATCCGCAACGACGGCAAGATCGAGGGAGCCGATCCCGGCATGGCGGCACTGACCGGCCGGATCGAGGTGCGTTTCGCCGATAGCGCCCTCGTCACCCAAGCCATTGACGGCACGCCCTGCGAGCTCGAGTTCGCCTACAGCCTCGGGGCCAATGCCAGTTTCATCTTCACCGCCCATGCCGTCTACCTGCCCGTCCCGCGGATCGAGATCCCCGGACCCCAGGGCATTCAGGCCACCTTCGACTGGCAGGCGGCCCGCGCCACCAGCCCCGCCCGCATGTGCACCGCCGTCCTCGTCAACACCCTTGCAGGATACTGACCATGATCCGCCTGAACCTGTCCAACCGGCCCGAGTGGCTGGACCTGCTACCCGGCCTGCGCGTCCTGGTGGCCCCACTGACCACCGCGCTGATGGTCTCCGCCCGCGCCGATCCCGCCATCGATGGCCTGTCGGAAACCTCCAGCCAGGAGGACATGGCCCTCGCGATGGCCAAGGCCGTCGCCCGTCGCGCCGTTCTGGATTGGGAAGGGGTCGGCGACGATGACGGCAACCTCATGCCCGTCAGCCCGGCCGGGATCGACGCACTTCTGGAAATCTGGCCGGTCTTCGAGGCCTTCCAGGCGCAATACGTCGCCCGCGGCCTGATGCTGGATCAGGAAAAAAACGCCTCCGCGCCCTCGCCGACTGGTCCTTCGGCGGGGGCGACGGCTACTGCGCGGCCTGTGCAGGCCCCTGCCCGGACTGCCCCGCAAGACTGAACCGGCCGCTGACAGTCGAGGGCTGGCAGGTCTGGGACCTGACCCAGCGCCTCGGCGGTCAGCTGCGCATCGCGCCGGGCGCCGTGATCGGGTGGGACATGGGCGCGGCCCTCACGCTGGCGCGGGCGCTGGGCGTCAACGCCCTGATCGCCGCGGAGCTGCTGCCCGAAATCGAGGCGGTGATGGTGCGCAAACTCAACGAGCAGATGGCCGAGCGTTCAACGGCGATGACCCCGATCTGACGCCATGAGACCAACCGGCGCGCCGCGCGCATGATTCAGGTTCGATCGGATCGATCCCGATAGCCGTTTGGTACAGCCCCACGCGCCAGTCCCTTCAGGTCCTGCTTTGCCGGAAGCGAACGGGACTGTGCCTCCTCGCGCTCATCAAATCCACGCAGTGGCAACCCGAGCCCCGCTTGATCGGTGGGCTTGGGTTCTTCATCGCCGTGCTGCGTGCTTTGGCTTTGGCCGATCATCGTCAGTCCTTTGGCAATTGAAACAGAGACTCCAAGTCCTGCCCTCCGCCCTAAGCACTTACCACAGAGTCAAGGTTTTCCTCATGGCCGAAAAGAAGGTCTCCGTCCGCCTCGTGGCGGAGGGCGGACGCCGCGTGCGCGCCGAACTGGAAGGCGTCGGCGAAGCCGGTGCCCGTGGCTTTGGCCGCCTGTCGCGCGAGATGGAACTGGCCAACACCCGGCTGGCCGCCTTTGCGCGCCGGGCGGGGCTTGCCCTCGGGGCCGCTGCGGCCGCTGCCACGGCCTCGCTCGGGCTGATCGTTCGCACGACGGTCGAGAGTGCCGCACAGATCAGGCAGTTTGCGCAGGTTGCCAATGCGACGCCCGAGGCGCTGCAACGCTGGTCGGCCGGGGCGCGGACGGTCGGCATCGAGCAGGAGAAGCTGGCCGACATCCTGAAGGACGTGAACGACCGGGTGGGCGACTTCCTGCAGACCGGCGGCGGGCCGATGGCGGATTTCTTCGAGAACGTGGCCCCGCGAGTGGGCGTCACGGCCGACCAGTTCGCTCGGCTGTCGGGGCCGGAAGCACTGCAGCTGTACGTCGACACGTTGGAGCGGGCAGGCCTGAGCCAGCAGGAAATGACCTTCTATCTCGAGGCCATGGCCTCGGACGCCACCCGCCTCCTGCCGCTTCTGCGGAACGGCGGGGCCGAGATGGCCCGACTTGGCGACCAGGCATCCGACCTTGGCGCGGTTCTGGACGGCGATGCGCTCGAGGCGCTGCGCCGCACGCAACTGGCGCTGGGCACCGTTTCCCTCGTCTTCGAGGGTCTGCGCAACCGGATCGCCGTGGCGGTCGCCCCGACCATTGAGGCGCTGGCCAATGCCTTCGTGGCCCTCGCGTCCGACGGTGGCATCCTGCGCTCGGCCATCGACGCGTTGATCGGCAACCTCGGCCGACTTGCCTCCTACGCCGCCACTTTCGCCGCCGTCATGGCAGGACGCTGGGTGGCCGGGATGACCGCCGCGGCCCTGTCGGTGCGCGGCCTCGCCACGGCGCTGGTCTTCCTGCGCGGCGCCCTGATCCGGACCGGCATCGGTGCGCTGATCGTCGGCGCGGGAGAGCTGGTCTATCAGTTCTCGCAACTCGTCGCCCGGGTCGGCGGTGTGGGCGAGGCGTTTCGCCTCCTCGGCGATCTGGCCCGCGAGGTCTGGTCGCGCATCGGTCTGTCGCTGGATGCGGCATTGGCGCGGATGGCGGCCGGATGGGAGGCGCTGAAGGCGGCGGGGCTATCGGCCTTGGAAGGCACCATCGCGGGCGTCGTCCGCTTCGGCGACCGGACAGCCGCGATCTTCCAGGGGGCTTATGACGCGGCGGTGGCGATCTGGGGCAGTCTGCCGGGCGCCATCGGCGACTTCGCCTTCCAGGCGGCAAACGGGTTGATCTCCGGCGTCGAGGCGATGCTGAACGGCGTCGTCACGCGCATCAACAGCTTCATCGAGACCTTGAACGCTGCGCTGGCCCTGCTGCCCGAATGGGCCACCGGCGAAGGTGGCGTGCGGATCGGCATTCTCGATCCGGTGGAACTGGGCCGCATTGGCAACCCGTTTGAGGGAGCCGCGACCGCTGCTGGTGCCGCTGCCGCGGATGCCTTCTCGGCCGCGCTGTCGCGGACTTACCTCGAGCCGCCTGACCTCGGCCTCGGTGCCATGGCCGAGGATGCCCGCGCCCGGGCCGACGGCTATCGCGAGGCCGCAGGCATGCTGGCTGACGCTGCCGGTCGGCCACTCGCCAGCTGGCAGGCCCTGAAGGATGCGGTGACCGGCACCGGGACGGAGGCCGAGACCGCGCTGGCAGATGCCGCCGCCTCGGCCGATGCCTTGACCACGGGGCTGAACGACACCGCCACCGCCGCCGATGGTGCTGGCGGGGCCGCGCGCGAGGCGGGGGCTGCTGCGGCGGAGGGTGCAGACACTGCGCTCTCCGGCTGGCAAGCCGTCACTGCCGCACTCGCCGACTATGCCGCCAAGGCGCGCGATATTGGCGGAGACGTCGGCAGCGCGCTGGTGGGCGCGTTTCAGAGTGCCGAGAACGCCATCGGAGACTTCGTAAAGACCGGAAAGCTCGACTTCCGCGACCTAGTCACGTCCATGATCGCTGACCTCGCGAAGCTGGCAGCGCGGCGTTTCATCCTCGGCCCGATTGCGAACGCCCTTTCCGGCGCGCTGGGCGGCGCGGGCGGCATCTTCGCCAATATCCTGCATGCGGGCGGCATGGTCGGCGCCCCAGGTCCCGGCCGGATGGTCCCGGCCTTGGCCTTCGCGGGCGCGCCGCGCATGCACAACGGTGGCTGGGCCGGGCTGCGGCCCGACGAGGTGCCCGCGATACTGCAACGCGGGGAGCGGGTCCTCTCGCGCAGGGAAGCGGCGGGATACGGCCAGTCGGGTGCGTCCACCGTCAACGTCACGATCAACGCCCGCGACGCCGAGAGCTTCCGCCAGTCCCGCACGCAGGTCGCCAGCGACATCGCCCGGGCAGTCTCGCTCGGTCGAAGGGGGATGTAATGGCATTTCACGAGGTCCGGTTTCCGGACAACATCAGTCGGGGCGCGCGGGGTGGCCCAGAGCGCCGCACCCAGATCGTCGAGCTGGCAAGCGGGGCGGAGGAACGCAACGCCAGCTGGGCCAATTCGCGCCGCCGCTATGACGTCGCCTATGGCATCCGCCGCGCCGACGATCTGGCGGCGGTCGTCGCCTTCTTCGAGGCAAGGAACGGCCGCCTGCACGACTTCCGCTTCAAGGACTGGGCCGACTTCAAGTCCTGCCTGCCGTCGCAGTCGCCCGGCGAGACCAATCAGCCCATCGGCACTGGCAACGGGTCGACCACGCAGTTCCAGCTCACCAAGCGATACACCTCCGGCGCGCAGGCCTGGACGCGGGTTATCACCAAGCCCGTCGCGGGAACCGTCACCATCGCCCTGAACGGCACGCCACAGGCTTCCGGCTGGTCAGTTTCGACCACGACCGGCCTCGTCACTTTCACCACCGCCCCGGTGGCAGGCGTCGCCATCACCGCAGGCTTCGAATTCGACGTCCCCGTCCGCTTCGACACCGACGCTCTCGACGTCACCCTCGACCTCGAACGCCTGGGCTCCATCACCTCGATCCCCCTCGTGGAAATCCGCACATGAAGACCCTGAACACGGCGGTGCAGGCGCATCTCGACGACGGTACCACCACTCTGTCCTGGTGCTGGCGCATCACCCGCGCCGATGGCGTGACGTTCGGCTTCACGGACCACGACCGGCCCCTGTCGTTCGACAGCACCGAGTTCGAGCCGGAAAGCGGGCTGACCGCCTCCGAAGTGCGCTCGGGATCGGACCTCTCGGTCGACGCGCAGGACGCGCAAGGCGTGCTGTCGTCGGACCGGATCACCGAGACCGACATCCTCGATGGCCGTTGGGATAATGCAGCGGTCGAGGTCTGGCGGGTGAACTGGTCGGCACCTTCGCAGCGCGTGCTGCTGCGTCGCGGGGCCATCGGACAGATCAGGCGCGGGCGGCTGGCCTTCGTGGCCGAAGTACGGTCACTGGCACATGTCCTCGGCCAGACAGTCGGGCGGACGTTTCAGGCGAGCTGCGATGCAGCGCTGGGCGATGCGCGCTGTGGCGTCAACCTTGAGGCCGCGGCCTTCAAGGGGACCGGCGCGATCATCGATGTGCTGCGCGATCGGGCCTTCACCGCTTCCGGCCTCGGCAGCTTCGCGGCGGGCTGGTTCGCCTTCGGGCTGGTCGAATGGTCAACCGGGGCGAATGCAGGGCGGCGCGTCGAGGTGCTGTCGCATGACCTCGTCGACGGCGTGGCGATCCTGACCCCGCTGGAAGCCCCGGTGCGACCGATCTCGGCGACGGACGCTTTCGTGGTCCGGGCGGGCTGTGACAAGCGGATCGCGACCTGCGGCGCGAAGTTCGCCAATGTCTCCAACTTCCGCGGCTTTCCACATATCCCAGGGCAGGACGCAGTCCTTCGCTACGCCACCAAAGATGGTGGCCATGAAGGAGCTGTGTTGTGACGCACATTCCGGGTCAGGGTGAGGCGGACAAGCAGACAGTCCGGGGGACTGTCTGCCCGCCGAACGGGCTGCGCTACGCCACCAAGGATGGCGGCCACAAGGGAGCGGTGCTGTGAATACCGCCGACCCCGGCCGCGTCATCGCCGTCGCGCGGTCCTGGCTCGGCACACCCTATCACGACCAGGCCAGCCTGCGCGGGGTCGGCTGCGATTGCCTCGGCCTGGCACGGGGCGTCTGGCGCGAGGTGGTCGGGCCGGAACCGTTCCCGATCCCGCCCTACAGCCGGGACTGGGGCGAGACTGGGCCGAGTGAGGTGCTGGCAGATGGGGCGCGGGCGATGATGCAGGAAGTCGCACCCGCCGATGCCCCACCCGGCGCGCTGGTCCTCTTCCGCATGATGCCCCGCGCCATCGCCAAGCATGTCGGGATCCTGACCGGGGCCGACACCTTCCTTCACGCCTACGAACGCCTCGGCGTGATCGAGGAACCGCTGACGCCCGCATGGCGACGCCGCATCGCCTTCGCCTTCCTGTTTCCCGCACGCTGAGTTTCCGCCATGGCCACGCTTGTCCTCGGCGCTGTCGGTTCCGCCATCGGCGGGGCCTTTGGCGGCGCGATCCTCGGCTTCTCTGGCGCAGCCATCGGCGGCTTCATCGGATCGACCATCGGGTCGGTGGTTGACAGCTGGATCGTCTCCTCGCTGGCCCCGGCTCAGAAGATCGAGGGTCAGCGCCTCGACAGCCTGCGCATCACTTCGGCCACCGAAGGGGCGATCATCCCGCGCCTCTACGGCCGCATGCGCATCGGCGGCAACATCATCTGGGCGACCGATTTCCGCGAGGAGACGAAGACCACGACACAGGGCGGCGGCAAGGGCGGGGGCGGCGGCAAGGTCCAGACGACCGAATACCTCTACTATGCGTCCTTCGCGGTCGCCCTTTGCGAAGGCCCGATCACTGGCATCGGCCGCATCTGGGCCGATGGCAAGCCGCTCGACATGACCGGCATCACCTGGCGCTGGTATCCGGGGAACGAGACCCAGACCGCGGACCCGTACATTTCGGCGAAGATGGGCGCGGCCAATACGCCCGCCTACCGCGGCACGGCCTACGTCGTCTTCGAGGAACTGCCGCTCTCGACCTACGGCAACCGCCTGCCGCAACTGTCCTTCGAGGTCTTCCGGCCGCTCGCGGATCCCGACACCGCCGAAGGGCTGGTCAAGGCCGTGACCATGATCCCGGCCTCGGGCGAGTTCACCTATGCGACCGAGGCTGTTCGCAAGACCGTGGGCGCCACGACCACGGTCTTCGGCCAGACCACCGGCGGCACGACCTCCGCCGAGAACCTGAACGCGCTGCCCGATGAGGCCGACATCGTCGTGGCGCTGGACCGTCTGCAGGCCATGGCCCCGGCCGTGGAGAGCGTCAGCCTGGTCGTCGCCTGGTTCGGCAACGATCTGCGCGCGGGCAACTGCACGATCAAGCCCGGCGTGGAGGTTTCGACCAAGGTCACCAGCCCGAAGGTGTGGGCGGTCAACGGCGTGGCGCGGGCGAATGCGCATCTGGTGAGCCGTGACGCCGAGGACCGTCCGGTCTACGGTGGCACGCCTGCGGATTTCGCGGTGGTGCAGGCCATCCGCGAGATGAGGGCGCGCGGGCTGCGGGTGACGTTCTATCCGTTCCTGCTGATGGACGTCCCGCCCGGGAACACGCTGCCGAACCCCTACAGCGCGAATGCCGCGACGCCGGGCCAGCCGAGTTTCCCGTGGCGGGGCCGGATCACCTGTTCCCCGGCGGCAGGCTTTGCCGCGACGGCCGACAAGACCGCCGCTGCGGCCACGCAGGTCTCGGCCTTCTTCGGCGCGGCCACCCCGGCGCAGTTCGCGGTGTCGGGCGACACCGTCAGCTGGACCGGCCCCGCAGGCGATTGGGGCCTGCGCCGGATGATCCTGCACTACGCACATCTCTGCACGGTGGCGGGAGGTGTCGATGCCTTCCTGATCGGGACCGAGATGCGCGGTCTGACGACGATCCGCTCCAGCGCCAGTGCCTATCCGGCCGTTACCGCCTTCAAGGCGCTGGCGGCGGACGTGAAGGCGATCCTCGGGCCGGGCACCAAGGTGGGCTATGCTTCCGACTGGTCGGAATACTTCGGCCACCGGCCCGGCGACGGCACGGGAGACGTCTATTTCCACCTCGACCCGCTCTGGTCGGACGCCAACATCGATTTCATCGGCATCGACAACTACATGCCTCTCTCCGACTGGCGCGACGGCTTCGACCATGCCGATGCCCTGCAAGGCTGGCCCGCGATCCATGACCGGGGCTACCTGAAGGCGAACATCGCGGGTGGCGAGGGCTTCGACTGGTTCTACGCCTCGGCCGCCGACCGGTCGGCACAGATCCGGACCCCCATCACGGATGGAGCCGCGGGCAAGCCGTGGGTCTTCCGCTACAAGGATCTGCGCGCCTGGTGGTCGAACCCGCATTTCAACCGACCGGGTGGGGTGGAAAGCGGTACGCCGACCGCATGGGTGCCGCAGTCGAAGCCCGTGTGGTTCACGGAACTGGGGTGCCCCGCCATCGACCGGGGCACGAACCAGCCGAACGTCTTCTTCGACCCGAAGTCGTCCGAGAGCTTCACGCCCTACTTCTCGCGCGGCTGGCGCGATGACGCGATCCAGCGCGCCTATCTCGAGGCCAGCTATCTCTGGTGGGGAACCCCGGCCAACAATCCAGTTTCGGCCATCTACGGCGGCCGGATGGTCCACGTCCCGGAATGCGCCGCCTGGACCTGGGATGCCCGGCCCTATCCGTTCTTTCCCGAACTGACCGGGGTCTGGACCGATGGCCCCAACTGGAGGCTCGGGCACTGGCTGACCGGGCGGTTGGGCGCGGTGTCGCTCGCCGCCCTTGTGCGTCACCTCTGCCTGCGCGCCGGGCTCGATGAGGCGTTGATCGACGTCACCGGCCTCTGGGGCGCGGTGGAGGGCTATGTGATCGGCGCGCTGGAAAGCCCCCGCGCGTCGATTTCCACGCTGGCACGGCATTTCGGCTTCGACGCCATCGAGACCGAGGGCGTGATCCGTTTCGTCATGCGCGGGCGGGCATCGAGCGTGACCTTGACGGTGGATGATCTGGTGGCCAGTCGTGAGGGCGAGGCCTTCGAACTGATCCGCGGTCAGGAGACCGAACTGCCGCAGGCGCTGAAGTGGCAGGTCGCGCGGGCGGATGAGGACTATGATGCCGCGCTAGTAGAAGCGCGAAGGATCACAGTCGACACCACCCGCATCGCCTCCGAGTCCTTCCCCATGGCAATCCCGCCCGAGGAGGCCGAACGCCGCTGCCGCCGTGCGCTGATGGAGGCGTGGATCGGTCGCGAGAGCGCCACCTTCCGCCTGCCGCCCTCGCGCCTTTCCCTCGATCCGGCCGACGTGATCCGGCTGGCGCATGACGGTCGTGAGGTGGAATTCCGCCTCGTCTCGGTCGCGGATGCGGAAGCGCGCGGGATCGAGGCTGTCCGCCAGGACCGCGCCGCCTATGACCTGCCACCCGGTGATCCCCGCCCGGCGTCGCTCGCGAGCCCCGTCGTCTTCGGCACGCCCGAGGTGGTGATGCTGGACCTGCCGCAGATTTCCGAGGACCAGCCCGCGCATCGCCCCTTGATCGCCGCCCATGCCAGCCCCTGGCCGGGCGAGATCGCGGTGTTCCGCAGCGCCTCGACAGATGGGTTCGCGTTGCTCACGACCTTCGGCAGTCGGGCGCGGGTCGGCACGCTGGCCTTCGACTTCTTTCCGGGTCCGACCTCGCGCTTCGATCTGGGCAACGCGCTGGTCGTCGATCTGCTGGCTGGAAAGCTGGAAAGCGTGACCGACGTCGCGCTGTTCGGCGGGGCAAATGCGCTGGCGGTCGAGAGCGCCGTTGACCAGTGGGAGATTGTCCAGGCTGGCCAAGCCGAACTGATCGCCTCCGGCCGCTACCGACTGACCCGTCTGCTGCGTGGCCAGCGCGGAACGGAACATGCCATGGGCAATCCGGCACCGGCCGGGGCTCGGGTCGTCGTGCTGGATGTTACGCTGGCCTCACTGTCCATCGCCGAGGCTGACCTCGGCCTGCCGTGGAACTGGCGGGTCGGCCCGACCGCACGTTCTGTCACGGATGACAGCTACGCCGCGCTGGGCTTCACCCCCACTGGCCGTGGGCTTGTCCCCTTCGCACCGGTGCATGTCGAGCAGCCGTGGCGGGTCGCCCGCAGCCCGGGCGATCTGACCATCCGTTGGACGCGGCGGTCTCGCGCGCTGTTGGCCGATGCCTGGGAGCAGGTCGAGGTGCCGCTGGGCGAGGAGCTGGAAAGCTACGACGTGCAGATCCTAGACGGCACGAGCGTCAAGCGCACCCTGACCAGCGGCATAGCTTCTGTCCTCTACACCGCCGCACAGCAGAGCGCCGATTGGGGCGCGCCGCTAGGGCCCGGCCAAACGCTTGTGATCCGCATCTTCCAACTCTCGAACCGCCTCGGCCGCGGCACACCCGCGACCGTGACCCTCCAGTTCTGACGGGATTTCCCATGTCCGACACCACGACCCATCTGGGCCTGCCCTACCTTCTAGCGGCCCAAGCCCAGAAGCATGTCACCCACAACGAGGCCCTGCGCCTGCTCGACGCCATGGTTCAGCTTTCCGTTCTCGACCGCACGCGGACGGCCCCGCCCGCCAGCCCCGCCGATGGGAACCGGCATCTTGTGGCATCGGGCGCCACCGGCCTCTGGGCTGGGTGGGACTTGAACATCGCCTTCTGGATCGACGGCGGGTGGATCCGCCTCGTCCCGCGCACCGGCTGGATGGTCTGGGTCGCGGACGAGGGCCTGTTCCTCGTCTGGACCGGCAGCGCCTGGGAGGTCTTGGGCGAGCCAAGCGAGGTGTCGGACGCCGTGTTCAGCCTCGTCAACGATGCGGACCCGACGAAGAAGGCCACCTTCTCGCTGGCGGGCATCAGCGCCGGAACGACGCGCAGTTTCACGCTGCCCAACACTTCCTCGGAACTGGCGATCCTGGCAGGCACCCAGACATTCACCGGGAACAAGACCTTCTCGGGGACGCTGACCGCTTCGGGCACGGTCACCGTTTCGGCCGCCAGCGCCTCGATCGGCACGGCTACGACGACCGCGACCTACGGAATGGGCACCGGCGCCACGACCACCGGCGTCACCAAGACCGTGAACATCGGCACGGGCGGCGTCTCTGGATCGACCACCGTCGTGAACATCGGCTCCGCCACGGCTGGCGCGGGCGGGACGACCGTCATCAACACGCCGACCGTCACCTTCGCCAATGCCGTCACGCAAGTCGGCATGCCGCAGGCGAACCTAGCCGCGCAGCTTCTGGGTCTCGGCGGGGCCACGGCCGACAGCTACAACCGGCTCTCCATCAACACACCCGCCGCGCTGCTGAACAATGCGGGCGCAGGGATCGAAGCGACGGTCAACAAGGCCGCTGCCGGGAATGACGCTGCCTTCGCGTTCAAGACCGGCTTCTCGGCCCGCGCCCTCATCGGGTTGCTCGGGAATGACGATTTCAGCTTCAAGGTCAGCCCGGATGGCTCGGCCTTTTTCGACGCGATCAGGATCGACCGCACCAGCGGCCAGGTGGAACTGCCGCAGCCCACTGTCCTGCCAGGTCTGGCCGCAGCGCCGACCCCGCCGCCCGCAGGGAAGGCAACCGTCTATGCCCGGAACCGCGCAGGCGCGCCGTGGATCGACGTCATGCGACCCTCGGGCCGGGACTTCCCCCTGCAGCCGCATTTCGGGGTGAACCGCATCGCCAACTGGTCGCCCTCGGTCAGCACCACGATCACGACCGAAGGCCTGCCGATCACCTCGGTCGGCACCGTCTCGCACCCGACGCTGGCCGCCACGAACCTGGCCGCCAGCATGCGCCGCTGGCGTCTGACCTCGGCGGCCGTCGTGGACTCGGTCGCCGATCAGCGCTCCGCAGGCTGGGCCTGCTGGCGCGGCAACGCCGCGGGCCTCGGCGGCTGGACCTTCGTGACGCGGATTTCGCTGACGACGTTGCAAGCGACTGGCATGGGGTTCTTCGGCCTCTATGGATCGACCGCAGCGCTGGCCACCACCCTGACGCTCGCTGCCGCCATCAACTGCATCGGTATCGGCTTCCAGCGCGGGACGCACACCCGCTGGCAGCTTGTCGCGAACGACGGCACCGGCGCACCGACCCTGACCGACATGGGGGCGAGTTTCGCCATCGCCACGGGCGGCGTGCTGACCCTGTTCATCGCCGCGCCGCCGAACGGGTCATCCGTCTGGGTGCGCGTTGTCGACGAGGTCTCCGGCGCGGTTTTCGAGCAGGAGATCACCGCCGACCTGCCAGCCAACACGCAATTCCTGTCACCGCGCCTCTTCATGAACACCGGCGCGACGGCCGCCGCCGTCGCCTACGACTGTGCCGGGGTCTACCTGGAAACCGATTTCTGACCGACCGCAGCCTGCGGCAATGAAAGGACCATCATGAACGACCAGACCACTCTTGCCGGGGAGGTCGCGCGGGCCTTTCGGGACCACGGGATCACCGCCGCGCTGACTGCCCTGATCGGCGGCACCATGGCCCTGATCGCGGCGATCACGCGCAAGGCCTTCACCAACGAGGCCCTGCTGGATCGTCTTGATCGCGAACTCATCACCGAACGCGACCGCTCCGACAAGCAGCGCAGCGAAGATCGCAAGGTGGATGGCGACCGCCTCGACCGGATCGAGACGGACATCCGATCCATGCGGGACATGCTGTTCGACGCCTTCCAGCGCGGCCGATCCGACTGACCGCCTGGCGACCACACCACAACGACCATGTCCCCCGCCCCCGGCGGGCAATGCCCGCCAGAACCTAAAGTCTGCGCGGCCTTGCCGCGCGGGGGCGGGTTTTTCATTTGGAGGATCCACCACAATGCCGACCCTGACCTATCCCCATTGGCGCGATGTGCCCGCGAGCGCCTGGCGCTGGCCGAACTTCTCGGCCGCCGAAATCGCTTGCCGCGGCACCGGCGCGATCAAGATCAACACCGAGGCCATGGACAAGCTGCAGGCCCTGCGCAACCGGCTGGGCAAGCCGCTGATCGTCCGCTCGGCCTATCGCAGCCCGGAACACAATCGTGCCGTGGGAGGGGCCCCGGCCTCGAAACACATGCAGGCCACCGCTTTCGACATCGCCATGTCGAACCACGATCCCGCAGCCTTCGAGGCGGCGGCGCGCGCGGTCGGGTTCCTGGGGTTCGGATACTATCCCCGCTCGGGCTTCATGCACATCGACCTTGGTCCTGCCCGGTCCTGGGGCGATCCCTTCCCGGCGCGGCCCGTGCCCTTCGCCCCGGAACTGCCGCCTGCGCGCGAAGTCCTGTCGGAAAGCCGCACCCTGCGCGGCGGCGGTGCGGCTGGGGCGGCGACCGTCGGTGCGGCCGGGGTGGATGCTGTGAGGGGCGTCCTCGCCGAAACCCAATCCACCATCCAGCCACTGGTGCCCTATCTCGACACTCTGCGGTGGGTGCTGATCGCCATCGCGCTGATCGGCATCGCCGTCACCATCCACGCCCGGCTGGACGACTGGAGACAGGGCCAGAGATGATCGGCTTGCTTCTGACCCATGGCCCGGCGCGCAAGGCGCTGGGCCTCATCCTCGCCGCCGCAGCGATCCTGCTGTTCCTTCTGAACCTGCGCCGTGCCGGTGAACGCGCCGGGCGCGCTGCCGAACGGCTTGATGCCCGAGAAAGAAACGATGCCATCCACCGCCAAATGCTCGACGCTGCCGCCCGTCGCCCTGCTGATCGTGACGCTCTGGCTGACCGGTTGCGCGACGGCAGGTTCTGAGACCCGCGCACCCTGCCCACCCGTGGTCGAATACACCAGCGCTGAACAGGCGCGCGCGGCTGACGAAGTCGAGGCACTGCCGGAGGGGGCCGTCGTCGTCCGGATGCTCAGCGACTACGCCGTGTTACGCGAACAGGCGCGGGCGTGCCGGTAAGGGCGGTAAGCGGACGGTGAGGTTGCAGCAGCGCTCCAGCAGCAATCGGCGCTAGCGGCTGTTCGCCTCGCGCCACAAGGACGGCAAGATGCGCAGGAAGCGGACGACGGACGGCGACGCCTCCGCGCATAGACAACGGGTAAGGTCGCAAACTTCGTACCTTCCCGCGCTTTTCAGAGAGTGTCCGGTTCGAGCCCCTTCTGAGACATTCAGCCAAGCGACAGCTTGCTGAAGCACTTCGCCGGTGCGGCAGAAGCCGCGGCAAACCTGAATAAAGCCGCACAGGGGGCAGCGTCGGCTTGAATTCGTTCCTATATTCAAAATCCGTTAAATTCGACCTCTCCCAAACCATTTGCTTTGAGCTCAATATTGAGGAGGTCAACGGCCTTTTTCCGATGCGCATTCAGTTGATCAACAACTTGTGGCGATTTAATCTCCATCACAGCTTGGTGTTCCACAATCAAGTTCTCTGAAATGGCTGCCGTCGCAATCTCACGAGCCTTCTGCAGATGGTTACCCGCTTTTGTTATCCCCTTGATCTTTGGCTTAGGGATTTTGCATTCGTCTATAACTCTACCATCTCGGTCTTTCAGGCGACCTGTGGAAATTGCGTTCTGAGTGTCGGAAATCGCTTGAATGAAATCCGTGGCTCGATTCTCAAGATGAAATGGAGTTCGTAGAGCCGGCCTATCGAACGCCATGCTAAGCATAAGTAAGTAATGCTCTATCGGGTTGTACTTCGCACGGTACTCCAGCACGTCCTTGTAGTATCTATACATCAAATCGGTGTGATTGTTGAGAAACTCTTGGTAGTCCTCCCAAAACATCAGAGAAACCCGGAAGTGAAGTCCTGATGGATCTAGATTCCTCACATGATCCTGAAGGTTCGCGTCTCTCGGGCCAGTGGTTGCAATTATGAAGCGGTCGAGTTTTGGGGAAAAGTTCTTCGCAGCTTCGACCTCAGAATCGATCTCCGCAACGGACAGCTGTTTAGAGGGAACCCCTGAACTATTCTTCTTCTTGCACTGAATTCCGACGCGCTCTTGCTGATTGAAGTTGTATCCATACACGTCGACACCAGCCTGGGCTTGTCCCTGGCGCCCATTCCTTTCTGCATAGTCGTCCTTCCACTGCACCTTTGCAATGTCGAGGGTGAGCCTTTCAAAGTCCTGCCAATTTGCAGGTGGAGCTATTTCTACTTCAATGGCCGGCACGGATCCCTCCTAGAAAAAACTTGATTGAGGCGGCGAGCGATATGCTCATCGGCCTTGCAGATGTGCCTATCCGTAACGACGAGAGCAAGCAATCGCGAGCAACTGCGGTCCATCGCTGCGGCACGCTTGAGCGGCCGCTTTGGCGGCATGCGCCGGGAGGGGCGACCGGCTGCTTTGGGCCGAACAAGTCGACCTACTCCATTGAGACGCGGCGTAGAATGTCATCGGTGTCGAGCTTTAGCGCGCTGCGCCAGAGCGGCGTTCTGAATACGTGGTACACAGGCTTGCCATCGCCTACTTCACAGGTCTCGGTAATCAATCCCGCCCATTCAAGCGGTCTAAGGACGCAGGAAGAGAACGCGGCCATCTCGCGCCACCCCGCATTGTCCCAATCATGGTTCTCGCCATAGAATGCCGCGAACAAGACCCGCTCGGTGGTGCCATGGTCAGCCTCGACGTTGATGACGTTCATCCACACATCCCACTTCCCGAAGGGGCGATCCTCAAAACGGGCGTAGGAGGAATGGTCGATCTGGAGAACGAAGAACGAGGTGAGTTCGGCAAACAGCCGAGCAGGCGCGCCCGCGTATTCGGCGCCGCGCTTGGTCAGGCGGAATTCGCCCTTGAAGTGTCGGCCGAGGCGCAGGGTGATCAGAAGCTGGTGCAGCACCCCGAGCGGCGGGAATTCATATTCATTGATGACCTTGTTATATCGGAATATTTCTTCCGTGCTCTTTCCTGGCCAGTCAAAATGCTCGACCGCCCAGTGCACGGAAGACGCGCTTGAAGGCCATGGTCTTGGTCAGGCCGATGGCACCGTGCTCCTGCGCGTAGCGAAGCGTCAGCAGCGCCGCGCGCAAGAGCGGCGAGTGCCTCAGGTCAGGATGGTCATCTGGAAGAGCGCGGAACTTGATCATGGCGCGATGCTGCCACAGCAAGTTTCGCAAGGCCAGAGCGCGATCATGTGGCCCGTCGGTGGCGGCCTGGTAAAACGTTGACCATGTGTTGACAAGAATTTCAAAAGCGCAAACCCGACTGTTTAGGTCGGGTTCTAAGCGTCTGATATCGTTTGTAATTTTGGTTGCGGGGATAGGATTTGAACCTATGACCTTCAGGTTATGAGCCTGACGAGCTACCGGGCTGCTCTACCCCGCGCCAAGAGCATCGCGGTGATCTGCGGTGCTTTTTTTGATCGTTTAGAG
>NZ_JBHRXJ010000017.1:0-70685 GCF_042648425.1 Paracoccus mangrovi | reverse complement strand
CGACGACAGACACCGCTCGGGGCGAAAAACGCTTGCCCAGCGAGCAAAATCAGGCGATCTTGAAGTCAAGCGGCAGGCCACTTGGAGAATGTCGGTTTGCGGCAGTCAATTTGAATTGCCTTGTCGGAAAGGTTGTAGCCTCAGACCGCATGTTAAGAGAAGGCGTCCTGAAGTCAGCTTTCATTGCTTCACCAGCCGATTAGAGAAGATAACCGCCCGGCCGACACCGCGGCGGCTGATGTGATCTCTTCAAGAAGACCAATCTGTTCCGCTTCGCATTGCTGCCGTTCGGGGCCTGCGCAGCGAACGGCAGCAATCCGCCCTTTATGACGTTCGGCGGTAGGATGACCTGCGGTATGTCTGGTCGAGGTTGCCGATAACGAGTTCGCATCATGGGGCAAAGTCGCCATTGCTGAAAACGATGGCCACCGCTCCGAGCTGAAAATCAGCGATGTTCACAGTTTTGAATAAAAATGGCGCACCCGAGAGGATTCGAACCTCTGGCCTCTGCCTTCGGAGGGATTACGACTAGCTCCGTCGATTACCGAAAGGAGCACGCTATGCTGCGCTATCTTACTGTAAATAAAAAGGAATTTGATTTCCTTCGCCGACAAGCCTATCCTTCTGTTCGCCACGGTTTTCGCCCTGCTGCTTACGTGGTGCTTACGCGGGTGTTCATGCATGTGACGGAGGAAGTCCATGGCTAAGCTGACAAAACGGGTTGTGGACGCTGCTGAAAGCCGCGTCAGTGATTACGTGATCTGGGACGATGAACTACCCGGTTTCGGGCTCCGCGTCTTTACATCAGGTAAGCGCAGCTATGTTATTCAGTATCGCCAAGGAGGTCGGTCGCGGCGCTACACTATCGGACTGCATGGCGTCTGGACGCCGGAACTTGCCCGCCAAGAGGCGAAAGTCCAACTCGGCCGGATCGCGCGTGGCGAAAACCCGGCAGAGGAAAAGCAGCTCGACCGCAAGGCAATCACAGTTAAGGAGCTTTGCACCCTCTACCTGAATGACATGAACGCCGGCCTGATCATGGGGAAAGGCGGTCGTCCGAAGAAACACAGCACGATGGTGACCGATACCGGCCGGATCAATCGACACATCGTCCCGATTTTGGGCAGTCGCCGTGTGAATGACTTGACCAAGTCCGACGTCAACAAACTTCTTAAAGATGTCATGGCGGGCAAAACTCGGGTCTCTGTCAAAACCAACAAGCTCAGGGGCAAGGCGATTGTCCGGGGTGGTCCCGGGACTGCCGCCCGAGCCGTTGGGCTGCTTGGCGGTATACTCACCTACGCTATCGACGCCGGGATCATAGACCGAAATCCGGCGCATGGCATCAAGAAGCCGAAAGATAATGTCCGCAAGCGTAGGCTGTCCGAAGCGGAGTATCGACTACTTGGTGCCATGTTGCGTGACGCGGCTCAGAGCGAGAATCACGCGATGACGGTCGAGATCATCCGTCAGATCACTATGACGGGCTGCCGCCGATCCGAGATGATCGGGCTACGTTGGAGCGAGGTCGACGGCCAGGCCAGTTGTCTGCGGCTTGAAGACAGTAAGGAAGGCTATTCGATTCGGCCCATCGGGCTACCTGTCGTGGAGTATTTGGAAGAGCGTGCCAAGTTGCGTGCCGGCAGCTTTGTCTTTCCCGGCCGTGACGAGGATAAGGCGTTCGGCAGCTTCCCAAACCATTGGAAAAAGATCTTCGAAAACTCGCCGCTCGCCGATGTTACGCCGCACGTCCTTCGCCACAGCTTCGCCAGCGTGGCGAATGATCTTGGCTTTACGGAGATTACCATCGCGGCCCTTGTCGGACATGCTAAGGGTTCGGTCACGAGCAACTACATCCACACACTCGATACTGCTCTCATCATGGCGGCCGATACCATCGCGGGCTACATCCAAGGTCTTCTCGACGGCATAGAGTTCAAGCAAACCACCTATGCCCTTGATCGCGACTCCCGCAAAGCATCGCTGGCGCGGTTCCTCCAGAAGGCCGCAGGTAATGACGATCTCCCCAGCGACGAAAAGCAGCCCCTTGCCGCTTGACGGTGGCCGACGTCGGCAACAAATCAAGTGTCCTCAGTCTCGTGAAGCTGCAGCGTTGGGGACACAGGCCGAGGGCGGCGGCGCATTCCGCCACGCCCTCGGTATCCCGTCGCTCCTAAAACCCTCCGACGCGATCTTGCCTTTGGCCTTGCCGCTTTCGATCAGGGCATGCACGCTTAAGGTTCGTCGCATTGATCGGTCTGAAGTATTCCGCCAGTGTGCGGCTTGCGCCCTCATCGACCACACGCGAGAGGTCGTTCAGCAACGTCCCCGGTTCCGCAATATCGGCGATGCCGGACATCGAGCCCGTGAACATGAACGCCAAATGCACCGACGCGCTTTTGCGCTTGAGCGGATTGATATCGAGCGCGGCCGGGTCATCTATCACGGCGAAATGGCCTTGCGGCGCGATCAGCTCCACGATTTCGGCAAGCTGTTGCTCGGTGTTTGCGGACCAACGATGCTCCGACGTGTCTCTGTGTCTGCAAACGACAAGCCCGGCAGTCCGAGGCTGAGTTGCATGACGGCTGGTTCCTCTCCCTGCGCCTCCAGCGAGGATAGCGTGACGCCGAGGAGGCGTATGCCCTTTTCGACGGGAAACAATCGCTCCAGCAATATCGAGGCGATGCCGGCCAACTCCCCGGCGTCGCGCACGCTTCGGCCGATCGTCCGGCTGCGGGTGATCTGCTGGAAATCGGCGTATTTCACCTTCAGCGTCACGGTGCGGCCGGTCAAGTCCTTCGCCTCGCAACTACGCCAGACCTTGGTTGCCAGCGCCTCGATCTCGGCCTTCGCCGGATTGAGGGCGAAGATATCCTCCGAGAACGTGTCCTCGGCGCCGATGGATTTGCGCTCCCGGTGGGGTTCCACCGGGCGATTGTCGATGCCGCGCGAAATCCGGTAATACCAGTCTCCGGACTTCCCGAAATGCTCGCGCAGGAACTCCGCCGACTTCTTGCGCAGGTCCGCGCCGGTGAGGATGCCCAGCCGCTCCATCTTTGCCGCCGTGGCCGGGCCGACGCCATGGAATTTCTTGACCGGCAGCTCGGCCACGAATTGCGGTCCCCCCGAGGGCGTGATCACCGCCTGGCCATTGGGCTTGTTCAGATCGCTCGCCATCTTGGCGAGGAACTTGCAATAGCTGATCCCGGCCGAGGCGTTGAGGTCCGTCACCTCCTTGATCCGGGCGCGGATAATCTGTGCGATCTCCGTTGCAACGGGGATGCCTCGTTTGTTTTCCGTCACATCCAGATAGGCTTCGTCCAGCGACAGCGGCTCGATCAGGTCTGTATGCTCAGCGAAGACCTCGCGGATCTGGTTGGACACGGCCCGATAGACCTCGAAGCGCGGCTTCACGAAGATCAGGTCCGGGCAGCGCCGCTTCGCCGTGACCGAGGGCATGGCCGAGCGCACACCGAAGACACGCGCCTCGTAACTGGCGGCGGCGACCACGCCGCGCGCGGCCGAACCGCCGACTGCGACGGGCTTGCCGCGAAGCTCGGGGTTATCGCGCTGCTCGACCGAGGCATAGAAGGCGTCCATATCGATATGCAGAATCCTGCGAACCCTGCCGCCTGATTCAACTGCTCCCTCTGGCTGGTCCCACGGTTCCGGCATGACGCGATATCAGCCTACCCGACCGGCCGGTGCCTCGATGATCTCAAGCAGGTCCGAGGACAGTGGACGTTGCAGGGCCTTGGCCTCGTGCCAATCGGCGGTCAGCCAGATTTCCACCTCTTCCCGGCTGGTCAGGACCACCGGCATGGCTTTGGGATGGATCGGCTTGACGACATCGTTGGCGTCGGTGGTGAGAAAGGCGAAAAGGTCATGGGTGCCCGGCCGCGGCGTGCGGTTCGAGCCACGAGTGCCCTCCCATTGCGTCCAGATCCCCGCGAAGAAGAAGAGGGGCTGCGTCTCGTCCAACCCGAACCAGTAGAGCGGTTTACGCTTCGTCACCGGATCGGGGGTCTGGCCATATTCTGAAAATGCCGTCGCGGGGACCACGCAGCGGTTTGCGACGCCGAGCCATTGTTGCCAGTGCCTGATCCAGGTCTTGCGCACATTGGTGACGCCAGTATCCGGGGCGTCCGGTGTCTTGAGATGTTCGGCCGGCGTCGGCATGCCCCAGGTCAGTGCGGCGAGCTCGCGTCCGCCCCCGATGTTGCGCACCACTGGCGCGGGCCGGTCGGGATAGACGTCGAGCGAGGGTTCCAGATTGCCCAGGCTGTCAAGGGTCAGCGTCACGAAATCCCTGATCGCCTGCTGGTTGGTCGTGATGTTGTAGAGATTACACAAAACCGCTTCTCCGCTTTTACGCCGATCATAGCGCAGAAGGTCCGCGGTGGCTTCCGGTCACATCTTCGCCGACTTGCATTGACTCTCGCACCATCTCGGAACAGATAGAGAACATAGCAGCAGGATTTGCCCTTGGAAAGACCCGGAGCCGACCTTCCCGATGCACGAGCGCGCCACCAGTTCTGCCATTACGGCGCTTCGCACGCGCATTGCACAGCTTGAAGGCGACGGCGCGCGCCGGCATGAGGCTCTTCCCTTTGGCATCCCCCAGCTCGATCGCAGGCTGCCCGGTGGCGGGCTGGCGCTCGGCTGCCTGCATGAGGTGGCGGGCGGCGGCAATGGCGCAGTGGACGGTGCGGCGGCGGCCTGTTTCGTTGCGGGCATCGCGGCGCGAACCCAGGGCAAGGTTCTGTGGTGCGTGGCGCAGCAGGATCTCTTCGCGCCGGGCCTCGAACAGGCTGGCCTGCCGCCAGACCGGGTGATCCATGTCGAGGCCGGCGACGACAAGTCGGTCCTGGCCTGTATGGAGGAAGGTCTGCGCTATGAAGGGCTGGGCGCGGTGGTCGGCGATATTGCCCGGCTACCGATGACCGCCTCGCGGCGGCTGCATCTGGCCGCCAAGGAATCGGGCACCATCGCCATCGCCCTCCGTCGCTGGCGGCGGCAATCGGAGGCCAGCGATTTCGGGCAGCCGACGGCCGCGATGACGCGCTGGCGCGTCTCGGTGCTGCCCTCCGCCACCCAGCCGGTGCCCGGCGTGGCCCGTGCGCGCTGGCTGATCGAGCTGGTCCGGGCGCGGGCAGGCGAATCCCTCGATATCGAACTGGAGGCATGCGATGGCTCGGGTCATCTCGGTCTTCCTGCCGACTTGGCCGGTGGACCGGCTGCGGCGGAAGACTGGCGACGCAGCGCCGCCGGCTGACGCGCCGCTGATCATTGCGGGCAGGGACCGCAATCGCCGGGTGGTGACGGCAGCCGATGCCGCCGCGCAGGCCCTCGGCCTGCATGTCGGCATGCCCGTCACCAAGGCGCAGGCGCTGGTGCCGGGGCTGGTGATCGAACCCGCCGACCCGCAGGCCGATGCGGAAAGCCTCGAACGCCTGGTGTTGTGGGTCTTGCAACGATTCAGCCCGATCGTCGCCGTCGATGGCCTGGAGGGGATCGTCATCGACTCCACCGGCGCAGATCACCTACACGGCGGCGAGGCGGCCATGCTGGATGCCCTCGTCGGGCGCCTCACCTTCTCGGGGATTACTGCCCGCGCCGCCCTGGCGGACACGTGGGGCTCCGCGCATGCGCTGGCGCGCTATGCTGCCGATCCCTCGCTGATCGCAGCATCGGGCACGACCGAGGTCCGCCTCTCGCCGCTGCCGCTCGAAGCGCTGCGCCTTTCGCCCTCGATCTCGGCCGGGCTGCGCGATCTGGGTTTCGCCCGCATCGGCGACCTGATCGGTCAGCCGCGCGCACCGTTGACCCGGCGCTTCGGGCCGGAACTCTGCCGCAGGCTGGATCAGGCGCTTGGCGAGGCCGCCGAGCCGATCATCCCCCTCCGGCCCGAGGATATGATCGAGTCGCGGCGCAGTTTCGCAGAACCCATCGCCGCTGCCGAAACCATCGCCCGCTATATCGGAAAGCTGGTCGATGCTCTTTGTGCCGCCCTGGAGCAACGCGGGCTCGGCGCGCGCCGCCTCGATCTCCTCTGCCAGCGCGTCGACAATCGCATGGAAACCGTCCGCATCGGTCTTGCCCGGCCGGTGCGCGACCCAAAACGCCTGACCCGGCTGCTCTGCGACAAGATCGAAACCATCGACCCCGGCCTTGGCATCGAAATCATGTCCCTGGCGGCGACAATTGCCGAGCCCCTGGCCGCGAAACAGGTGGCAAGCAGCCTGATCGAGGCGGCTGAGCCCGATCTGTCCGGCCTGATCGACACGCTCGCCAATCGGGTAGGCGCGCGGGCAGTCTATCGTTTCGCTCCCGTCGCCAGCGACGTGCCCGAACGCTCGGTTTGCCGCATCCCGGCGCTGGCCGAGGACACCGGCGCGGGCTGGCCTGATCACTGGCCGCGCCCCGCGCGCCTGCTGCTGCGGCCCGAGCCGATTGAGACCATGGCGCTGTTGCCCGACCATCCGCCGAACTGGATCTCCTGGCGCGGCATTCGCCGCCGCGTCCGGCGGGCCGACGGTCCTGAGCGAATCTTCGGGGAGTGGTGGAAACGCGACGCCGAACTGGCCGCCGTGCGCGACTATTTCCGCATCGAGGATGAGGCCGGCGAGCGCTTCTGGATCTTCCGCGCCGGCGATGGCGAGGATGCCGCCACCGGCTCGCATCGCTGGTTCCTGCATGGGGTGTTCGGATGAGCGCCCCCCGCTATGCAGAGCTTCAGGTGACCAGCCATTTCTCCTTCCTGCGCGGGGCCTCCTCACCCGAGGAACTCTTCGCCACCGCCGCCCTGATGGGCATCGAGGCGCTGGCCGTGGCGGACCGCAATACGCTCGCCGGGATGGTGCGTGCGCATGAGGCAGCGAAGGCGACCGGGGTGCGGCTCATCGTGGGCTGCCGCCTCGATCTCGCCTGCGGCATGTCACTGCTGGTCTACCCCACCGACAGGGAAGCCTATTCCCGGCTCTGCCGCCTGCTGACACTCGGCAAGGGGCGGGCCGGCAAAGGGCGGTGCCATCTCGAATGGTCCGACCTGGTGGCCTATGGCGAGGGGCTGGTCGCGGTGCTGTTGCCTGATCTGGCCGACGATGAGTGCGGCTTGCGGCTGCGCCGGATGCGCGATGCCTTCGGCACCCGCGCCTATCTGGCCCTGTCCCTGCGGCGGCGGCCCAACGACCAGATGCGGCTCTGGGACCTCTCCATGCTGGCGCAGCGCTTCGGCGTGCCGACGATCGTCACCAATGACGTCCTCTTCCATGAACCGTCCCGCCGCAGGCTTCAGGACGTTGTGACGGCGATCCGCCACAACACCACGATCGACGCCCTCGGCATTCGGCGCGAGCGCCATGCAGACCGCTATCTGAAGCCTCCGGCAGAGATGCACCGGCTCTTCGCGCGCTGGCCCGAGGCGCTGGCCCGGACACTGGAAATCGCCGACCGCTGCCGCTTCAGCCTCGACGAGCTGCGCTATCAATATCCCGAGGAACGCCCCGATCCGGCGCTGACGCCGCAGCAAACGCTGGAGCGCCTGACCTGGGAGGGCGCGGCCATCCGCTACCCTGAAGGCGTGCCGGATGAGGTGGTCGCGGCGCTGCACCATGAGTTAGGGCTGATCGGGAAGCTCGATTACGCGCCCTATTTCCTCACCGTCCACAGCATCGTCCAATATGCCCGGTCACAAAGGATCTTGTGCCAGGGGCGCGGGTCGGCGGCCAACAGTGCCGTTTGCTACGTCCTGGGCATCACCGCCATCGACCCCGGCCGCAACGATCTTCTGTTCGAGCGCTTCGTCTCCGAGGAACGGCGCGAGCCGCCCGATATCGATGTGGATTTCGAGCATGAACGCCGCGAGGAAGTCATCCAGTGGGTCTATGAGAATTACGGCCGCGACCGCGCCGCCCTGACAGCCACCGTCAGCCGCTATCGCGCCAAGGGGGCTTTGCGCGATGTCGGCAAAGCCCTGGGGTTGCCTGAAGATCTGATCCAGACCCTGTCCCGTCAGTTGGGCCATTGGGCCGACGGCGTCACCGCCCATGATCTGCGCGAGCTGAACCTGAACAGCGAGGATCGGCGGCTGCGGCTGACACTGGAGCTTGCCGCCCAACTTCTGGGGGCTCCCCGGCATCTGTCGCAACATCCCGGCGGCTTCGTGCTGACGCATGATCGCCTGGACGAACTGGTGCCGATTGAGCCGGCGGCAATGCAGGATCGCCAGATCATCGAATGGGACAAGGACGATATCGACGCGCTGCGCTTCATGAAGGTCGATGTGCTGGCCCTCGGCATGCTGACCTGCATGCGCCGGGGGCTCGATCTCATCGCCGAACACAAGGGCGTCGACCTCGACCTGGCCACCATCCCGGCCGAAGATCCCCGCACCTATGCGATGATCCGCAAGGCCGACACTTTAGGCACTTTCCAGATCGAGAGCCGAGCGCAGATGTCCATGCTGCCGAGGCTAAAGCCCCGGACCTATTACGACCTGGTTGTGCAGGTCGCCATCGTCCGGCCCGGCCCGATTCAGGGAGATATGGTCCATCCCTATCTGCGCAGGCGGGCGGGGCTGGAAGATGTCGTCTATCCGACCCCCGAACTGGAAAAGGTGCTGGGCAAGACGCTCGGTGTGCCGTTGTTCCAGGAACAGGCCATGCGGGTCGCCATCGAATGTGCGGGCTTCACCCCCGGCGAGGCCGACATGCTGCGCAAGTCCATGGCCACCTTCAAACACACCGGCGGCGTCTCGAAGTTCCGCGACAAGCTGATCTCGGGCATGGTGGAGAAGGGCTACCAACAGGATTTTGCCGAACGCACTTTCCGGCAGTTGGAGGGCTTCGGCTCCTACGGCTTTCCCGAAAGCCATGCCGCCAGCTTCGCTCTGGTCGCCTATGCCTCCGCCTGGCTGAAGTGCTGGCATCCCGACGCCTTCTGCGCCGCCCTGCTGAACAGCCAGCCGATGGGCTTCTATGCGCCGGCGCAGATCGTGCGCGATGCCCGCGAACATGGCATCGAGATTCGGCCGGTCTGCGTTAATGCCAGCCGCTGGGATTGCACGCTGGAGCCGACTGCCGACGAGAGCCGCTTCGCCGTCAGGCTGGGCCTGAGCAGGGTCAAAGGTCTTGCCAATGCCCATGCTGCCGCCATCGTCGCCGCACGCGGCGAGGACGCCTTCGTTTCGGTCGAGGATCTCTGGCGGCGAGCAGGCGTTCCCGTCGCGGCCCTCACCGCCATCGCGGAGGCGGATGGGTTCCTTCCGGCCCTTGGGCTGGCCCGGCGCGAGGCGCTTTGGGCCATCAAGGGATTGCGCGACGAAGAACTGCCCCTCTTCGCCGCCGCCTCCCGACGTGACGGGGCGATGGTAGCGGAGATGTCCGAGCCTACAATCGCGCTGCGCCCGATGACGGCGGGCCGGGAGGTGGTGGAGGATTACGGCCATACCGGCTTGTCGCTGCGCCACCATCCGGTCGCCTTTCTGCGCGACGATCTCGCCAATCGGCGGATCGTCACCTGCGCCGAGGCGATGGGGTCGCGCGACCGGCGTTGGCTGGAGGCCGCAGGCATCATTCTCGTGCGCCAGCGCCCCGGTTCGGCCAAGGGGGTGATGTTCATCACCCTGGAGGACGAGAGCGGTATCGCCAATGTCGTCGTCTGGAAGAAGACGTTTGAGCAGTTCCGCCGGGTGATCCTGGCCTCCGGCATGATCGCGGTCCATGGCCGCATCCAGCGCGAGGGCGAGGTGGTGCATCTGGTGGCGCACCGGATCGCGGACCTTTCGCGCGACCTGGCCAGTGTCGGCGAGCGGGACGAGGCGTTTCCGCTCCCTTATGGCCGAGGCGACGAGTTCCGGCACGGTTCGTCGGCGCAAGATCCGCGCAGCACCGGGATCAGGGTGAGGACGCGGGATTTCAGGTGAAGGAATGGGGCAAACGGAAATTTATGTCGCACCGCTACATACTGAAACTGACCTTTCGTTTTGCCGCGACACAGTCTGTGGATCAGGGCAATAGGATCACGTAGAACACTTCTCAGCTTATTGAATCGGGGTGTGCAGGATAGTGTCTGGAAAAAAATATGAGCAGCTCATCCCTCGTCTAGAGCGAGAGAGCTTAGAACGGGCATTGGGGATGGAGAGCGGATATGTCCTTAATTTTAGCGACAGGACATTTGATGATTTCTTCTTCGAGACCGTGAATATCGATCCGTCCGCGAACTCGACACTCTTTAACGGTCGTGGGACCTCAAAAGCGAAGAGGCTCCGTTCGTTCATCGAACGTGCCCCGTCTGGCATGGTCGCGAAGGTTCTTCGGGAACTCTGGGAGTATCGTGACGCGGAGGCGTCGTACGCCGTTCTGCGTGGTGAGGACCAGATCAGGAAACTCTACTACTCGACCGTGGCCCGGTTCGAGGGACAAACAGACCAGATCGATACGTCGAGTATTGAGGCGTTCGAGCCCAATGAAACGCTCGAAGAGTTGGTCGCATCTATCCGCCGAGATTTGGACGCAAAGAAGCCGCAGACGGCACTGGACAGGCTGCACACCTACTGTATGAAGCGCTTTGCGGCCCTGATCCGCAAGCACGGTGGCGCTGACTGCGGCAAAGACGACCCGTTACACTCTCGCGTAGGGAAATATGTCAAGCTACTACAGCAACATCATAACCTTACCCCACTTTCTGAGCGAATCGTGAAGAGTTCAATCTCGATTTTTGAAGCGATGAACCCGATCCGAAATGATCAGTCTTTAGCTCATGACAACGAGACTCTCGTTGGCATGGACGAGGCGCGGTTTATTTTTGACAGCATTACCGCTTTTCTCAGGTTCTCAAAGGCGGTTGACGGACGTCTCTTTGAGGATTGACCGTTGAGCCTGCGGCATTTGCAAATTTTTTCTGCGTGCGTTTTCTGCCAAAGGTTTCATGCGAGTGCCACAGGGGCCCAAGTTTGGAATTAGCGCGGGGCGCGGCCAGCCCAATGGATGCTCCGTAAGGACTTCCGGCCCATTGCCATCGATGTTTTAGCTTTTCTGAGGGGAAAGCCTTCCCCCTGGCCGGCACTGCGTTGCCGGCGCACCCCCTTCTGCGGGGAGACCCCGCAACGCCCCCTTTAGAGTGAGAGTGCGGACGGGGTTTGCCGTGACGGGTTGAAAGCCGGAGGAGAGTCCGACGGCGCCCGTCGCGGAGAACCGCGATGTCGAGACATGACCGCACCCCAAGCGCCGGCTCGGACCGGACGAACCTCTATGACGAAATCACCGACAAGATCATCGCCGAACTGGAGGCCGGTCGCTTCCCTTGGGCGCAGCCATGGGGCAAGGCCACGGTGGGCGCTCCTCTCGGCCTGCCGCAGAACGCCAGCACCGGCCGCATCTATAGCGGCATCAATATCCTGATCCTCTGGGGCGCGGTTATCCAGCACGGCTTCCCCGGACAGGGCTGGCTCACCTACCGTCAGGCGCAGTCGCTCGGCGGCAATGTCCGCAAGGGCGAGCGCGGCACCACCGTCGTCTATGCCGACCGCTTCACGCCCGAGGACGAAAAGCGGCGCGCGCGCGAAACCGGGGAAGAGCCGGGGAAGATTGCCTTCCTGAAGCGCTTCACCGTGTTCAACACCGCGCAATGCGACGGGCTGCCCGAGGACATCGCTGTCGCCATACCGTCCCCACCACCCGGCCTTATAGAGCCGAGGGTCGAGACGCTGATCAGGGCGACCGGCATCGACTTCCGCATCGGCGGGGATCGCGCCTATTACGTCCCGGCCCTCGACCATGTGGTCGTGCCGCCGCCGCAAGCCTTCTTCGAGTCGATCAACTGGCACCGGACGGCCCTGCATGAGCTGGGTCACGCCACCGGCCATGCGTCCCGTCTGGCCCGTGATTTCTCCGGCAGCTTCGGCACGAAGAAATACGCCTTCGAGGAGCTGATCGCCGAGATGAGCGCCGCGTTCTGCTGCGCCTCGCTCGGCATCATGCCGACCGTGCGCCATGCCGACTACATCGCGTCGTGGCTCGAGGTGCTGCGCGAGGACATCCCCTTCAATAAGCTCTTGCTGAGCCAGTCGAACGTCCGGCGCATCAAGGCCGGCATCTCGGTAGAAGAACTGGCGGAGGATATCGCCCGCCGTGGCACACTTCTCCAGAGCCTCAACGTCCGCCCGGTCCTGGATGCCGAAGGCGCCGAGACCGGCATGTATGAGGTGCCCGCCGGGGGCCGCCGTTATCAGGCCCTCGCGCTTCTGGTGAAGCAGAAGCGCCTCGCCAAGACGGCGCCGGTGCCCTGTGTGGTCCGCGATCCCTCGACCTCCATTCTCGCCGAGGATGACAGTCTGGCCGAGAACACCCAGCGGGTGCCACTGCATCCTCTCGACCAATTCAGGGCTTTCCTAGACATGCGCAGCAAGGGGATGACCGAGGAGGAAATCGCCAGCGCCTTCTTCACCACCCTCCAGGTGGTCAAGCAGCGCCTGCGCCTGGCTTCGGTCGCCCCCGCGCTTCTCGATATCTATGCCGAGGACGGCATGACGCTCGAAGAGCTGATGGCCTTCACAGTCAATCCCGACCATGCCCGTCAGCAACAGGTCTGGGAGGCGATCCAGCAATCCTACAGCCGCCAGCCTTGGCACATCCGCAAACTGCTAACCGAAACCACGGTTCCGGCCGAGGACAGACGGGTCCTGTTCGTCGGCGTCGAGGCTTATGAAGAGGCGGGCGGTCTCATCCTGCGGGACCTCTTCCAGCAGGATGGCGGCGGCTGGCTGCAGGATCCCGCGCTTCTCGATCGCCTGGTGTCCGGGAAGCTCAAGGCCGTTGCTGATGAAATCGCTGCCGAGGGCTGGAAATGGATCACCGTCGATGCCGATCTGCCCTACGGCTATGATCGCGGCCTGCGCGCGCTCGATTTCACCTATATCGATCTGAGTGACGAGGAGCGGGCCGCTCGTGAGGCGCTGCGCGAGGAGTACGACCGGATCGAGGCTGAGTATGAGGGTGCTGACGAACTGCCCGATGAAATCGACCAGCGCCTCGGCGAGATCGAGACGACGCTTGAAGCCTTCGAGAAGCGTGCCGTCATCTACGATCCCGCCGAGATCGCCCGTGCCGGTGTCTTCGTCAGCATCGCCCGGGATGGCGGGGCCTTCATCGACCGCGGCTATGTCCGGCCCGAGGATGAGGCCCCGCTCGGAGGTGAAGGTGAAAACGGCTCTGTCGCGGGCGATCCCCAGGCCGCCGCGGCTTCGGGCGGGAATGCCGGCGCCATTATCACTATCGGCGGCCAGTCGCCCGAGCCGGAGGACGAGGAGGAGGAAGATGTCATCAAGCCGCTGCCCGAACGGCTGATGATCGAACTGACCGCACACCGCTCGCTGGCGCTGCGCGAGGCGGTTGGTGCTAACCCGCAGGTCGCCTTCACCGCGCTCCTGCATAAGTTGGTGCGCGATACCTTCCACAGCCCCAACACCTCGGGCGCCTGCCTGCAAGCCTCGGTCCGCGAAGTTTATTTCCGCGATCAGGGCAAGGATCTGGGCGACATGCCCTACGCAAAATCCGTCGATCAGCGGCACGAGGACTGGAAGGTCGACCTGCCGACTGGCGAGGATGCGCTGTGGGACTGGCTCGCCGCGCTCGACGAGGCCAGCCGTCAGGCGCTGCTCGCCCATTGCGTCGCCTTTGGGATTAACGCGCTCTACGAGCGGCCCAACCGGAGGGATCGAGAGAGTTCGCCGGTTCCCCCATCCCGTCCAGGAGATCACCGAAATGACCCAGCAAGCCCGCTCAACCCTGTTCGCCGGCGCCCGCACCGCTATCGTGACGGTCACGCTTCCCTTCGTCTGCACCTCATGCCGTGCCGATATTCGGTCGGTTCGAAGTCCCAGAACCTGCCCTGGTTGCGGCGGGGACGACTTCGCGCTGGCCCGTTCCCCGGCATCCGAAGTCGTTTTCGTCGCCGATCCGGGTCACGGCTGGCTGCTTGTCACACCCGAGAGATACCGCGCCTATGGCCTGAAAGCCGCGCGGATCTCGCCCTCTTCCTGTTTTGCACCGGATGGTTGCCTCTTCGCGCTGGAAGAGGACAGCGATGCCGAGATTTTACTCAAGGCATTCCGCGAACATCACGGTGTCATGCCTTTCATCGTCGAACGGTTTGAAGACCCCTGCAAGATCCGCAACTGGCTGCATTTTCCTGCGGCCCGCCGTTAGGGCGACGCTTTTCCATCCCTCACAGGCCCGGCCTCGCGCCGGGCCATTCTCGTTTCAGGAGACAGATCATGTCCGCTTCCCTCATCTATGATATCGCCCCCTTGGGCAGCGTTGTGGAATTTTTCGACGAAACACCCCGGCCTCCGGATCGCTTCAGGAGAAAGCTCTCGGCCTGGCTCAATACCAATGGTTCTGGGCGTCTCGTCGAAAAGCGGCCCGGCCAAGTGCGGGCGAGCCACAGCTTCCCGCCCACCTTCACCCTGCATATCGCGGACTACGGCGGTCGGGGCGTCATCGTCCTGACCGTTCGACGCACCTTTGACATCGACACCGGCCTGCGCTTCCGGGTCAAGGAGCGCCCGAAAGCCGGTCAGGCCCGTGTTGTCCAAAGCATCGGCGACGGCATCGAGATGCTGCATCTCGCCGAAAACAGGGAGGCTGCCGAAGCCTGGCTGGCCAGCAAGACCGGATATAGCCGCGCACGTATCGAGGAGGTCACGGTGCAGGAAGCTGGTTCGGTCGAGGGCCGCGTGGCCTGACCGATCCGCTCACTACCATTCCCCTGGCCCGCTGTCGCAGGACGGCGGGCCTGTTTCATTTCAGGAGAGATGACAATGCCGACCGACACCAAACCCGCTCCCGGCCCATCCGCGCCGCAGGCCGTTCACGTCGCAATCTACGAACACCCCCACGGAATGGATGTCCGTGTCTATGCTGACAGAGATCATGCCCTGAGCTGGCGCACGGCCATTGCCAAGGCATGGTGGAACAATGCTTATTGCGACGCTGCGCCGCCGGACGATGAGATCGGCGAGGAATACTTCGACCGAATGCTGGACCACGGCGAAGAGTTCTTCACCATAGAGAACTGCATTCTCAAAACCCGCGGTGAGGTCTCCGATGATCCCGGGAGCCTCGATCCGGATATCGAAGGCGGGGGCACACCATGATGAGCGCCGATGAAATCTTCGCCGAGGACCGCCGCAATCCGCCCTCGGAGCGGTCGCTCCCCTGGAAGGAAACGCGCGGCGGCATTACGGTCATCGTGGAGCCGAAACCCCATTGGGCCGAGGACATGCGCGCCTTCCGGCTCGATATCCGCGAATATTGTCGCTATGCCGACTGGACCGCACACGGTGCCCGGACCCGCTTCTACGGGCATATCGATACGTCCGGCGACGATGTGATGATGAAGGCCCGGGCCATGATCGCGCGCGAGATCGCCGACGGGTTCTGGGACTGACGCCCCGCACGCGATATTTCCGAGACCTGGACTGACGGGCGCGGCGCATGCCGCGAGGGATTCAGCCCCTGCTTCACCATTGCGCCATCCCTTCGAATTTGCGGATAATGGATGCCGCCCCCGGCCTGGAACACGATCCCAAAGCCAGCGCGGTCGCAAGGCTGGCACGGCGAGGCATCTGCGACAGGGCACCGGCAACCTGTCAGGGGCAAAGAACCACCCCCGCTTCCATTCGCAAACCCTGGTCCGATCCGTCTCTTTGGCAATCAACCCCAAGGGGTCGGCTTGACGCTGCGCGTGCCGCCCTCGCGGATTCGGGACAAGCCCGAACGCCCGAGGGTGATTGCAGATCCGGTCGGACACTTCGGGCGCCTGTCGCGCGGGGGATGGTCCCCTGCCTCCCAAGACAGGAGCCGGAACCCATGTCCTATGCAGATGCCACCGCCTTCGCCGCCAGCCTCGCCACCACGCTGATGGTTTCGATCATTGTGTTTCAGGCCGGGGACGGCACCCATGGCGCTATGCCCGCCGATGAGTTCGATGGCGACGAGGAAATGGTGAAGCTGGAACTGGATCCCTTCGGGTAAGGCGCGAAAGCGCCTCACCCCGACGGCCCGCCGCCCAGTCGCAGCCGGGCCTTCTCCCGACAATCGCCGCCGATTGCCGCTTGCCTGCCGGTTCGCGTTGCGATCTCGACCCGCATCGGAAAGAACCGTCGGCGATCCCACCGATTTCGCTCCTTCAAGATGAAAGCCATTCGCCATGCTCAGCCATATCGTCGTTTCCGTCCTGCTCTGCACGGCGTCTTGCGAATCCGCCGAGATCCGTGTCTGGGACGGGGATTCCATCCGGCTCGGCACGACGCGGCAATCCGAGGCGGTCCGGATCTTCAACATAGACGCCCCCGAGATCGAGGGGCAATGCGCGTATGAAACCGATCTAGCGCTGCAATCGAAGATCAGGCTGGCCGGGCTACTTAACGGCCAGCGGGTCGAAATCCTGCGCCAGGGGACGGACCGCTATGGTCGGACCCTGGCGGCGATCCGCGTCGAGGGCCGCGATGTCGGAGACATTCTCGTCAGCGAGGGGCTGGCCCGAACCTGGGCGGGCCGCCGAGAACCGTGGTGCTGAACCACCCCGACCCAGAAGAGTGAGAGGGCGGGCCGGTTGGCCGTGACGGGTTGCAGGCGGAAGAGAGGCTTCCGCCGCCCGTCGTGGAGCAAGCCCCATGACCCTTTCCCACCAGCCCGGTTTTACCGCCATCGGCGCCATCATCACGCGCGAGGTGCTGCCTCGGCTTCGCCATGCGCAGAAGCTGCCGCTTCGTCTCTCCTGCATCGGCACCGCCGGTTATAAAGGCCTCGACGGCGCCAATGAATTCGACCGCACGGTCATCATCGGCCAGTCCGCGTCCGTCGAAGAAGCGGTGATCCTTGCCAGCCAGCGCGTGGCGCACGGCGATATTGGTATCAGCACGGATGATACGCTGCGCTTTCGCCCGCGTGTCATTGTCATTCAGGACGGCGATCTCGGTCTGGTTCTCGCTGGAGAGGTCCGGGCTGGAATCATCGTCTGGCAGCAGCCGGTCGCCTCAGACGCGGAGGCCCGCCGCATCGTCACCGAAGCCAGCCGCTTGCGCGGGCTGGCCTTCGCCGCCTCCGGTCGGGCTGATCACAGGGCAGCCCGCGATCATCGTTATCGCGCGAGCCTGCTCGAGGCACGGCTGGTCGATCCCTATTGGCGCGAGACTGCCGCGGACCTTCTGCGTCTGCCGCAGGCCGCCTGACACCCTCTTCCACATCCTCGCCTGGCCCCGCGCCGGGCTTTCTCGTTTCAGGAGCCCGACATGGCCAACTATTTCACCCATTTCTCCTGCCTGCTCGACGTAGGCACCCCGGAAAACGCCGCCCACGCGCTCGACCTCTACAACGCGCTGTCGGAGGAAAATGCCGCCGAAGATCCTCCCTCGGAAGGATTCCTCCTGTCGATCCAGCCCGAGCATGGCGGCACCCAGCTCTGGATACGCGATGATGAGACCGGCGACCCCGAGCATGTGATCCAGTTCATCAAACGCTGCGCGGCCGCGTTCCGCCTGACCGGCCTATGGGGCTTCCAGTATGCCACCACATGCTCGCAAGCTCGGGTCAACGCCTTTGGCGGTGGTGCGCATGTTCTCGACCTCGCCACCGGCAAGACGATCGCCTGGACCTATACCGATGGCTGGCTCGCCGAGGTTCTAGATGGCGGTGATCCCGATGCCTGAAGTCATCGAAACCACCGTCTATCGGCTCGCCGAGCTTTCCGACGAGGCGAAGGACAAGGCTCGTGCGTGGTATTGCGAGGGCGGCTTCGGCTACGACTGGAATGATGCCGTCTATGAGGACTTCCAGCAGATCGCGGAGATCCTCGGCATCGACTTCAAGACCCGTTCCGTGCGTGTGATGGGAGGCGGATCGCGACAGAAGCCCTGCATCTTCTTCTCAGGCTTCTGGTCGCAAGGCGATGGTGCCTGCTTCGAGGGCTACTATTCCTACCGGAAGAACGCCTCGGCCGAGATTCGGACCCATGCGCCACAGGACACGACCTTGCATGGCATCGCCGACGCCCTTCAATCCGTGCAGCGGCGGAATTTCTACCAGCTTCGCGCCGAGGCAACGCATCGCGGTCGCTATCACCACGAATATTGCATGGCGATTTCCGTCGACCGCGACAGTCCGACATATCAGGACATGACCGCCGATGCCGAGGATATCGTCATCGAGGCGCTGCGCGATCTCGCCCGCTGGCTCTATCGTCAGCTTGAACGCGAACACGAATACCTGACCTCGGACGAGGCGGTCGACGAGAGCATCATCGCCAACGACTACACCTTCACCGCCTCCGGCCGCCGGTTCGGCTGATTTCGACAAGCGCCCCGCCTGACGGCCGGGCGCTTGCTTCATGCCAGCCGGCGCCACGGTTTCAGAGGGAGAGTGGGGCCGGAAGGGACTGGAGCCTGTGCGGTCGAGAGAGAGCGCTGCGCGGCTCGGTCCTTTTCCGCTCTCCCGAGGAACCCTGATGAACATGATTTCCGCATCCGCGGCGGCGTCCGCCACCGCGCCGCTTCCGCTCGACCATGACGCCGAGACCGCATCGCGCGTCTTCGCCGCGGCCGGACTGCTGCTGCCGCATCTGGAACACGGCCAGCGTGTCGATGCCGCCGCCCTGCGCGCTGCCATGGAAGCAGCCTTCGGCGCGTCCGACGCCACTGGCGCCTGGACCTGGAAGCTGGCCTATGACGCCTGCGAGGCGGCGACCGTTCTCTTCCTGCGCAAATACGGCAATGCGCTTTTCCGTAAGGCCGGGTCTCCGGCGGCGATCCTGCCGCAGCTCGGCAAGATCGCTGGCCTGATGCCGACGCATACGCGCCGGTCCGAGGAAGCCCAGACCTTCCAGCAGTTCTCGACCCCGATCCCGCTTGGGTTCGCAGCGATGACGGCGGCGGCGATCACGCCCGCCGACCGTGTGTTGGAGCCCTCGGCCGGAACCGGGCTCCTCGCCATCCTGGCCGAGATCGCCGGGGGCACGCTGCTCGTCAACGAACTCGCCGAGGCGCGAGCCAGTCTCTTGTCTTCCCTCTTTCCGGCCCTGTCCGTCACCCGGTTCGACGCCGCGCAGATCGACGATCATTTCGATGCCGGCCTGATCCCGACCGTGGTGCTGATGAACCCGCCGTTCTCGGTCATGGCCAATGTCGTGGGCCGCAGGACCGAGGCCGCCTTCCGCCATGTCGCCTCGGCGCTGGCGCGCCTGGCGCCCGGCGGGCGGCTCGTGACCATCACCGGGGCGAGTTTCGCACCCGACAATCCGGCCTGGACCGCCTCCTGGACCCGGCTGCAGGAACGCGGCCGCGTCTGTTTCTCCGCCGCCATCGACGGATCGGTCTATGCCAAGCATGGCACGACTGTTCCGACCCGGCTCTCCGTCATCGACAAGCTGCCGGCCGAAGATGCGGCGGTGTTTCCGGCAGCGCCTGGTGTGGCGCCGGATGTCGCCACGCTGATGGATTGGCTGGCCGATCAGCTTCCGGCCCGGCTTCCGGTCGATCCCGGCCTGGCCGTGCCGGTGGCACGACCAGCCGCGCCGCGCACCGTGCGCGGCTATGTCAACCGCGCCGCGAAACCTGCATCCGCCGCGCCGCTGGCCGAGCCGGAGGGCATGCCGCTTGCCTATGAGACCGTGGATTGGGCGCCGGCGGAGGACGGCCGCCTCTCCGATGCGATCTATGAGGACTACGGGCTTCAGACCATCCGCATCGCCGGGGCACAGGCGCATCCGACGCAACTCGTGCAATCCGCTTCGATGGCGAGCATCGCGCCACCGAAGCCGAGCTACCGGCCGGTGCTGCCCGAGGGTATTCTCGGCAAGCTGTCCGAAGCGCAGTTGGAGACGGTGATCTATGCCGGCGAGGCCCACGGCGGATTCCTCGCCGGAGCCTGGACGGTGGACGATACCTTCGACACCCTGTCGGCCGCACCAGAGGACGCCACGGGCGCCATCCGTTTCCGGCAGGGCTTCATGATCGGGGACGGCACCGGCGTCGGCAAGGGCCGGGAATCGGCAGCGATCATCCTCGACAATTGGCTGCAAGGGCGGCGCAAGGCCGTCTGGATCAGCAAATCCGACAAGCTGCTTGAGGACGCGCAGCGCGACTGGTCGGCCCTCGGCATGGAGCGGCTGCTGGTCACGCCGCTGTCGCGATTCCCGCAGGGCAAGCCCATCACGCTCAACGAAGGCATCCTATTTTTAACCTATGCTACGCTGCGCTCCGATGATCGCGGAGAAAGGGTTTCCCGCGTCAAGCAGATCGTCGAATGGTTGGGCTCCGATTTCGATGGAGTCGTCATTTTCGACGAGGCGCATGCCATGCAGAACGCCGCAGGTGGCAAGGGAGAACGCGGCGACGTCGCCGCCAGCCAGCAAGGCCGTGCCGGGCTGCGCATCCAGCACGCGCTGCCCGATGCCCGCGTTGTCTATGTCTCGGCCACCGGCGCCACCACCGTCCACAATCTCGCCTATGCGCAGCGGCTCGGTCTCTGGGGCGGCGAGGATTTCCCATTCTCGACCAGGGCGGAGTTCGTCGAGGCGATCGAGGCCGGCGGCGTCGCGGCGATGGAGGTGCTGGCGCGCGACCTGCGGGCGCTTGGCCTCTACACCGCCCGCTCGCTGTCCTTCAAAGGCGTGGAATACGAGTTGCTCGACCACGAACTGACCCCTGAACAGGTCCGCATCTACGACAGCTATGCCGATGCCTTCGCCATCATCCATAACAATCTCGATGCGGCGATGCAGGCCGCCAACATCACCGGCGGCGAGGGCGGGTCCGGCACGCTGAACCGGCAGGCCAAGTCCGCCGCCCGCTCGGCCTTTGAGAGCGCCAAGCAGAGGTTCTTCGGGCACCTGTTGACGTCGATGAAAACCCCGACGCTGATCCGGTCCATCACGGCCGATCTGGAAGCGGGACATTCTTCCGTCATCCAGATCGTCTCGACCGGCGAGGCGCTGATGGAACGGCGGCTGGCAGAGATCCCCACCGAGGAATGGGGCGATCTGAAAATGGACCTGTCGCCGCGCGAATATGTCCTGGACTACCTCGCCCATTCCTTCCCGGTGCAGCTCTACGAACCCTTCACGGATTCCGAGGGCAACCTGTCCTCGCGCCCGGTCCATCGCGACGGCCAGCCGGTCGAGAGCCGCGAGGCCGTCGCCCGGCGCGACGAGATGATCGCCAGCCTCGCCAGCCTGCCGCCGGTTCCCGGCGCGCTGGACCAGATCATCCAGCATTTCGGCACCGACACGGTGGCCGAGGTGACGGGCCGCTCGCGCCGCATCGTCCGCAAGCGCGGTGTCACTATCGAACGCCTGGTGGTGGAGAACCGGGCCGGTTCGGCCAATCTGGCCGAGACCCAGGCATTCATGGACGACGCCAAGCGCGTGCTGGTGTTCAGCGACGCCGGCGGCACCGGACGCTCCTATCACGCCGAGCTCTCGGCCAGGAACACGCGGCTGCGCGTTCACTACCTGCTCGAAGCCGGTTGGAAAGCCGATGCCGCCATTCAGGGTCTCGGCCGCACGCACCGGACCAACCAGAAGCAGCCGCCCCTGTTCCGGCCGATCTCGACCAACGTGAAGGCCGAGAAACGGTTCCTGTCGACCATCGCCCGCCGCCTCGACACGCTGGGCGCGATCACGCGCGGCCAGCGCCAGACCGGCGGCCAGGGCCTGTTCCGACCCGAGGACAATCTGGAATCGCACTATGCGCGCGACGCGCTGCGCCAGCTTTATCTCCTGCTGGTGCGCGGCAAGGTCGAGGGTTGCAGCCTTGAGCGGTTCGAGGCTGCGACCGGGCTGAAGCTGATGGACAGCAACGGCATCAAGGACGAACTGCCCGGCATCACGACCTTCCTGAACCGGCTGCTGGCGCTGACCATCGAGCTTCAAGGCGTCCTTTTCACCGCCTTTGAAGGGCTGCTGACGGCCCGCATCGAGGGCGCCATCGCGTCCGGCACCTATGACGCCGGGCTGGAGACCCTGCGCGCCGAGAGTTTCATCGTCACCGACCGGCAGGTGATCTATACCCACCCCCGCACCGGGGCGGAAACCAGCCTGTTGACGATCACCGAACGCAAGCGGAACCGGCCGGTGACGCTCGATGCGGCCCTGACCGAACTCGACGACCCGCGCGCCAAGCTTCTGGTCAACGAGCGTTCCGGCCGGGCGGCGGTGCAGATCCCCACCACCAGCACCATGCTGGACGATGGCGAGATCGAGCGCCGCGTCCGCCTGATCCGGCCGATGGAGGCCCATAACGTGCCGGTCAGGATGATGGGCGAGACCCATTGGGTCGAGGCTGACCGCGACGTCTTCGCCTCGGCCTGGGGGGCAGAGGTCGCCGAGGTGCCTGAGTTCGCCGACAGCACGCTGCATATGGTGACGGGTCTGCTGCTGCCGATCTGGAAGCGGCTGCCGAACGACTCCACCCGCGTCTATCGGCTCCAGACGGATGCCGGCGAGCGCATCATCGGCCGCAAGGTCTCGCCGGCCTGGGCCGCGAACGCCACCACAACGGGCATCGCATCGGTCACGCCGGAGGATGCCTTCGCGGCGCTAATGGGAGGCAGGACGATCCTCGATATTGCCGAGGGCCTCCAGCTTCGCCGGGTCCGCGTCATGGGAGCGAACCGGATCGAACTGTCGGGCTTCTCCGACACGATGCGCCAACGCCTCACGGCCTATGGTCTCTATCACGAGATCATCTCCTGGAAGCTGCGCATGTTCGTGCCGATCGATGCCGCCGGCCCTGCCGTGCTCGCCAAGGTTCTCGACCGCTGGCCGGTGGAACGGATCGGCGAGCGGGAGGCGGCCTGATGCCCCGTCACGACGCATCCGAACTGGCGATCCGCCTCGCCCGAGAGGCCGAGGCGGTCTGCCGCCACTACCTATCGTCCGGCAATCGTGCCGGACGATACTGGCTCGTGGGCGACGTGCTGAACACACCCGGCCGCTCCATGTTCGTGCGCCTGACCGGGCCGGACTCCGGCAAGGGTGCGGCAGGGAAGTGGACCGATTCTGCGACCGGAGAGCATGGCGACCTGCTCGACGTCATCCGTGAGGCGCTTGGTCTTGCCGACTTCAAAGACGTGGCCGAGGAAGCGCGCCGTTTCCTCGCTCTCCCGCGTCCCGAGCCGGAAAAGCCGTGGGCGCCGCCCGGCAGCACCTCCAGCGTGGCATCCGGCTCGCCTGAAGCGTCGCGCCGCCTCTTCGCCATGGCGCAGCCGATCAGCGGCACGCTCGCGGAGATCTACCTCAACGGTCGGGCGATCACCGCCCTCTCCGGCACCGCCGCGCTGCGCTTCCATCCCCGGTGCTACTATAGACCTGACGAGCACTCGCCCACCGAGATCAGGCCGGCGCTCGTCGCCGCCGTCACCGATCTGGCCGGCCATCAGACCGGCGCGCATCGCACCTGGCTCGCGCCCGACGGTTCTGGCAAGGCGGCTGTCGAGACACCGCGACGGGCGATGGGCGACCTTCTCGGGCACGGTGTCCGCTTCGGCACTCCCGATGAGGTGCTCGCCGTCGGCGAGGGCATCGAGACCGTGCTGTCGCCCTTTCAGGTCCTGCCCCGCATGCCGATGCTGGCGGCGCTTTCGGCCGCTCACCTCGCTGCCGTCCTGTTCCCGCCGTCGCTGCGCCGGCTCTATGTCCTCAGGGATCGCGACCCGGCCGGGGACGGCGCCAGAGACAGCCTGCTTGCCAGAGCAGCCGATCTCGGGATCGAGGCGATATCGCTCACGCCGCGCGAGGGCGATTTCAACGATGATCTGCGACGCCACGGCGCCGATGCCCTCTGGGCGGCCCTGAAGGATCAGCTTCGTCCTGAAGACGCCCGCCGGTTCATAGAAAGGTGAGGGTGTAATCGGCCCCGGAGGCGCTGCCCGTCCCGTCGCCTGCCGGTTTCGCTCACCTGTCATCGGCAGACGCATCCTGCGTCGGAGAGTCCCGCGCCCACGGCCTTCTGAGAGGGCGATCGGCGCACAAGCGGGCCGGGCAGGCAATGGCCGGGAGCGGACTATTTTCCGCCGGCGGGGCAGGCCCCGCCTTTGCATCGCGAAAGTCAAAATAGCCCGCTCCCGGCCATCAAGGCCCTCGCGGAGCGGGCGAGGGCTGCCAACCCGTCCCGCCCGTGCGCTTCGACGCCTGCGAAGGCCGCGATGGGCGCGGTCTCCAGACGAAGGATGCCACCGATGACGAACGAAACCGAATTTGCAGGCGACGAGCCGGTCCACACCTCCTCCCAGACCGATCACGCCCTCACCGAACTCCAGCTCTACGGCTGGCGCCCGTTCCAGGACGAACCCGATCCCCGGCCCCTTCCCGAGGGCAATACCGTCGCCGCTGCCGTCACGGATATCTTCGATGCCCTCGTCGCGACGCTCGGCGACACCCGCCTCGAACCCGACCTCGAAGAGCTGCTCTGGGGCGCCGTCAATCTCTTCCACCGCGCCACCGGCCGGGTGGAACGCGATCTGGACATGAACGAGCAGGCGCAGCGCCGGCTTCAGCGGGAACAGGACGGCAGCGAGGTGAAATCGGTCGAACTCGAACGCCTCACGGCCGAGGGGCAGACCCTGATCGAACGGCGCGCCAGCATGGAACTCTTCCGCGACATCGCCGCCGAGGCTTTCGAGCACCACACCGGCAGCGCCTGGCGGCCACGCACCGGCTCGATGGTCAATCATCGCAACCTGACCGCCGCGATGATCGACAGCCGCGACTTCCTTGCCGCGAAACGCCGGGCGGAAACCGAGGTGATGCTGCCCGCCGGCCCGAAGGTCGCCCTGACCGGCGGTGCCGACTTCAACGATCACCGGCTGATCTGGGCGAAACTCGATCAGGTCCATGCCAAGCACGCGGACATGGTCTTGCTGCACGGCGGCTCGCCGAAGGGCGCCGAATTGATCGCCTCGCGTTGGGCGGATCACCGCAAGGTGCCACAGGTCGCCTTCCGGCCCGACTGGACGAAGCACGGCAAGGCCGCGCCCTTCAAGCGCAACGATCAATTGCTGGACGTGCTGCCGGTCGGCGTCCTCGTCTTCCCCGGCACCGGGATTCAGGAGAACCTCGCGGACAAGGCCCGCAAACTCGGCATCCCGGTCATGAAGTTCGACGGCGGCGCGTAAGCGCCGCCCTCTGGCGGCCGAAAGGCCGCCAAACCTTGACAGTCGGCCCGCATCCGCCTTTGATGGAGCATCCTTGAAGAACCGGCGAAGCAGCATAGTCGCAGGTGGAGCGCATATTCCGGCAGCCTGTCGCGCAACTCAACCGTTCCGCTGGAGGTTTCCATGACGCTGATCCTGCTCGCCATTTCACTGACCATCACCGCCTGCGTGATCGCCTTCAACCTTGCGATCTATGCTTTGCCGGTGATGGCCGCCATCACCGCCGCGCAATATGCCTGGGGTGCGGGAGCCGGCGTGCTTATGTCCGGCCTTGCCGGCGGCGGCGCCGCTCTCCTGTCGATTGCGCTGGTGATCGCTGTCCTCGGCTTCGCCAGGAACCCGATCCTGCGCTTCATCGCGCTCGCGCTCTTTGCGGTGCCCGCCGTGATCGCGGGCTATGCTTTGGTCTATGGCATCACCAAGAACTCGATCGACTCAGTGTTGCTCCTCAACCTCCTCGGCGGCACGGCCGGTCTCGTGATCGGCATTTCGGCCGTCATCAATCTCAACGCTCTCGGCGAGTCCGTCTTCTCGCGTTGAAACGGCGGCAGCGACTTTTGTTCCTGCCGCAAAGCCCGGCGGCTTGCGCCGCCGGGCTCCGGGCTTCCGGCACAAATGATGGGCAGTCGGTTCATCGTTGAACTCGCCCCATCTCTCCCGGCCTGCTTCGCCCGCACGGAAATCTGTCATCGGCATGATCGGTGCCTCAGTCGGGCGATCCTGCCCCGATGACCCTTCCACTTCGTGTAGTGGATGCGGCTGCAATCACCTTCACCGCCCTTGCCACAACGCTTCTGGACCGCCACGGCCATTGAAGGCGAAGCCTTTCCATTCCGTGCCCAAGAACCCGATAGGGGACCCGTTCCCATCCCGAATGACGGACCTTCCTGCGCGACCACGAGGCTGGCCGGCAAGAGAAGGGCGTGCGCTGGCGCCGTGCCGCGTGTTGCGGGTTCAAGGGCCTGTCTGTTCGCTGTTGCCGGCGAGGACGATGGATCTGCTGTGCGTCCCCGTTTTCGCGTTTTCCGAGGCACCAATCCCTCCGACTGACTGATCCCCTAAGTCCGTTCGGTTTCCACCAGCAACCCCCGCGGCTCCCAGCCGTGTTGCCGCGCGGGGCGCGGCTGCCCGCTCCACCTGGGGCCTTAGGGGCGAGCTGCCGCAAGGGCGGCAGTTGCGGGAGTCTCCCGACGGCCTTGGCCGGGTCTCGTCGGAGGGATGGTCCCTCCGAGAAGCAACGGAGACTTACAATGCAGAACATCGTCATCCTCGCCGGCAACATCGGCCAGTCCCCCGAAACCCGCAACACCCAGGGCGGCACCGCCATCACCCACTTCACCCTGGCCACCTCGCGCCCCCGCTACGTGGAAGGCCGCGTCCTTCGGGACGAGAACGGGTATCGGGTCCAGGACACCGAATGGCACCGCATCACCTGCTTCAACGGCCTCGGCAAGACGGTCCAGGAGCATTGCGACAAGGGTATGAAGGTTCTGGTTCGCGGCCGCATCCACTACACGAAGTGGAAGGACCAGCAGGGCAATGACCGCTACGGCACCGAGATCATCGCCGAGACGGTCGATTTCCTGAGCCGGGCGAAGCAGACCGAGAACGACGAGGGCAAGTTCATCGACGACGATGACATCCCGTTCTGAGCCGGAAGTCCGGAACCCGGCGGCGCAAGCCGCCGGGCCTTTCCACGTTCACCCGCGCGGCCGCTGTTTCACCGCAAGAAATATAGCCCCGACGAGCGGATCGATTGCTCGACAGCGCTTATGAGAGGGGGGCAGACCGCCCCTCTCAAGCTCTCCCCACAAAGGAAGGTGCAAGCCCCCTCCTTCAAACTTCCTCCCCAAGGGAAGAGCTGAAGCCCCTCCCTTGAACCCTCCCATGGGAAGGAGGCGACGGTTCCCTCGCCCTCCTTCCCAAGCCCATCCTCCTCTCCCTGACCCTTCGGAAACGTCGCAGCTACGCAGCAACCGAATCAGATAGACGGCAATACGGCCAAGTTTCACCAAACAAGGCGTTTCCGCGCAAAAACAGGCTGGCGCAACAGCACAGAACGACTAAAATAGTCGTAGTTCTGGAGTGCGTGCAGGTCCGAATGGGAGGTGATCATGTATGATCACCGCCCGACAGTCACGGGCCGCGCGCGCGTTACTGGGTTGGACGCAGGAGACGCTCGCTGACAAGGCCCGCGTATCATTGACCGCGCTCAAGCGCCTCGAATCCGAGAACGGACTCGAGGTGTATGAGTCTACGCGCGATGAAGTACGCCGGGCACTCGAAGCGACCGGAATCGTTCTCCTGTCCACCGACAAGGGCGAAGGCGTGCTGCTGCTCCACGATGGCAGCAACGCGAAGCGGTAATATTGTTGTCTCTGCGACGACGCGCTCTTGTCAAAAAGGATGGCGATCTCCCGAGGGAGATGGTTAAAAAAGTCACGCGGGACGATGAGAGAGCAATGGGCCAGTCAACAGCAGCGTTTCTGGAAAAACCGCCATCCAGCGATTCGCTGACAACGTATGACCGCGAGCATATGAAGCTTTATATGCGACTCCTCGACGCCGAGCGCGACGGTGCGGACTGGCGCGAGGCCGTGCATGTCCTTTTCGGCCTCGATCCCGAGCGTGAGCCAGAACGCTGCCGCGTCGTCCATGATTCCCATCTTGCCCGCGCGCATTGGATGACCGAATACGGCTATCGCGAGCTGGTCCGCGAAAGCCAGCGGAAGAGTTGAACGTGATGCGCACGACGCATCACCCGTTGCCCTTCATCTGACTTCCCTAACTCAACTCACGCGGGAATCCTGAAACTTCCCATTCCCCTAGAGAATACTCGGGAGACCGCGATGACACCTGACGCATCGACCTGGCGTTCTTCGACGGAATACGATCGTTTGGATGCGTTAACTGCATCCGACCTGGCATGGGAATGCCTTCGCCGCAACGAAGCGTATGACGCCGATTTCGAAGCTTCCGCCTCTGGCCACGGAGCCCCCGAACCGCTGACCGAACGAATTCGGCAGCGGTGGGGGTTGCGATTTCCCGGTCGATCCCCGGACCGCGCCTCCTGAGGCCCCGATATTCTGGCTGCCTCAAGAAGACACGAGTGTCGTGGTGCTGACCGAGGCTCCGTTGGCCTTCGGCAGCAACTCCCCGGCACTCCGGCGAGTCCACGTCACCGCGGACGGCGCCGGCAGTGACTTCCGCCTCGCGCTCGGCAACGGGCAACATCTCCAGATACTGGATTGCGCCCTCAATGGCGGTAAAATCGCCGTCGCGGTGGTCCCGCTCGATCTCGACGGTTTCGACCGTATCGAAGCTATACGCCGTTTCCTCGCCGCCCTGCATGGCCGCGCCATCCCGCCAGATAGCCGTCTGACCCTGCAACAGCGCGCGCGTCTTCGACGCATGCTGCGAGCCTTCGATGGACAGCGCGCCGGTGCAACCCAACAGGAAATCGCGCAGGTTCTGCTGAATATCCCTCGCCTGGACCGCGACGAGTGGCAGGCGTCCTCGGCCCGTCATGCCGTCAAATCGCTCCTGCGCGATGCCCGAGCCATGGTCGCCGGCGGCTATCGAAAACTGCTGCGTCATCGCCGTCCACGATAACGCGGTCCCGCGCGCCCGATGGTGGGCGATTTCGATACTCCCCAACTTCGCCCTGCAACTCGCCGGTGCTTCTTCGCCACTGTGGTCGTTGCCCGCCGCTGATCCGCAGCGGCCGTCCCAACACCACGGAGGCCCGTTCCATGCCGCACGAACCCGTCGTTTTGCCGCCGCGCTTTCTGCGCACCAAGGAAGCTGCCGAATTTCTCAGCCTCTCGGCCCGCACCCTCGAAAAGCACCGCACCTACGGCACCGGCCCGGCCTATCGTAAACTCGGCGGGCGTGTCGTCTATGCCATCGACGATCTCGAAACATGGGCCGACCGCGGCGCGGTAACATCCACCTCCGACCCGCGCGGTTCCGTGCTTCCTGCCAAGCGACAAGCCATTCCGACCGGCCCGCAAGCCGGCCGCTACGCTCGCTGACCCCTTCGGGTTCCCTTCATGGCGGTGCGACGTCGATCCCTTTCCGAGCGCGGGCAACTCGACCTGTTCAGGGCGCTCCCCGGCGACTTCGCGCCACGAGACGCGCAGGATCTCATGGCCTATCCCTTCTTCTCCCTCGCCAAGTCGAAGCGCGTTGCGCCCATCGACTTCGCCGCCGGCAATGTGACCATCCGGGTCGAAGCGGTTCCCGATCATGGCATGGCTACGATCTGGGATGCCGACATCCTGATCTGGGCAGCCAGCCAGATCGTCGAAGCCCGCGATAACGGGCTTCGGACGTCCCGACTGATGGCTGCCACACCCTACGAAATCCTCACCTGGGTCGGGCGCGGCACGTCGCTTCGCGACTACCAGCGCCTGAAGGCCGCGCTCGACCGGCTGCAATCGACCACGATCTCGACGTCGATCCGGCAACCGGCCGAAGGACGCCGGCATCGTTTTTCCTGGATCAACGAGTGGCAGGAGCGCACCGACCGCAACGGCCGACCTGACGGTATCGAGATGATCGTGCCGGACTGGTTCTATCAGGCCGTTCTCGACGATGCCCTCGTGCTGACCATCGACCGGACCTATTTCGACCTGACCGGCGGCCTCGACCGCTGGCTTTACCGCCTGGTGCGCAAGCACGGCGGTCGCCAGCGCGACGGCTGGCGCTTCGACTTCCACCATCTCCACCAGAAATCCGGCAGCCTGTCGCCCTTCAAGCGCTTCGCTTTCGAGTTGCGCGATATCATCCGCCGCCAGCCGCTGCCGGGCTACACCCTGTTCCTGGAGGCCGAGATCGGCGGGCGGATGCTGCTCGCTTTCGAGCCCGTTCCGCCCTGTGGAAAACCTGTGAACGGCGTCGTGCTATCGGGAACCCAGGCTATCGTGCTATCGGGAACCGGACTATCGTGCTATCGGGAACCGAAACCGACCCTAACGCACGGAAGTCACTCACGAAATCGCGCCCTTAACTTAGAGTCTAACAAAGAATCTAACCTTGAAGAGCGCGCGCGCGATGTGGAAAACCTCATCCGCGACACCGCCCGAAGCCTCCGTATAGAGGCGAAGAAGAGGGCAATCGCCACCCTTCCGGCGTCGCGATCCGCCTCTGACCAAGAGGCAACGACAGCCTCCGACGACACCGAAGCACCCCGCCTTCCTCTCGATCCTCCGGGAGGCGGAAAATGATTATTGCGCTCCTCAACCAGAAGGGCGGCGTCGGCAAGACGACACTGGCGCTGCACATCGCCGGTGAACTGGCCAGCCGAGGCAATCGCGTCACCTTGGTCGATGCCGATCCGCAGGGATCGTCGCTCGACTGGTCGCAGCAGCGTGCCCGCGAGGGCCTGCCACGGCTGTTCGGCACCATTGGCCTCGCGCGTGACACGCTACACCGCGAGGCTCCCGAACTCGCTCGTGATGCCGATCATATCGTCATCGACGGCCCGCCCCGCGTCGCCGGCCTCATGCGCTCCGCGCTCCTCGCCGCTGACCTGGTGCTGATCCCGGTGCAGCCGTCGCCCCTCGATGGCTGGGCCTCGGCCGAGATGCTGGCCCTCCTTACGGAGGCCCGCATCTACCGGCCGCAGCTCACGGCCCGCTTCGCGCTCAATCGCTGCGGCGCGCGCACCGTCATCGCCCGAGAGACGGCCGAAACGCTCGCCGACCACGATCCGCCGATGCTCGCCACCGCCATCGGTCAGCGCGTCGTCTTCGCCGACGCGGCGCAGGCCGGGCGGCTGGTCCGCGAGATCGACCGCCAATCTCTCGCCGCCCGCGAGATCGCCGCGCTTACCGCCGAGATCGTAGGGCTGGGCATCGGGAGGGCCGTGCCATGACCATCCTCACCGGCGATTGCCGAGAAGAAATGCCATGGCATGCGCCATATGACATGATTCTCGCCGATCCGCCCTACGGAGACACCTCTCTTGCCTGGGACCGGCGCGTCGAGGGCTGGATCGCGCTGGCGCGCGCCGCCCTCCGCCCGACCGGCTCGCTCTGGGTCTTCGGCTCGCTGCGCTGCTTCATGGCGACTGCCGACCGCTTCGCTGATGCCGGCTTGCGGATCGCGCAGGAGATCGTCTGGGAAAAGCAGAACGGCACCGGGTTTCACGCCGACCGCTTCAAACGTGTGCATGAGCTGGCAGTGCAATTCTACCCAGCAGTGACGGCTTGGCGGGACATCTACAACGACGTCCAGACCACGCCCGATGCAACGGCGCGAACGGTTCGCCGCAAGCGCCGTCCTCCCCATACCGGCCAGATCGACGCCGGGCATTACATCAGCCAGGACGGCGGGCCGCGCCTGATGCGCTCCGTCATCTACCTGCGCAATTGCCACGGCCGGGCCATCCACCCCACCGAAAAGCCCTCCGCGCTGCTGGAGATCCTGATCCGCACAAGCTGCCCCGAGGGCGGGCTGGTCGGCGACTGGTTTGCCGGGTCCGGCGCGGCCGGCGAAGCCTGCCGGCTATCCGCCCGGCGCTATATTGGCTGCGAGATCGACCCCGAGATGGCCGAGCGCGCGCGGGCGCGCATCGCCACGGTGCTGCCGTTCCACGACGGAGGTGCGTCATGACCGGACGCACCGACAAACGCGGCTTTGCGGCGCGCCCGACCGATCCCGACGGCTGGATCAAGGCCGGTGACACATCCGCTGCGCGCGAAGGTGACGCGCCCGCCAATACCGCCCGGCTGACCATCGATGTCACCCCTGCAATGCGCGGCCGCATCAAGGTTGCGGCCTTCAATCGCGGCATCACGGTCGCCGACATGCTGCGCGAACTGCTCGCGCGCGAGTTCCCCGACACATCAGGAGATCGGCCATGATCGGTGCTCGCGCACACTACGACGATCTCACCCGCGTCGAACTGACATGGGTGGAAAAGAAGATCGAGTTCTGGATCAGGTTCGGCCACGAGGTCGAATCTCAGATCCTCGACCGCTCCCGTCGCATCGTTTCGTTCCGACCCGATGCGGTATTCGGCTTCGTCCGCTGGGCGGCCAACGACTACGGCACGATCATCTCGCGCATCGACATCCTGCGCGCCGTTGCGCCCGGCAGCGCGTATCAAACGCTCCCCTTCGTGCGACCGGGCGGCGAAATCCTGCTCCGGATCGAGAGCTGGCCCAAGGTCGAGGACGTCCTTCGCCATGTCGATGCCGTCGAATCCCTCGGGATCGACCCCGCCGAGGTCGACCCCGATCACTGGCGTCACGTCGGTCACTGGATGAACGCGGGCGAGGCACCGCGCCCCTACACGGACGAGCGCCACCGGGCATGGCTCCGTCGCCGGGAGATCGGACAATGAGCCGCGCCCGCTTAGTCACGGCAACGGTGGCCGCGCTCGCGATCATGCTCGCGAGCGGCGTTCCGACCGCGCCAAGGCTGGTCTGGAACGCTTCGGCCAGCGTGCCGATCGGCTTCTACATGATTGCGCCCGCCGACAGGATCGAGGTGCCCGATCTTGTCGCCGTCCTGCCTCCCGAGCCTATCGCCGACTTCATGGTCCACCGCGGCTATATCGCGCGCGATGTGCCGCTCCTGAAGCACGTCGTCGGATTGCCGGGACAGTGGGTTTGCCGCGACGGTCACGCGATCACGGTCGATGCGGTTCCGCTCGGCGAGGCGAGGGATCGCGACAGCCAAGGGCGCGAACTGCCGATGTGGCAGGGCTGCCGCATCATCGTCGAGGGCGAGGTTTTCCTGATGAACCTCGACGTGAGCGACAGCCTCGACGGACGCTATTTCGGCCCGCTGCCGGCCTCGACCGTAATCGGCCGGGCTACCCCGCTTTTCACCGACGAAGGCGGCAATGGCCGCTTCGTCTGGCGCGCGCCGGTGCGGTGACGGCGCGGCCAATGCGGGACGCTTGCGCGGCCCGCACCTTTTCCACCGCTTGAGAAAGGAACTTCCAATGCCACAGATAGGTCAATTCACCCGCACTCCATCCGGCTTTTCCGGGCAGCTTCGCACTCTCTCGCTCGACCTGGAACTGACCTTCGTTCCGGCCGACAATGCCGAGTCCGAGAAGGCGCCGGCCTACCGCATCCATCTCGGCGATGAAGATGGCCCGGAAGTCGGCGCCGGGTGGAAGCACACCGGGGAAAGTGCGGGACCATACATCGCGGTGCTGCTGGATGATCCCGCCTTCCAGCAGCCGATCCGCGCCCGCCTGTTCCAGTCGGACGAGGACGGCCGCGACTGGAACCTGCGCTGGACCCGCCAGAAGAAGCGCGACGAACAGGAGTGATGATGTTCACGTCCTGCACGCGACCCGCCTCCGGGAGATGCGGCGCCCGCTGCCGCATCATCCTCTTTCTCCTTTCCGGCCTGCTAATCCCGGCCGCCGTGATGCCGCCCGCTCTGGCGCAGTCGGCTGCACAGGATCGTGCAGCCGCCGCGCATCCGCACGACGCCCATATTGCCGAGGCGTCGCAACGCTTTGGCATCCCGGCGGCATGGATCATTGCCGTGATGCACGCGGAAAGTGCCGGAGATCTGCGCGCCGTATCGTCAGCCGGTGCGATGGGGCTGATGCAGGTCATGCCCGACACCTGGGCCGATCTGCGCATCCGTTACGCCCTTGGCCACGATCCCTATCATGCGCGCGACAACATCCTCGCAGGCACGGCCTATCTGCGCGAGATGTGGGACCGCTACGGCAATGTGGCCGCGATGCTCGCGGCCTACAATGCCGGGCCGGGCCGCTATGACGAATACCGCCTGGCGGATCGACCGCTGCCGGCCGAGACACGCGCCTATGTCGCTGCGCTTGCTCCCGCTCTGCTCGGCGAATTGCCGGACGGCGGCGGCGCGCTTCCCGCCCGACCGCTCGACTGGCGCGAAGCGGAGATCTTCGTCGCGCGCGGTGACGGTGCCCGGACCGCCGATCCGGCATCGCCCGATCGCGCTCCGGACCACGCCTCTTCGCTCCTCCCGGCAGCACCGGAATCCCTCACGGCATCGCAGCCGGAGGGGCTCTTCGTCACGCGCCATGCCGGTGGGGACCGGCCATGACCCTCCACGGCGCATTTCGCATTGCATCGGGCTCTGGCGCATCATGGACGGCGCTGGGGGTGGCGGCAGGCAACACGACCGGAAGATGGCAGGATAAAAGCGCGCACGGTGCGGCTCGGTCGGTCGGTTGTTTTTGTTCATGTTTTCGGCGCGTTCCGCACCGTGCCGCGCATTCGCGCACCGTGCGCCTCGCGCCCATCCTCCTGAATTTCCTTACTGTCTTGCACCGTGCGGGGCTGTGTCATGTCCGATGAACACGAGTTCCGCATAAGGCCGGGGCGCATCCGCTCGACCCGCGCTCAGCAGACCCGGCCCTTCATCGCGCAGGCGCTCGCCGCCGCGAAGAAGGCCGGCGGTGGCGTCTCTCGATCCGGCCGCGTGACTTCCGGCAATCGCTCCCGCTTCGGGCGCGGCCAGCGCGCCAGCGTCCAGGCCAATCGTCTCATCACCACCCGCACACGCGGCGCCGTCGTCAAGGCGCGCGTGGTGCGCAACATGGCATGGTCCGCGCCGCTCGGAACGCATCTCGATTATCTCCGCCGTGACGGCGTGACCCGAGATGGCGAGAAGGCACGGCTGTTCGGGCCGGGAACGGAGGATGCCGATGGTCGCGCCTTCGCGGAGCGGTGCGGCGATGACCGGCATCATTTCCGGTTCATCGTCTCGCCCGACGACGCGCCGGATATGTCCGACCTCCGATCATTCACGCGCGATCTTGTCGGTCAGATGGAAAAGGATCTCGGGACGCGCCTCGACTGGGTGGCGGTCGATCACTGGAACACCGCGCATCCGCATGTCCATCTGATCGTGCGCGGTGTTCGTGACGATGGGCAGGACCTCGTGATCTCCCGCGACTACATCAAGGAGGGGATGCGGGACCGGGCGCGCGATCTCATCACCCAGGAGCTGGGGCCGCGCACCGATCTCGACATTCACCGTGCGCTAGAGGCCCAGATCGAGGCGGAACGCTGGACCCAGCTCGACCGGCAGCTTGTCCGTGATGCGGGAAAATCCGGCATCGTCGATCTTGCCCCGCTCGCCAGCCGACCGCAGGACGAGTTCCATACGCTGAAGGTCGGGCGGCTGCGCACCCTCGAAATCCTCGGCGTCGCCGGGCAGATCGGCCATTCGCAATGGTTCATCAAGCCCGAGGCCGAGACGGTCTTGCGCGAACTCGGCGAGCGCGGCGACATCATCAAGCGCATGCACCGTGCCCTGATCGCGCGCGGCATCGAACGCGGCTCGGCCAGCTATGTCCTCGCCGGCGAAAGCCTCGACGTTCCCGTCATCGGCCGCCTGGTCGAGCGCGGCCTTGACGACGAGTTGAAGGGCACGGCCTATGCCGTCGTCGATGGCGTCGACGGACGCACCCACCACATCAAGCTCCCTCATCTCGATGCCGCCGGTGACAGCCCGCCCGGCTCAATCGTCGAGTTGCGCGCCTATGAAGATGCGCAAGGTGCGCGCCGCGTCGCGCTCGCTGTCCGCTCCGATCTTGATCTCGGTGCGCAGGTGGGGGCCTCGGGCGCGACCTGGCTCGACCGCCAGGCCATCGCCCGCGAGCCGGTTCCTCTCTCGGATAGCGGCTTCGGCGCCGAGGTCCGTCAGGCACTGGACGAGCGGGCGGAGCATCTGATCGGCGAGGATCTCGCGGAGCGGCAAGGCGGGCGCGTCGTCTTCGCTCGCCGGCTATTGAACACGCTGCGCAGGCGCGAACTCGACAGTCTCGGCGAGAAGCTCGCGGCCGAGACCGGCATGTCCTTCGAGCGCGCCGCCAGCGGCGAATATGTCGCCGGCTCCTATCGCCAGCGCTTCGCGCTCGCCTCAGGCCGCTTCGCCATGATCGACGATGGCCTCGGCTTCCAGCTCGTGCCCTGGTCGCCCTCCATTGAGAAGCAGATCGGCCGTCACGTCTCCGGCATCGCCCGCGACGACGGCGGTGTCGATTGGGACTTCGGGCGCAAGCGCGGCCTCGGCCTCTGACCTCAATCGGAAAGGAACCAACCCCATGTCCGCCACCAAGATCCTCTGGGGACAGATCAGCGTCGTCTTCCTCATCATCCTCGCCACCACCTGGGGCGCCACCCAATATGTCGCCTGGAGCCTTGCCTATCAGGCGCAACTCGGGCCGCCCTGGTTCGAGCTGTTCGGCACCCCGATCTACTATCCGCCCGCACTCTTCTGGTGGTGGTATTTCTATGAAGCCTATGCGCCGCCGATCTTCGCCAAGGGCGGGATCATCGCGGCCTCGGGCGGCTTCATCGCCATCGCGGTCGCCATCGGCATGTCAGTCTGGCGCGCGCGCGAGGCGAAGAACGTCGCCACCTATGGCTCGGCGCGATGGGCGGAGAAAGCGTTCGCGCTGGATGCGGCCCTGTTCGGCGGCGGTCGCGCGTTCGGCTTCCATCAGGGCGTCGGCCCGGCCGTTGGCCGAGATGACCGCGATCAGGTCGGAAAGCTGCTGCGACTGGAGGGCGAGAAGCTGGTTACCGGCTTGGGTAGGTCAGCGTGCCGGCGTCATCGAGCCATCGGCACTCGGGCATGAAGCCGTCGAGCAGCGCCAGCACGCGGTCGGTGCGGTCGATGAAGCCGCGCACCAGTTCCCAGGGGTTCACGCCCGAGGTCTCGCGCCCTTCATACAGCCAGGACTCGGAACGTGCGGCATCTTCGGCGGGCGGGAGCCACAGGAAGGTCAGGAAGTAGCCAGAGACGAAATGGCTGCCCTCCTCCTCGAAATCGGCCTTCCGCTCGGCATCGACCAGCGCCGAGGCTGGATCGGGGAAGCGGCTTGCGGGATAGCTTGCGGCTTCCGACCGCTGTGCTTCGACAAAGATGGCCCAGCCGGAGCCGAGACGGCGGAAGGCGTTGTTCAGCCGCCCGGCCACCGCGACCAGCTCGGCCGCGACGGCGGAATCCAGATCGGGACCACGGAACTTCGCCGTGCGCTGGAACGAGCCGTCCTTGTTCAGCACGACGCCGGAGCCGACCAGCGCCACCCAGGGAAGGTAGTCGGCAAGGCGGGAGGCGGTGCGACGGTATTCTGCGAGATTCATCATGGCTCGTGCCTCACACCGAAAGATGGCCGGGGATGCGAAGATGGCGGCGCGCGACCTCGACGAAGAGCGGATCGCGTTTGGCGGCCCAGACGGCGGCGATGTGACCGACGGCCCAGATCAGGATGCCTGCAAGCCATAGCTGAAGGCCGAGGCCGACGGCACCAGCCAGCGTGCCGTTGAGGATCGCGACGGATCGGGGCGCCCCGCCGAGCAGGATCGGCTCGGTCAGGGCGCGGTGAACCGGCACCGCGAAGCCCGGCACGGTATCGAGGGCCTCGAAGCTCACGGCCATCAGACCAGCGCCCCCCCGCCGAAGCTGAAGAACGACAGGAAGAAGCTCGATGCCGCGAAGGCGATGGAGATGCCGAAGACGATCTGGATCAGCCGCCGGAAACCGCCGCCGGTATCGCCGAAGGCCAGTGTCAGGCCCGTGACGATGATGATGATCACCGCCACGATTTTCGCCACTGGACCTTCGACGGATTCGAGGATGGATTGCAGCGGCGCCTCCCAGGGCATGGAGGAGCCGGAGGCCCAGGCCGGGGACGTCATCAGGCTCACCCAGGCGAAGGCCGATGCGGTTACGATATGGTGGCGGATACGGAAGGCACGACGGATCATGCAGGTTCTCCAGTGTTGTGAGTGGTGTCGGGTTCTGAAAAGGCTGAGGAAATTCGGTAGTCTCCGTCCGGCCCGAGCCCCTCGACGCGGACAAGCTCGGCAAGGCGGCGGGCGGAACCGCGCCCGGAGAGGACGGCAACAAGGTCGATGGTTTCCGCGATCATCACGCGCGGCACGGTGACGACCGCTTCCTGGATGAGTTGTTCGAGGCGGCGCAGCGCGCCGATGCCGGAACCGGCATGGATCGTTCCGATCCCTCCGGGGTGGCCGGTGCCCCAGGCTTTGAGCAGGTCCAGAGCTTCGGCCCCACGGACCTCACCGATCGGGATACGGTCGGGGCGCAGGCGCAAGGACGAGCGCACCAGATCGGACAGAGTGGCGACACCATCCTTGGTCCGCATGGCGACCAGATTGGGCGCCGCGCATTGCAACTCGCGCGTATCCTCGATGATTACGACCCGATCCTGCGTATTCGCCACCTCGGCGAGCAGCGCATTGGTCAGCGTGGTCTTGCCGGTGGACGTGCCGCCCGCGACCAGGATGTTCGCGCGCGACTGGACGGCGGCGCGGAGTGCTTCTGCCTGATCCTCGGACATGATGCCGGCCGCCACATAGTCATCGAGGGTGAACACCGCGACGGCGGGTTTGCGGATGGCGAAGGCAGGCGAGGACACCACCGGGGGCAGCAACCCCTCGAAGCGCTCTCCCGATTCCGGCAGCTCCGCCGAGACCCGTGGGCTGCGCGCATGCACTTCGACGCCGACATGGTGGGCCACCAGCCGCACGATGCGCTCGCCATCCGCGGCGGACAGGATCTCGCCGGTATCGGCCAGCCCCTCGGACAGCCGGTCGACCCAGATGCGCCCGTCGGGATTCAGCATGACCTCGACGACAGACGGGTCTTGCAGCAAGGTTGAGATGGCAGGCCCGAGCGCCGTCCGGAGCATACGCGCGCCGCGGTCCACCGTTGCCTGTTTGTGGTTGATGCCTGCCATCTCGTCCCCGCTCCACCGGGGAGGCGAGAGACGATCCCCGGATGGGGATGACTAAAAGAGACCCAAATCGGGTCGTTTCAACAAGTTTCGACCGTCGTAGTAGCGTAGCGCGCAAATACAGGAGAACGGCGGTGACCCCATCTAGGACCAAGCCTGAAAGCAGCGCCCTGGTCCTTGTCAGGTGATTCGGTTCATCGCGCAGCGGTCAGGAGCCAGCTCCGCACATCCGCTGTCGGTTCAGGGTGGCGCGGCTTGCGCGGCGAAACCAGGTAGAAGTCCGATCCGACGCGCAATTCCGTCGCGAAGGGGCGCGCGAGGCGGCCTGCATCAATATCATCCTGCACGAAGAACAGGCTCGCTAACGCCAGACCCTGACCGGCGATGCGGTCAAACAGCGAACGCCCTTTACGCTGATGCAACTCGCGACCGTCGGCGAGGACGGTGCGCCGAAGATCCGAACCATCGTGCTGCGCAGCTTCAACGAGGCATCTGCGAGTCTGTCCTTCATCACCGACCTGCGTTCGCCCAAGGTTCGGGAGATCACGGCCAATCCGTGCGTATCGCTTGCCGGCTTCGACAATGAGAGGGTCGTTCAACTGCGCATCGACGGTCGAGCGGAGATTATCGAAGACGAGACGAGGCGGCGGGACTTCTGGAACGCGCTGCGCCCGCATACACATATCCTCTTTCGGTCGGCACTGCCGCCGGGGACAGTGCTGGCCTCGCCAAATGAAATGGAAACCGACGATAGCGATCCGGCGACCGCCTATGCGCGGTTCTGCCTGGTCGAGATCGTCATAAGCCATGTGGAACGATTGGATCTTTCCTCGGAGCCGCACAGGCGACGCAGCTTTAGGCAAGGGCTCCACGGCTGGGAAGGACGCTGGATCGTGCCCTAAGAATGGTTTTGCGATAGTTGCAGCGTTCGCCTTCGTCGCGCCATCGCCGCGAAAAAGTAGTTTACGGGATCGGCATTAAGGCAAGCACTCCGCCTGACGATCTATTCGTCCGCTGCCGCTACATCCTCAGTAATCTCCTGCCGCAGCTTCGGTCCCTGTGCGAGGCGTCGGCCGAGCGCCGTGATGAACGCCTCGTATCGCTCGGCCGATTTGGCCTTTGCCGCCTTTGCCGCCGGCTCGGGCAAGGCAGGCGTCGTCATCAGCCAGAAACGAATGAACACCGCCAGGCTCTCGACGGCGATGCCGACATCACGCTCTACCCGCGTCATGCGGCGGTCCATCTGGTCGAGCCGCTTGGCGACGATCGCCTCGCGGCGCTCAGCATCATCCGGCGACAGGAAGGATGCGATGGCCGCCTCGGCGATCATGGACTGCGACCGATCCCGGCGCGCGGCAAAATCGGCCAATGCCGAGGTCACGTCGGGATCGAGATAGACCGTGACCTTTGATTTCTTCCTGCGTTGCATCATGGTCCTACAGGTCCATGCCGTCGTTCGGGTCCATGGCAACCTGCCGGGCGATCCCCTGGACCTGCCGGATCATCCGCCGGTTCTGGACAGCCTCCTCGTCCACATCATCGGGCGGGTTGAACTCGAACTCGTTCTCGATGGGCTTTTTCTTCTCCACCGGCTTCACCCGGCTGAGTTCTGGCTGCAAGCGGCGTTCGGATTCGGTCGTATCCTCGTCATCCGTCGTGGGGTTGTCCTCATCCACGGCGGCTTCCGGCCGCGCCGGGAGCGGAAGCGTGGTCCAGTCGTCGGGCCGGGCTCCCTCAGGGCGCTGCAATTCAGGTGGTGACAGAACACGCTCGCGAAACCGGGCGTCCTCGTAGTAGCGCGCCTTCGTCGCCCGGATCGGGGGGATGCCCGCCACCATGACGATCTCCTCATGCGGGGGAAGCTGCATGATCTCGCCCGGCGTCAGCAACTGGCGGGCGGTTTCCGAGCGCGAAACCATGAGGTGCCCGAGCCAGGGCGACAGCCGGTGCCCGGCGTAGTTCTTCATCGCCTTCATCTCGGTAGCAGTGCCGAGCGCGTCCGAGACTCGCTTGGCGGTGCGTTCGTCATTCGTCGCAAAGCTCACCCGCACATGGCAGTTGTCGAGGATAGAGTTGTTCGGGCCATAGGCTTTCTCGATCTGGTTCAGCGACTGCGCGATCAGGAAGCTCTTGAGACCATAGCCCGCCATGAAGGCCAGGGCCGTCTCGAAGAAGTCGAGCCTGCCCAACGCCGGAAACTCGTCGAGCATCAAGAGCAGCCGATGCCGCCCCGTGTTCGCCTGCAGATCCTCGGTCAGGCGGCGGCCGACCTGATTCAGCAGCAGTCGCATCAAGGGCTTGGTGCGGTTGATGTCGGAGGGCGGCACGACGAGGTAGAGCGTGGTCGGCTGATCGCCTCCCACAATGTCGCTGATGCGCCAGTCTGAGCGGCGCGTGACCTCGGCCACGACCGGATCTCGATAGAGGCCGAGAAACGACATCGCCGTCGACAACACGCCGGACCGCTCGTTCTCGGATTTGTTGCGCAGCTCCCGCGCGGCGCTGGCGATGACGGGGTGCGGTCCTGCGTCACCGAGATGCGCGGTTTCCATCATGGCGCGCAGGGTGGAATCCACCGGGCGCTTCGGATCGGAGAGGAATCGTGCCACGCCGGCGAGGGTCTTGTCGGGCTCCGCATAGAGGACATGAAGGATGGCGCCGACGAGGAGCGAATGGCTGGTTTTTTCCCAGTGATTCCTTTTGTCCAACGAGCCTTCGGGGTCGACGAGGATGTCGGCAATGTTCTGGACGTCGCGCACCTCCCACTCGCCGCGGCGCACCTCGAGCAGCGGATTGTAGGCCGAGGACTTTGGGTTGGTTGGGTCGAAGAGCAGCACGCGGCCATGGCGTGCCCGGAAACCCGAGGTAAGCTGCCAGTTCTCGCCCTTGATGTCGTGGACGATGGCCGAGCCGGGCCAGGTCAACAGCGTCGGCACCACCAGGCCGACGCCCTTGCCCGAACGTGTCGGGGCAAAGCACAGCACATGCTCCGGTCCATCATGGCGCAGATACTCGCGATCATACCGGCCAAGGACGACACCATCGGGATCGAGCAGGCCGGCCGCCTTCACCTCGGGTTCCTGACGCCGGGCTCGGGCTACCAGCCCGGCAACGCCCAGATGTTCAACTGACGCCGGGGAGGCCCATCATGGAGGGGAAGGTGCTGGCCCGGATCGCGGCCATCGTATTCGTAGCCGTCGCCATCACGGCGGCGATCATCGAGATGAACCGCGAGGATGTAGCCCGTCCGGCGCCTTCCGTTCCTTTGCAGACGCGACAGGTCGATCCCCTGCGCGAGGGGCAGCGTCGCTGTCAGGAAATGGGCGAGGCGGCGGCCAATGACGCCGAATGCTTGGCGATCTGGGCCGAAACCCGCGACCGCTTCCTCGGACGGTCGCCCGCGCAGTCGACGCTTGGCCCGAATAGGGAGCGATAATCATGGGCGGAACGGGGGTCATCGACAATTTTCTCGGTATCTTCACCAGCTACATCGACTCGGGCTTTGGCCTGCTCGGCGGTGAGGTTGCCTTCATCGCGACGACGCTGATCGTCATAGACGTCACGCTCGCCGCCCTGTTTTGGGCCTGGGGCGCCGACGACGACATTCTCGCGCGCCTGGTGAAGAAGACGATCTTTGTCGGTGTCTTCGCCTATATCATTGGCAATTGGAACAGCCTCGCACGCATCGTCTTCGAGAGCTTCGCCGGGCTGGGCCTCATGGCTTCCGGCACCGGCTTTTCGGCCGCCGATCTCCTGCGCCCTGGCCGTGTCGCGCAGATCGGGCTCGACGCCGGGCGGCCGCTGCTCGAATCCATCTCCAGCCTCATGGGCTGGATCGCCGTCTTTGAAAACCTGGTGCAGATCCTCTGCCTGTTCTTCGCCTGGGCACTGGTTATCCTCGCCTTCTTTATTTTGGCAATCCAGCTCTTCGTCACCCTGATCGAGTTCAAGCTGACCACGCTTGCGGGCTTCGTGCTGATCCCCTTCGGCCTGTTCGGCAAGACCGCCTTCATGGCGGAACGGGTTCTGGGGAACGTCATCTCTTCCGGCATCAAGGTGTTGGTCCTCGCCGTCATCATCGGCATCGGTTCGACACTCTTCGGCCAGTTCACCGCCGGCTTCGGCGGCGCAACCCCGACCATCGACGACGCCATGGCGATCGTGCTGGCGGCGTTGTCGCTTCTCGGCCTCGGAATCTTCGGTCCCGGCATTGCCACTGGGCTGGTTTCCGGCGGTCCGCAGCTCGGTGCCGGAGCCGCCGTCGGGACCGGCCTGGCTGTCGGTGGTGCGGCGATTGCGGCGGGTGGTGCGACCATGCTCGCCGCGCGGGGTGGCGGGGCTGCACTTTCGGGCGGCGCAGCGCTCGCGCGTGGAGGTGGCTCCGCTGCCGGCGCAGCCTCGTCGGCCTATACCCTTGGCGCCATGGGTGAGACCGGCGCTGCCGGTGTCGCGTCCGGCCTAGGCGGTGTGGCGCGCGCGGGTGCGGCAGCGTCGGTCTCACCTCTCAAGCGCGCGATTTCCCGCACAACCGACGGCGTGAAATCGAGCTACTCGGACGGCGCAAAGGCTGGGTTCGCGGCATCCGGCGGCAGTTCAACCATGGGCACTGTCGGCGGAGATCCGTCGCCTGCGCCGTCAACTCCTTCAACCCCTGATAGTTCGCCGAACTGGGCGCAGCAGATGCGGCGCGGCCGGGCCATGCGCCACGGCGTCACGGCTGCCGCCCATGCCGTCCGTTCCGGCGACAGCCGCGGTGGCGGCTCCTCAGTCAGCCTTTCTGAAAGTGACCGGACATGAATATCTTCAAGCGACCGACGACCCACTACGGCAAGGTGCCGGAGCCCGAGACACCCTATCAGCGTGCGGCCCAGGTATGGGACGATCGTATAGGCTCGGCCCGTGTGCAGGCGAGAAACTGGAGGCTCATGGCCTTCGGCTCTCTGATCCTCTCGGTCGGGTTTGCCGGGGCTCTCGTTTGGCAATCGGCGCGCGGAACCGTCGTGCCCTGGGTGGTCCAGGTGGACAACCTCGGTCAGGCCCAGGCCGTCGCACCGGCTACGGCCGATTTTCGGCCGACCGATCCGCAGATTGCATTCCATCTCGGCCGTTTCATCGAGCAGGTCCGCTCACTGCCCGCCGATCCGATCATCGTCCGGCAGAACTGGCTCAGGGCCTATGACTGGACCACGGACCGCGGCGCCGTCGCGCTCAACGATTATGCTCGGGCCAACGACCCGTTCACGCGCGTCGGCCGCCAGCAGGTCGCCGTCGAGGTGTCGAGCATCATCCGGGCGTCGCCGGACAGTTTTCGCGTGGCCTGGACCGAACGGCACTACGAGAACGGCCAGCTTTCCACCACCGAGCGATGGACCGCGATCCTGACCATCGTGATCCAGCCTCCGCGCGACGCCGAGCGGCTGCGCGCCAATCCCTTGGGAATCTATGTCAACGCGATCAACTGGTCGCGGGAGATGAGTCAATGATCCGCATGTCTTTGAGTAACCCCGCTTTTCCGGTTTTCCGTAAACTTGGCTTTCCGGCTTTGTTGCTTGCCGCGACCATGCTCGCTGGCTGCGCCACCAACCAGACATCGCAATTCAGCTACGACGCCGATGTCCCGCCTCTTCCGGCCGCGCAGGCTCCCATCACCGATGCACGGCCAAGGCCGCTGCATGTGCCGCCCACCTGGAATGTGGCGCGGGGCGGCGAGGCTGCCGGCACGGCCACCGGCCGCGTCGAGAACGCCAATGCAGCCGCCCGTGTCGAGCCGCGTCGCGAAGGCTATTACAATGCCATACAGATCTATCCCTGGTCGGAAGGCGCGCTCTACCAAGTCTATGCCGCCGTCGGACAGATCACCACCATCGCGCTGGAGCCGGGCGAGAACCTGACCGGCGCGGGACCGATCGCCGCCGGCGACACGGCCAGGTGGGTGATCGGCGACACAGAGAGCGGAAGCGGTCCGACGCGCCGAGTGCATGTGCTGGTGAAGCCAACCCGGCCGGACATCTCGACCAACCTCGTCATCACCACCGACCGGCGCATCTACATGATCGAACTTCGCGCCCGCGAAGCGCTCTATATGCCTGCCGTGGCATGGGCGTATCCGGCACCGCCGCCGGGCAGCCGGGCGACCGCGCCGTCGGTCCCCGTCATCCCGGCCGAGGCCGCGCGCAACTATCGCTACGGCTTGCAGGTGCAAGGCGACAGCCCGCCATGGCGGCCAATCTCCGTCTTCGATGATGGAAGGCGCGTCTATGTCGTCTTCCCGCGCGGCATCGTGCAGGGCGAGATGCCGCCCCTGTTCGTTCTCGGTTCCGACGGCGAACCGCAGATCGTCAATTCGCGCATCCACCAAAATGTCCTGATCGTCGACAGGCTGTTCGGCGCGGCGGAACTGCGCCTTGGCAGCGGTGACCGCCAGCAGGTGGTCAGAATCGTCCGCATCGAGCAGAGACAGGCCGCTACCCAGCCGGCCGACGCGACCACGGGAGGATCGTCTTCATGAGCGATACCAACACCGCCGCGCCCATGCGGTTGCGCGCCGAGCCGCCCCGCGTCACCCGTTTGTCCCGCAAGGTGCTGGCAGGCGTCGGCGCCGCCGCGCTTCTCGGCGTCGGGGGAGCGCTGATCTATGCGCTCCAGACCCGCGAGGCGGGGCCGGGAGGAGGCGAACTCTACTCAACCGAGAACCGTCCCACTGCGGATGGCCTCGCCGGTCTCCCGCGCGATTATACTGGCCCGATCCTGGGGCCGGCATTGCCGGGCGACCTTGGCCGGCCAATCCTCGATGCACAAAATCGGGGACAGCCGGTCGTTCCGCCTGCCATCACAACCCCTGCCGTCGATCCCGAAGAACAACGCCGCCTCGCGGAAGAAGAAGCCGCACGGTTGAGCAACGTATTTTTCCAGTCCGGCCCACGCACGGGAGGTCCGGCCGGAACAGCCATGCCCGGACTGGCTGGGCTCACAGGACAACCGGACGGAACGGCGGGCCAGAATCGCCATACCGCTTTCCTCAACGGGCCGGTGGACCGGCAGACCGTCGCTCCGGATCGCGTCGCTCCGCCGGCATCGCCTTGGATATTGCAGGCGGGAGCCGTGATCCCGGCCGCGCTCATCACCGGCATCCGTTCCGACCTTCCGGGCCAGATCACCGCGCAGGTGACGGAAAACGTCTATGACAGCCCGACCGGATCGCTGCTTCTGATCCCGCAGGGGACGCGCATCATCGGCCAGTATGATGACGGCGTGACCTTCGGCCAGCGCCGCGTCCTGCTTGTCTGGAATCGCCTGATCCTGCCGGGCGGCCGCTCCGTCGTCCTTGAACGCCTGCCGGGCGCGGACGCCAGCGGGTATGCCGGCCTTGAGGACGGGATCGACTACCACTGGTGGGATCTGATGAAAGCGGCTGGCCTCTCCACGCTGCTCGCAGTCGGCGCGGAGCTGGCGACCAGCGACGAGGACCGGCTGATCCGGGCCATCCGCGACGGCGCGCAGGACACCGTAAATCAGGCGGGCCAGCAGATTGTGCAGCGCCAGTTGCAGGTCGCGCCGACGCTCACCATCCGTCCCGGCTTCCCGATCAGGATCATCGTGACCCGCGACCTTGTGTTCGAGCCGGCAGGAGGTTGACCATGACCAAGCTGAAACTCGGCCCGCTGCCCGACGACAAGCCCGTGAAGATCACCGTGGAGCTGCCCGCGCCGCTCCACCGCGATCTGATCGACTATGCCGAGGTGCTGGCCCGCGAGAGCGGCCAGCCCGTCGCCGATCCCGTCAGGCTCATTGTGCCGATGCTGGAGCGATTTATTGCGACAGATCGCGGCTTCGCAAAAGCACGTCGCTCGCCCCAATCTGCGAAGCCGCTTGCCTGAGCCTCATAGCCTTGGCAGACGCCGCCTTTGCCATGGAGAGCAACCTGCGGAACGCGGGATTGTCGTTCGCGGGGGACCAGACCGCCGAAAATGGAAGCACCTCGGCGGCGATGGGTCGGTATGTGATGCCTGGAAGCGCGGCCACCGTCATGGCCTCGCTCACTAGCGTCAGACCCTGGCCGATCGCTACCAGCGGCAGCAGGTTATCCCGACCGACCGATTGAACCTGGATCTCGGGATGCCGGCCGAGGTCCGCCAACTCCCGCACCAGATGGTCATGGATCTCTTGGCCCGGCGCGGCTTCGCTGACGATGAAGGGCTCATCGGCGAGATCTCCCCACATCACCTCGTCCAAAGCCGCCAGGGGGTGGAGGTCGGGCAGCACAACGAAAACCCGCTCGGACCACAGAGGCGCCCGGTCGCATCCGGGCCATTCCCGGTCGCCGGTCAAGAAGGCGACGTCGAGGCGGAACTGGCGGATGGCCGCGACGTGTTCGGCAGGATCGCCGTCGATCAGTTCGATCCTGACGTCTTTATGAGACCGACCATAGCTTGCCAGCAGCTTTGTCAAAAAGCCCGAAGCGATGGACGAGTAGATGCCGATCCGCACTCGTCCCTGCTCGGATCGTCCTGCGGCGGCAACTTCGTGAGCGCCTTCGTCTATCGTCTTGATAGCCCGACGCGCGCGGTGAAGGAAACGCTGCCCCGCAAAGGTCTGCGACACGCCCCATGCGTGCCGGTGAAAGAGGGACGCGCCCATCCTGTCTTCGAGATCGGCGATGCAACGGCTGATTGCCGATTGCGATAGTCCTAACGAACTCCCTGCCTTTCGGAAGCTGCCATGTTCGGCAGCGGCTATGAAGTAGCGAAGGTGACGAAGCTCGATGGAGTCAGGGAACTTGGCGGTCTCCTTCATCCGAGGGCCGCCGTCCGGATCATATGCTCTCGGACCATAGGCAAGCCAACTGTCCCTCTCCGATTGTCGAGCATTCACGCGATGACGAGACGTATCGCGCGTAGCGGGTCACAGCCAGATCATACAACATTTGAACACATAAACAACTGTTCAATATTTGCATGAAAGAGGGAGATGGTCGAGAGAGGCGATGCCACCGCCAGTTCAAGATGCCGAAGTCTCAAAACGAGCCCGTGGCGCTTGAGGATTGCGGTCGTGGCATGGCGGATGCTTGCGGCTTACAACGGTGGCAAGGTCAAGCGGAAAGTTTCTGAATTTTGCCTCTTGACCTTCCAACGGTGGAAAGCCCCATTTTCCAGAGGACTCAATTCAAGGAGCCCTCCATATATCTCTTCACCGTTCCCAACATGACATGCGGCGGTTGCGCCAAGTCGGTAACCAAGGCGCTGCAAAGCGTCGATGCCGCCGCGAAGATCGAGACTGATCCGCTCAAGCGTGAGGTCCGTGTTGAATCATCTGTGGCCGAGGCAGACCTGCGTGCCGTTCTCACCGAGGCGGGCTATCCGGCCGAAGACGCCCCGGCGGCCGCCTGATGCTACCTCCTGCTCTCTGATCGCGAGCACCAAACTGCTCCCGTAGGTGTCCCCCGGTTCATTGCGGTGTCGAAAAGGGCAATCCTCGGGCTGCCCTTTTGATTTCTAGGATCAGCTAGATCTTCAACGTCGAAGGCGTTGGCATTGCCCTGTACGCCGTCACGGTTCGTCGGTCCTAGAGGCTTCGGGCAGATGGCAAAAAAAGTCGCACGGCCGGTTGACAGGCATACACTTGAACAACTATTCAATTGTTGACTTGATGCAACCGGAAGCGAGCAATGGCAAACTCATCACACTCCCACAGCGACCATGACGGTCACGACCACTCCAAGCACGGCCATAACCACGGCAGCGGCCACGATCATGGTCACGATCACGATCATGACCACTCGCATGTCCCGACAGTCACGAAGGACAACGAGCGCAAAATCCTCATCTCCTTCTTCATCATCTTCACCTTCATGATCGTGGAGGCTGTCGGCGGTGTGATCTCCGGTTCGCTCGCGCTGCTTGCCGATGCCGGCCACATGCTCACCGATGCAATCGCGCTCGGCCTCGCCTATGTAGCTTTCCGCCTGGGTCGTCGTGCCATCGACAGTCGGCGTACATTTGGCTACGCTCGCTTCGAGGTAATTGCTGGTCTCGTCAATGCGCTTACACTCTTCGGCATTGTCGGCTGGATCATCTACGAAGCGATCGAGCGCTTCCAGCAACCTTACGAGATTCTCGCCGGTCCCATGATGCTTGTCGCGGTTATCGGACTCCTGGTGAACATTTTCGTCCTCTGGTTTCTGACCCGCGGCGATACCGATCACGTCAACGTCAAGGGCGCTGTGCTGCACGTCATGGGCGATCTGCTGGGATCGGTCGGCGCGATCCTCGCTTCGGTTATCATCCTTTATACCGGCTGGACCCCGATCGACCCCATCCTGTCCGTGCTGGTATCTCTGCTGATCCTGCGCAGCGCCTGGAAACTTCTCAAGAATACGCTGCACATCCTACTTGAGGGGGCGCCTGACAACGCCGGGAGCGTCGAGATATCCGAACACCTTATGAAAACGGTTCCGGGTATCCAGAGCGTCAACCATATCCACGTCTGGTCGCTGACCTCCGGCCGTGTGCTGGCGACGCTTCAGGTGCAGCCGATGGAAGGCGTCGATGTTCGCGCCGTGATGAAACAGGTGGAGGCTGAACTGAATACGAAGTTCAGCATCGAACATCCGACCATCGGTATAGATTGGGATGGGGTGGCCACTTGCACCTTGGAAAAACCGAACGCCGCAGCGCTCTCCCATGTGGGTCATTCTCACTGATCGCCGCTCAGGATGGCTCACTCAGTTGATCGGGAAGGTTCTACATGAATACCGCAGAGGCCCCTTCTTCCCAAGAGCTGAACTTTCTAGCTGAAACCTTCCGCCTGCTGGGTGATCCCAGCAGGCTGAAGATTCTCCTGCACTGCGAAGACGGTCCGAAATCCGTGACCGATATTTCCGAGGCGCTGGAGCTATCCCAGTCACTCGTTAGCCACCATCTGCGCCTTCTCCGCGGCGCACGGCTGGTAACGCGCGTTCGCCACTCGAAGCAGATGTTCTATGAGGTCACCGACAGGCATGTCGGTGACGTCCTGCTCGACATGCTCTCCCATGCGCGTGAGGAAAGAGAGAGCGATCCGCAAATCGACGGCATTGCTCGCCACTCATGAGTCCTGAGTTTTCCCGCAACACCACCAAGCCGAAGCACTTGCTTGCAGCAATGTTTGCTGCTTCTCGATAGCCGTGTTGCAAGATCGGCTCGTTACAGGTCGGCTAGACATGAGGTGTTTGTCTGCCGGTGCCCTCGACGCCTACAATCGGCTTCGGATGCTCTCCATCTGGCTAATCTCCTCGCGCTGCGCCCCGATGATTGCCTCGCACAGCGTCTTCAGTTCCGGGTCAGCGAGCTTCGCCTCACGGCACATCAGGATCGCCCCGGAATGATGCGGGATCATCGAGTCGATGAACTGGCCGTCATCAATCAGCGCCTGGCTTCGGGTCGCCCAGAAGGAACCGGCCGTCAGGAGGGCGAAGACGACATAAAGGACAATATTCACGCTGCGGTTCGGAAACATGACCGACATTGTCGCCAGCATGAAGATGCCCATCGGCGCCCACATGGTTATCGCCATGTAAAGCATGTTCAGGTTGTTCCGGAAGTCGCCCCAGCCGTCGATCATCGAAAACATCACGACATACATCACAATGAGGCCGAGGATCATGTTGATCCAGAACAACAGATAGGGACGGCCATGGGAGCCGTGGCTATTCCCCGAATGCCCGCCATGAGCCGTGTGGTCGCTCGCCATTTGATCGTCCTTTCGCAGTTGTCAGTGTCCAAGGCCCATCGGCTTGAAGATCATCCAGACCGCCATGCCGATCATCATGAGGTTCTCGGTGAGCGACACGAAGCCAAGCGGCACGTTGCTGTCGCCACCGACGCAGGCGCATTTCAGCTCGCGCTTGTCGATATAGACAGCCTTGAACACTGAGACCGCGCCGATGCCGCCGATGAACAGCGCGACGGGGATCGACACCCACATCAGGGCGCCAGCCATCATCAGGACACCGGCGAGCGCCTCCGCGAAGGGATAGATGTAGGCATATCGGACCCATCGCTGCGCCAGAAGGTCGTAGTTCAGGAACATGGTCGCGAAGCCTTCCACGTCCTTCAGCTTCTGAAGGGCGAGAAGGCACATCGCGATGGCGATGAACCATTCGGCGGCCTGGACCGTCGCGAGGTTTCCGAACGCCGCCCAACTCGCAGCCAAAGCCATTAGGGCAGCCATCGCGAACAGCGCGATCACCGGCTTGTAGGTAACGGCATCCGTATCCTCGACCTTGCCGCCGAAGAACCGGACGAGATCATCGTAGCCGCCAATCCGCTTGCCGCCTATGAAGGTCTGCGGCGTCGATTGAACATTATGCTTTGCCTTGAAGGCGTCCGTCTCGGCGCGGGTTGTCAGATGGTGATCGTCGACCTCGTAGCCCTCCCGCTTGAGCAGATCGAGGGCTTTCAGCCCGTAGGGGCAGGTATGGTTTTCCATCACCATTCGATGAAGTTCGGCGCGTTTGGCTGCATAGGTCGCCATAGTCTGATCCCTTCGATCTAGAGTTTCGCTTTCGCGAACACCTCCACCAGCTCATTGAACTTGGCGCGCTGAAGATCTGCATCGCCCGAGGCGATCGCCTCCTCGACGCAGCAGGCGGCGTGCGATCGCAACACCTGGTTCTCCACCTTCGAGAGGGCGGCTTTAACCGCGTGGATCTGGTTGAGAATGTCGATGCAGTATCGCTCGTCCTCGACCATCTGGCCGACGCCACGAACCTGGCCAGCAATCCGGTTGAGCGACGCGATGATCTGCTTGGAATTTTTGTTGCACATCCAGCTACCCCTACCCGGTATGGGTATATATACGTTTCAGGAAAGGTTTCGTTCCCGCAAAACCCAAGAGTTTTGCCGGCATGTCAACGTCGAAGCAAATAATCGTGGGAGTTCCAATGGACGATACGGTAACTGTCCGGCGCAACATCACCGTCCTTACTGCCGCCCAGGCGCTCGGAGGATCGAGCGCGCCGATCGTCATGTCGCTCGGCGGCTTGGTCGGCCAGCAGCTTGCCGACAACCCCGCATGGGTGACGCTGCCGGTCAGTCTCTTCGGTCTCGGACTTGCAATCGGCACGCTGCCCGCCGCCTTCGTCATGCGCGCCTGGGGACGCCGTGGCGGCTATCTGTTTGGCGCATTGTTCGGTCTTGCAGCGGGACTCATCGCGGCATTTGGCATCTTCGTATCGTCGTTCCTGCTGTTCTGCGTCGGCTGCTTTACCGCCGGTCTCTACGGTTCCTACGTCCAAAGCTATCGCTTCGCTGCCGCCGATGCTGCCGAAGGCGCTTTGAAGGCACGAGCAATCTCCTGGGTGATGGTCGGCGGGCTGATCGCGGCTGTCATCGGTCCGCAGCTCGTCATCTGGACACGCGATTCCTTCCCCGGCGCCCCCTATGTCGGCAGCTTCCTCAGCCAGGCGACGCTTCCGTTGTTGTCGATCCCGATTCTGTTGATGCTGCGCACGCCGCAATCCGCTTCGCAATCCACGTCGGAAAGCTCCGGCCGTTCCCTGATCCAGATCCTCATGATGCCCCGCTACATGCTTGCCGTCGCGGCCGGCGTCGTCTCCTACGGCCTCATGGCTTTCGTCATGACGGCGGCTCCGGTCGCGATGGTCAACACCGGACATTCGGTCGACAGCGCAGCGCTCGGAATCCAGTGGCATCTTCTGGCGATGTTCGCGCCGAGCTTCGTAACCGGCCGCCTCATGACACGATTCGGCAAGGAGCGGGTCACCGCTGCGGGGATGCTGCTCATCGCCGTCTCGGCCGTGGTCGCGCTGGCCGGGCTTGAGCTAATCAATTTCTGGGGGTCTCTGGCCATCATGGGGATTGGCTGGAATTTCAGCTTCATCGGAGCGACGGCGATGGTCACGGACTGCCATACGCCGGGCGAGCGCGCCAAGGCGCAGGGCGCAAACGACTTCATGATCTTCGGCACGACCGCCGCCGTCTCGTTTCTGGCAGGCAGCGTCCTGCACAACTCGGGCTGGGCGGCAATCAACTGGCTATTGTTTCCGCCGATCGCCTTGATCCTCGTGCCGTTGCTCTGGCAAGCGGCACGCAAACCGCAAGCCTGAAACGCAATGTCCCCGCCATTTTGGCGGGGACGCACCGGGTCAGGTCCTCGCTCTGCGCCCTCGCAGCCGAAAGGCTGCTTGGGCATGCGGTTATTGCAGCGAGCGATTGACCGCGCCGGACCGAGGCCGGATCGAAAGATCTTCATCGTCCTGATCGGTCTCAAGGCGCTGTAGGATCGGGCAATGCGGCCGATGATCCCCTTGGCAGGCGTTCACCAGCATGGTGAGCGTGTGGGCCATGTCCTGCATATCCGCGATCTTCCTCTCCAGCGCGTCGATATGGCCCTGCGCTAAGCGCTTCACTTCTGCGCTCTGCCGGGATTCGTCGCGCCAGAGGTTGAGCAGGTCACCGATCTCGGCCACCGAAAAACCGAGGTCGCGCGCGCGCCGGATGAAGCGCAGCATGTGGACATCGGTATCCGAATAGTCGCGGTAACCGGAGTCCTTCCGATCAGCAGCCGGGATGAGACCTGTCTGCTCGTAGTAGCGGATCATCTTGGCCGAAACGCCCGATGCCTTCGCTGCCTGTCCGATATTCATGAACAATCTCCCGTGTGGTGCGACAGCCGACCCTTCATATAGGGTCGGCTGTCTGGTTCTTCAGTTCGCGACCTTGAAGGTCTTGAGCCGCAGCGCATTGCCGAGGACGAAGACGCTTGACAGCGCCATAGCGCCGGCGGCGAAGACCGGCGACAGCAGGATGCCGTAAGCCGGATAGAGCATACCGGCGGCGACCGGGATAAGGGCCGTGTTGTAGGCGAAGGCCCAGAACAGGTTCTGCCGGATATTGCCGATCGTCGCCTTGGACAGCGCGATGGCGTTCGGCACCCCAGTCAGGCTGCCCGACATCAGCACCACATCCGCCGCCTCGATGGCGATGTCCGTGCCGGTGCCGATGGCGAGACCCACATCCGCCTCGGCCAGCGCCGGCGCGTCGTTGATGCCGTCGCCGACGAAGGCGACCTTGCCATGCTCGGCCTTGAGCCGACGGATCGAGTCGACCTTGCCGTCCGGCAGCACCTCTGCCACCACCTCGTCGATGCCCAGGCGAGCCGCGATGGCCTTGGCGGTGCGCTTGTTGTCGCCGGTGATCATTGCGACCTTCAGGCCTAGGTCATGCAACGCCTTGATAGCCGCCGGCGTCGTTTCCTTGATCGGGTCGGCCACGGCGATGATCGTCGCCAGCTTGCCGTCGATCGCGGCATAGAGCGGTGACTTGCCTTCGTTGCCGAGACGTTCGGCAACCTTGGCGAAGCCCGACACGTCATGACCAAGCTCGACCATATAACGGTCGGCGCCGATCTCAACTCGCTTGCCGTCAACCGCGGCCTTCACGCCGAAGCCAGTCACCGATGCGAAGTCCGACACGGCGGGCAGTGCGATGCCTTCCGCCTCGGCCGCATCCACGATCGCACGGGCAATCGGGTGCTCCGACTTGGCTTCAACGGCCGCGACCATGCCCAGCACCGTCGTCCGGTCGAAGCCGGCGGCCAGTTCGAGGTCGGTCAGAGCGGGCTTGCCTTCGGTCAGTGTGCCAGTCTTATCGACGGCCACCACCTTGGCATCCTTCAGCAGTTGCAACGCTTCACCCTTGCGGAACAGCACGCCCAGCTCCGCTCCCCGGCCGGTGCCCACCATGATCGAGGTCGGCGTCGCCAAGCCCATGGCGCAGGGGCAGGCGATGATCAGCACGGCGACGGCGTTGACCAGCGCGAAGGTGAGCGCGGGCGACGGACCGAACCACATCCAGGTCGCGAAGGTAAGCGCGGCGACGGCGAAGACGGCCGGCACGAAATACATCGTCACCTTGTCGACCAGCGCCTGGATCGGCAGCTTCGAGCCTTGTGCTTCCTCGACCATGCGGATGATCTGCGACAGCACCGTGTTGCCGCCGACCGCCGTTGCGCGGATCGCGAAGGCGCCCTTCTGATTCACGGTTCCGGCCACGACCTCGCTGCCGCTCGTCTTGGACACCGGGATCGGCTCGCCGGTGATCATGGATTCGTCGACATAGCTTTCGCCTTCGATGACCTCGCCGTCGACCGGGATACGGTCGCCGGGGCGGACCTCCACGATGTCACCGGACAGCACCGAATCGATCGGCAGATCGACCGTCTTGCCGTCGCGGCGGACACGCGCGGTCTTGGCCTGAAGGCCGACCAGCCGCTTGATCGCTTCCGAAGTGCGCCCCTTGGCGCGGGCTTCGAGCAGCCGGCCGAGCAGGATCAGCGTAACGATAACTGCAGCGGCCTCGTAATAGACGTTGATTGTGCCTGCGGGCAGGAAGCCGGGGGCGAAAGTCGCGACGAGTGAATAGCCATATGCTGCCAACGTGCCGACAGCGACCAGAGAGTTCATGTCAGGCGCGAGGCGCCAGAGCGCGGGAAGTCCCTTGTCGTAGAAGCGGATACCCGGAACGAACAACACGACGGTCGTCAACACGAATTGCAGATACCAGGCGTTCATCATCCCGATCGTCGATTCGATCAGACCATGGACGCCGGGGATGACGTGCGACCCCATCTCCAGGATGAAGACCGGAGCGGTCAGAACCGCCGCGATGGTGAAATCGCGGGTAAGTTCCCGGCGTTCGGCTTCCTTCTTCTCGGCGCGGTCATCGACCTCGGCCTGGCCCGCCCCGCTCGCCGCCGCGATCACCTTGGCCTCGTAGCCCGCGTTCGCGATGGCTGCGACGATAGCCGCCGCCTCGGCGGTTCCCTGGACGGTGGCCTTCTCGGTGGCGAGGTTGACGACGGCGTTGGTGACGCCCGGCACGGCCTTGAGCGCCTTTTCGACACGTCCCACGCAGGAGGCGCAGGTCATGCCCTCGATCGCGACCTCAAGCGAAGCCGCCGTCGGTGCGGTGAAACTTGCCGAAACCGCGTAGCCTGCGTCCTCCACGGCCTTCACGACGACCGCCCGGTCTACCGGGCCGTTCGTCGTGATGCTGGCTTTCTCGGTAGCAAGGTTGACCACGGCATTGGCAACGCCGGGGATGGTCTTGAGGGCCTTTTCCACCCGCCCCACGCAGGAGGCGCAGGTCATGCCTTCGATCGGCACCTCAAGGAGGGCAGCTTTCGGGGCGCTGAAGCTGGCCGGCACTTCATAGCCAGCATTTTCGACAGCCTTGACGAGCGCTATGCGATCAACTGTGTCGTTCGTCGTGATGCTAGCCTTCTCGGTCGCCAGATTGACCACCGCATTGGCGACACCGGGGACGGCCTTCAGGGCGCGCTCGACACGGCCAACGCAGGATGCGCAGGTCATGCCCTCGATAGGCAGGGAAATTGCTGCATTCGTCTTGTCCGCAGCTCGAACAGGGGCATCCATTGCCGCCTCCTTTCTAAGTCAGAATTCGAGTTCGGACACTGATATGCTCCTTCCAACGATAGGAAGGTCAAGGGTAAAAATTCCTTTTCGTTTCCTCTTGACCTTACCATCGTTGGAAACCCCAACTTGAGGACCATGAGAACCGAACCCAAAGGAGAAAGCTCATGGAACTCAAGATTGAAGGCATGACCTGCGGCGGTTGCGCTAAGTCCGTCACCAAGGCGATCCAGTCGGTCGATCCGACCGCCAAGATCGACACCAACCCCGCCCAGCGGACGGTCAAGGTCGAGACGACCGCAACCCCGGCAGCCCTTCAGCAGGTTCTCGAAGAGGCTGGATATCCGGCGACCGTGAATTGAACAGGAGCAAGATCATGCACAAGCTGACCCCGATCTTCATTGGCGGCGCACTCGCCATCAGCGCCGGCCTCGCCATCGCACAAAGCCAACTGAACACGGATACCCCAATGCAAGGCCACGACATGCCGGGTCACTCGATGCCGGCCTCCGACAACCCTTCCACACAGGCTTACATCGAAGCCAATAACCGTATGCACGCCGACATGACAGTCGACTTCACCGGCGACGCCGACATCGACTTCATGCGCGGCATGATCCCGCACCACCAAGGCGCGATCGACATGGCGCGGGTCGTTCTGCAATACGGCACCGACCCTGAGGTTCGTAAACTGGCCGAGGACGTGATCTCCGCCCAGGAAGGCGAGATCGCCATGATGCAGGAATGGCTCACCGCGCGCGGGCAATAAGAACCGCATGCGCGACATCGCCTCGCAGATCCCCAAATTTGGGGCATTCTGCGAGGTCGCCCATACCGGGTCAGGCTGTCAAGTTTGAAACGGCTCATGAAAAGCCAGCCGCGAAGTCGTTCGCGGCTGGCTTTTTGTCACTGGCGGGTTCGGACCGCGGCAGATTACTCTACCGTCGCTGCCGCCACTTGCTCTTCCGGCGTGAAGAAAACATCGGCGTGCATGTTTTCGGGACGCAGGCCCCGCGCAAAAACCACGTCCATCGCCGCATCGACCATCGGAGGCGGACCTGCAACATAGGCCTTCCATCCGTCGAAGTCGGCGAGATCCTCGGCCACCGCATCGGTCACGAAGCCATGCCGATGGCGTGCTGCCTGCATATCCGACAGGACAGCCGTAAAGCTGAGGTTGTTGTGACGGTCCGCCAGCGCCTCGAAATGCTCGACAAGATAGAGGTCGCGCGCGCCGCGTGCGCCAAAGTAGACATGGATCAGCTGCTTCATGCCGTGTGCAAGGGCTGTTTCCACGATCGACTTGATCGGCGCCAGACCGGAACCGCCGGCGACGCACAGGATCGGGCCGGAATGATGCTGACGGAGGTAGGAGGAGCCTAGCGGAAATTCGAGCGTCACCTTGTCGCCGGCTTTCAGCGCGTCATGGACGTGCTGTGACGTGACGCCCCCCGGAACCTTGCGAATGTGAAATTCGAGGCTGTCGTCGCCGTGGCGATTGGCCATGGAGTAGCTGCGCGCGGGCACACCATCGAATCCGACCTGGGCATACTGTCCGGCTGTGAAGAGCAACGGGGAGCCATCCACAGGCGAGATCCGCACCAGCTTGATGTCGTGGGTAAGGTCATCGAGGCCGGACACGATGGCCTCCACCCGTTGAGGAGCCTCAACCGCATCATCGTCATCGCTGCCCAGCCAAGCGACTGCCGCATCGGTCTGCGGCACCGCACGGCATGCCAGGATCAGGCCGTCGGCCTTCTCTTCCTCACTGAGGGCGAAGCGAGAATGCTGGAGCAGTTCCACCTCGCCCTCGATCAGACGTGACTTGCACGAGCCGCAGCGGCCGGAACGGCAGCCGTGGGGATAAGGTATGCCTGCGGCAAGTGCTGCATCGAGGATGGTTTGTCCCTCCTGGACCTCCAGACTGACCCGTGCCTGCCGAATATCAACGAACCTGTTCGTCATCATGCACTCCCGGTCAAACCTAGAGCCTTGACGAGTCCCGGCTTTTGGCTTGGGAAGGTTCCGTAGAAAACTTCTGACCCTACGATTGTGATAGGAGCGACCCTGACACCCGTGCGTGCCTTTGCCTCCTCGGCGATCTTGGGGTCGGTCAGGTCACGCTCCTCATAGGCGAGGCCCTGCTGGGCCAGCCAACGCTTGAGTGCGTGGCAGTCCGGGCAGGTCGGCGTCGTATAGATGAGGATGTGTGGCGTGTTGGCTTCTGGCATGTCCTTGCCCTTCTTGCTTTAGATGTGGATTGGCTTCCGGCAGACCGTCAAACTGCCTCCCGGAAGAGTGGATTGCCGTCAGCGTGCGGCTTCCAGCGCTTGTAAGGTCAAGGCTGTTCTTGCTCGGGGTGGAAATTTCCGAAACGCAGGACGACATCAGCCGATGAAGACTGACGTGCCGCCGGCTACGATCCCTCCGACTCGCTGATCTGGAAGTATCGGGCCTGTTGCGCATTGAGATCGCGTAGCCTTCCGGTAGATTGGACGAGACAAATCGACGTGGCCGACACGTTGCCATCAAACGGGCGTGAACCGCCTCAAGACACAGGTGAAAATCGCTGATGACTGCCGGTAAACCGAAACGGGTCGAAAAGCAGGCCGAGGCCGCAACCCCGAGCGCAACAGAGACACACAGCCACCTCGACCATTCCTCGCTCTCGCAGAACGAGGTTACGATCCTGGCGGAAACCTTCCGGCTTCTCGGCGATCCCTCACGGCTGAAAATCCTCCTGAGCTGCATGCCCGGTCCGATTTCGGTCGGCGAGATCGCGGAGAAAATTGACCTGTCCCTGTCCCTGGTCAGCCATCATCTGCGCCTGCTGCGCGGTGCCCGTCTCGTCAAGGGCGAGCGCCAGGCCAAGCAGATCTTCTACGAGATTGCCGACGAGCATGTCCGTCAGGTTCTCCACGACATGGCGACGCACATCTCCGAGGATCACGCCGAGGAGTGATCTGAAACCGCAAAAGCCGACACTATCAACATACGCTTGAATAGTTGTTCAATCGTGGTATTGACTCCTTTCGTGGCCATGCGAGGCCTGCGCACGCGCCCACCGCATGGTGAGAAAGGAGATCGGAATGACATCGGGACTTTCAGCACCTAGCGGCGGTGAGCGCTTGGGCTTTCGCGTCGAGGGCATGGATTGCGCAAGCTGCGTCGGCAAGATCGAGACCGCGCTGAACCGTCTGGGAGGCATCACTGACGTTACCGTCAATTTTGCCACTGAGACGCTGCAGCTTTCCCGCGATACGGCCAGCACAACGACGTCGAACGACATCGCCAGGAAGATCCGCACGCTCGGCTTCGATGTGACCGAGCTACCGCCCGCCGTCATTCCATCGACGCCCGCCCGGCATTCCGAAGCGCACAGCGGGCATGACCACAGCGGCTGCTCCGGTGAGCATGATCATGGGCACGATCACCACCATGCGCATCATCATGATCACAGCGACTGCGGTGGCCACGATCATGGTCAGGTCGAACAAACGCCGGTCTCGCGCACCGATCCGGCATCGCCGCCCAATGTCTCGATGCGGGTCGAGGGTATGGATTGCGCGAGTTGCGTCGGCAAGATCGAGGTTGCCCTTGCACGGATGCCCGATGTTTCCGGTATTCGCGTGAACTTCACGACCGAAATGCTTGAACTGACCTTGGCTCCCGGCTCGGGCACCAAGGTTGCCGACATCGAAAAAACCATCAGGGGCCTCGGCTTCGGGGTGTCCAACACACGCGAGCTTTCGCCCACATCCGACTCCGCCATGGACGTCGCGCCCGCGCCGGCCATGCGCAATCAACGCTGGTGGCAGACTCGCAAGGGCAAACACGTCATCGGCCTCGGTCTGCTGATGGGCTCGGCCTACCTCATCGCTCAGTTGATCCCCCTCTATGCAGAGTGGATCTTTGCACTCGCCGTCGTCGCAGGCGTCCTGCCATTCGCCCGCAAGGCGTTTGCCCTCGCGACGTCAGGGTCGCCGTTCTCGATTGAGACGCTGATGAGTGTGGCCGCGATCGGCGCCCTGGTGATCGGCGAGGCCGAAGAGGCGGCTGCGGTGGTGTTTCTGTTCGCGGTCGGCGAGCTGCTTGAAAGCGTTGCAGCCGGACGCGCTCGCGCCGGCATAAAGGCCCTTGCGTCGCTGGTGCCAAAGACCGCAATTCTGCTTGATCCCAGCGGCGCTCAGCGCAGCGTCCCGGCGACTTCCTTGCGCGTGAACGACCTTGTTCTTGTGCGGCCCGGCGACCGAGTGCCGGCCGACGGACAGATCGTCCAAGGCACTTCCAGCCTCGACGAATCGCCCATCACCGGAGAATCGGTCCCGCGCGCCAAAGCCAAGGGCGAGAGCATTTATGCCGGGTCCATCAATGTCGATGGCGTTCTCAAGGTTCGCGTCGAAAAGGCCGCTGCCGACAACACGATCTCGCGCATCATCCAGCTCGTCGAGCAGGCTCAGTCCGCCAAGGCTCCTACCGCACGTTTCATCGAGAATTTCAGCCGCTACTATACCCCGGCTGTGATGCTGATCGCTGCGCTGATCGTCATCGCGCCGCCACTGGCGATGGGCGGCGATTGGGACACCTGGATCTATCGCGGCCTCGCGCTGTTGCTGATCGCATGTCCATGCGCGCTCGTTCTCTCGACGCCCGCGGCGATCGCCTCGGGCCTTGCCGTCGGCACCCGCCGCGGCCTGCTGATCAAGGGCGGCAACGCCCTCGAAACCATCGGCAAGGTGAACGCTATCGCGTTCGACAAGACAGGGACGCTGACTGAGGGCAAGCCGCGCGTCACCGAAACGGTGGCCTTCGGCAAGAACGAGGAGAAGGACGTCATCGCATTGGCGGCAGCGGTCGAGACAGGTTCCAGTCATCCGCTTGCCAAGGCGATCATCAACCGAGCAGAGGCTTCCGGCATCGCGATCCCTCCGGCGCAGGACGCCTCTGCGACGGCCGGGAAGGCAGTCCATGCCACGGTCGCCGGGCGCCACCTTGCCGTTGGCTCCCCGAGCCATGCCGCGAACGTGGCAGTGATCGGTAAGCACGAGCAGAGCGCAATCGAAGAGCTCGAAAACCGCGGCAACACCGTTGCCATCCTCTTTGATGAGGGAACGCGGGAAGCAATTGGCCTGATCGCCTTGCGCGACGAACCGCGGCGAGACGCACACGAGGGGGTTGCCCGACTAAAAGCGATGGGCGTTCGTTCCGTGATGCTGACAGGCGACAATCGGCGCACCGCTCAGGCGATCGCCAAGGGTCTTGGTATCGAATGGAGCGCCGAGCTTCTGCCACAGGACAAGCTCGATCTCGTGAACGAGATGAAACGAACGACCAAGGTGGCTATGGTCGGTGATGGTATCAACGATGCCCCTGCGCTCGCAACTGCCGATGTCGGGATCGCCATGGGCGGCGGAACCGACGTGGCAATCGAGACGGCGGACGCCGCCCTGCTGAAGAGCCGAGTGACGGACGTTGCCCATCTTGTGGCGCTGTCCCGTGCGACATTGGCCAACATCCATCAGAACGTCGTCTTCGCTTTGGCGCTGAAGGGCCTGTTTCTCGTCACCAGCGTCCTCGGGATCACCGGCCTCTGGATCGCAGTCCTCGCCGATACCGGCGCCACCGCGATCGTGACGCTGAATGCGCTCCGGCTCTTGCGCTTCAAGGGGGCGAAGTCGACCGACGACGAACGTGACGACGGCACGTCTTCACGCCCCCTGATACCAGCCGAGAGCTACTGATCCCTCCCGTCGAAGAAGCCGTCCGTCAAACTTGACGGGCGGCTTTGCCCGGCTGGAACCAATCGTAGCAACGGCGAACATCGCGCTCGGAAAACCCATTCATGAACTCGCACCACCCTTCAGAAAGGACAACAGCCATGGACCTGGGCATCGGCGAACTCTCCCAGATCACGGGGGTCAAGATTCCAACGATCCGCTATTACGAGCAGATCGGTCTCTTGCCCGAGGGCTTGCGGAACAAGGGCAATCAGAGACGCTACGATCATGATGCGGTCAAACGATTACTGTTCATTCGCCGGGCGCGGGATCTCGGGTTTGACATCGATGCGATCAGGGATCTGCTTCATCTAGCCGACGTCTCGGCCTCGCGTTCGCCCGAGGCACTCCGTATCGCAAAACAACAGCTCGCTTCCGTCGAGGAGAAGATCGCTCAACTGGAAGACCTTGAAAAGGTGATCAAGCGGGTCGCCGAAGGCGAAAGCGATGGGGACGACGCGCCCTATTGCTGCAGCACGGCGACAGATCATACGGATAAGCCCCTCCACTAGCCTCGAAACGACAGGAGGTATGGAGTTGAGATACCTTTATTCCAATCTGGAAAGGAGCCAGAGCTGCGTCGTCGTGGGGGCGGGACCGGCCGGCCTGATGCTCGGACTCCTTCTGGCCCGATCCGGGGTCGACGTAACGGTCATCGAGAAGCACCAGGACTTCCTGCGCGATTTTCGTGGAGATACCATCCATCCTTCGACACTCGAAGCAATGCACGAGCTTGGCTATCTCGACGAACTTCTCACGCTTCCCCATCAGAAAGCCTATCAGCTCCACGCTGAGATCGAAGGACGCAAGGTCACGATCGCAGACTTCTCCAAACTGCCGACGCGCGCCAAGTTCATCGCCTTCATGCCCCAATGGGATTTCCTGAATTTTCTGGCACGGAAGGCAGCGGGATTTCCGCGCTTCCGCTTGCTGATGTCGACCGAGATAACGTCGCTCCGTTGGGAAGCAGGTCGAGTTGTCGGCGTGAATGCTCGCCAGAGCGACCGCAATCTGGTTCTTGATGCCGATCTCGTAATCGGTGCCGACGGACGCAATTCCGCCACCCGCAAGGCTGCGGGACTTGAGGTTCAGAGCTTTGGCGCGGCCACAGATATTCTATGGATGAAGGTCTCGAAAGAGGCCGGCGATCCCCAGCAAGCGATGAGCCATGCCGGCCCGCGACAGGGGCTGGTTCTGATCGACCGGGGCGACTACTGGCAGTGCGGCTACATCATCACCAAGGGGACCGTCGACGCGCTGAAGGACGGCGGAATTGGTACGCTTCGCGCAAGGATCGCTGAGGTCGCACCTTTGCCTGCGGACCGCCTCAAGGAGATCCGCTCTTGGGATGACGTGCATCTGCTGAGCGTTCGGATCGACCGCCTGAAGACGTGGTGGAAACCCGGCCTGTTGTTTATCGGGGATGCCGCACACGCCATGTCGCCGATTGGCGGCGTTGGTGTGAACCTCGCTATTCAGGACGCTATAGCGACGGCCAACCTACTGGCTGAAGCCTTGCGCGAAGGACGAATGAAAACGCGCTTGCTGGAGGCCGTGCAGCGCCGACGCGCCTTTCCAACCAGAGCGACCCAAAAACTACAACTGATGATGCGCAGCCGAAAGCGTGCGGGTGAGGCAGACAGCGCACGAAGTCCGAAGCCTCCTCTCTTCATGCGCCTGATTGCCCGATCGCCACTGTTGCCCCGGCTGACCGGCCGCCTCATCGGACTTGGCTTTCGTCCCGAGCATGTTCGCACACAGCTAGTCTATTGGTCCTGTTCGCTCAGGAAGTCTGCGGCTCCGCCCCGATAAAACTATGGAGCAGGTGCTTGACCTAGGCAGCCTTGGCCGATGTCACCTTCACCGTAGAGATTAGCTTGCGAGAGAGGGATTATCGTTCGCTGGTGAATTTCTCGCTGACATTCTCGCCATCCGCCGCAGCACGGGAGATTCTCTGTCCGTTTCGAAGAACCAGCAATCAACGATTAGGGGAGAATGGCGCGCCGCACCGGGCGATGATGAGAACTATGTCTACGCTATAGCCCTCTAGGGCCTGCCTTTGGGTGGTTTCCGTCGCTCGAGTTCAGTGTTTGCGGCAAGGCCATGGAGCAGGGACGCGGAATTAGTAGGTTTTAGTTCGCACCGTGCGACGGATCAGTCAGCGTGACACTCGCCATGAACGGCGATTGCTCATGATAGCTGCGGGCCTACCGGCCGCGACAGTCCGTTACCGGATGCCTATTCATCTTATCCGATGCTGTCGATCTACGGCCATGCCAATAGAGTATGGGCGACTTCGATAACATGCCCTGACACGCAAGCGTGTGTTGTATGAAAGCGAAGCGGCCGACCGCTGACGATAGCAGCATCGCGTTCGGACTGGAGACCTATCGCAGTCGAACGCAGGGCCATAATCCTCCCTACACCACGCCGCGCCACATCTGTTTTCGCATTCATGACGTAACCCAGCATCATCGCTAATGGCAGGCCACTAGAATACTGGCCGGTCACGAACCGCATCAGGCCCTCATCGACATATTCGCCGACCAGCGCGCGTACCCCTGTCTTGTACGGGACATTCAGCCGCTTGCATTCGCAGGCCAGATAGACGTCCTCGTCGTCACCCACGGTTAGAACGAAGTCGATATTGCTTGGCGCCGATACGTTGCCGCCCGCATCTTCCGCTAGCAATGTGTACTGATAGATGATCCGTCCCGGCACCAACTTCGTTCGGATCAGCGATTGCACGAGGTGCTCGGTGATGTGATCCTCGTGCGTCATCGCATTCTTTTTCGATTGAAGCGGCTTAATACAGACGGGCCAGGCGGCTTCGACCGCGTCGGCTATGCGCTCTTCCAGACCTCGAAAATGTGGGAGCCACTCATCCAGACTACCGGCCAGCATAATCACCACCGGTTCGACCGTGACGGGCAATGACGGCAGTGAACTCCGCCGCAATCTGCTCCGCATCCGCCAATGCAGTCGACCTCAGCCAGTGCCGGAGCTGCATCGGCTTGACCAGATACATGTCGCTTCCGATTACGAAACGAAGATCCGGCACCACCTGCACGTTTCCAGGCAAGCGCACCGGCAGATGCGCTTGGATTGACTGTAGGAATTGCCCGGCCTCGAAAGAGGCTTCCTCCCTGTATTCATCACTCGTGGCGTTGATTGTCAGTTTTAGGATCGCGACGTCACCAGACTTCGCGGCGAGCGATGCCTGGATCGGTTGCTGGAAGCAGGGCGCGAGGGCTTCGCAAAGCATGGCGGCATAATCGGCACGGTGTTCGTGTCTGCTGCTAGCCCAGATCTTTTGTAGCCCGGCGCTACGCCGGGGTTGCATCGCCGGAATTACGTAACGGAAGGTATCGTCGATCAAAGCGGTCTCATGCGCGTCCAGACCGTAATAATCGAAGACTAACTGATCGATTTCATCGAGGGAGTCCGACTGCACCGAAAGCAACTCGTCGGCCTTCGCTATTTCCCTATCGATGAGTTGGACGATCTTCTCCTCCGCGATCATCGCTCTCGCGGGGTCGGGCATATTTTCCGGTGCAGCGAACGGTAGCTTGAGCAATTCGCCCTGGTGAACTTTGGCACGGTCGGCGCCGAGATTTGCCGTATCGTGGAAATAGACCCAGGCCGCCAGACTGCTGTTGAGAACAGCAGTCAGGACCTTCGCCGATCGCTTTTCCGCGTCGGGGAAAGCGATTGCCTGGATGGAATCCTGGAATACAAGGCTCTGCTCACAATACGCCGCACGGGCGCGCCCTATTGAGCGTTCGACACCCTGTGGAATCAGAATGTGCGGGCCAGCAAACCCCTCGGTAAACCCAGCGCGATGTACAATTGCCGTTGACCACGCACTGTTTTTGATCGTCGGAAGAGCTATCGATCGAAAGACACGGGCGTTCAAATACGGAAAACGGGTAACGACTTCCGCCGTGGTTGTATCGTAGGCGGGATCGTCCAGCCGATCCTCCATAGCGGGCTTGAAGCCTTGCCCGATGACCCAGTCAGTCTTTCGATCGACCGTGGCCTTGGCCTTGCGGACCTCCTTATATTCCTTGATGAAGGTGTTCAGAGAAGGAATTGTCCGCAAATATTGAAGTAGCGCTTCCTCTGGACCGCGCGTCCAGAGCCGGCGCTTGAACAGCGTCGGGTCCTCGCCCACTAGATCCGATCGTAAACGAAGACGGTCCGCGCGCGACAAGGTCATCATGCGCTTGAGGCGGAGATTGAGATCGGCTTTGGGCACCCAATATTCGAAGCGATAGGGGCGCTGGTCGCTACCCGCTGGTGCGTAGAGAACAAACGCAGTCGGCCGCTGTGCGCCGTCGAACAACTGGAAGCAAAGGTCCGACAGATTGACGATCCGTCGCACGCGCGCATCGCGAAGAAGCCTCCGCCGCGCATGCTGAGCCTCTTGCGAGGTGTTGTGCAGGACACCCATCGCGGGCAGAAGAAACGCGACGAGTCCGTCCGGCTTGACGACTCTCAAAGCCTTCCAGATGAAGCCCCAGGCTATATCCTTGGCAGGATCGGGATATCCATTGGACTTTGCCCACGTCTGAGCGGTTGTGATCTGACCACTCCGCCCCTTCCAGGGTGGATTGCCAACTACCCCATCGAATTTCTGTAGATCCGCAACCGCGAAGAAATCGGATGCCGGGAGCAGCGTATCGCCGTAGAGCGATGGCAAAAGCTTCCCGGCTTTGAGAAGCGCCGGCAGATCGGGCGGATTGGATTGTTCCAGCAACGCGATATATAGCGAGAACGCAGCCACACGCACAGCAGAGGGATTGATGTCCCCTCCATGCAGGCGTCTCGCAATGAACTTCAACTCGTTCCACGTGGCATGAGGCTTGTTCTTAATCCGGCAATGATGAGCAACGAGGCGCTGGAACAGCCGCACAAGAAAAATTCCCGACCCACATGCCGGATCGCAGAACAGGCCCTTCGCCCGCTGCTCGTCGGTTAGATCGTCCCAGAGCTGGTTGACGACGACATCCGCCAAGAACATCGGCGTATAGAATGCGCCGTCGGCGCTCTTCTTCTCGGCCTCCTCCTTCAGGAAGCGATCATAGACCGCGCTGATGAGGCCGATCGACATGTAGCGGAAGTCGTAGCCCCATAGACGGAATTGGCCGGATACCATCTCCTCCCGTCCGTGCCGGAAGCGCGCCAAGATTCGAAGATGCCGCACCGCCAGCTTCGGCGGCGTCGTATCGCCTGTCTCGAAGGCGCAAGGCGCGTTGAAGAGGTTGCCGTTGAAGGCGTCCTTCAGCCATATGAACAGTGTTTCGAAATAGGTCGGGGAATCCGCCTCCAGCATCTCCGCAAGACTGGAACATGTCTTGTCGGAGGCATCCCGGAACACGGCCTCCTTGATGATCTTGCGATCTTCGAGATACGCAATAAACATCGTCTGCATCAGCAATGCTTGGGCTGCCTCGCCACCGAGGTCGCCGCGCATGTCACGAAAGGCTTCCAGCAGGTTCGACAGCAACACGCTGTCGACGCGATCATCGGGGTCGAAGAATGTGTCGTTCTCGAACCAAAACCGCCCGGACTCAGTGGAATCGATCAGTTCCCGTAGCTTCAACGCATCAGACAGCAGTGAAAGCGTCATGATCAGCCGAGGATCGTTTCGCTGGCCTTCCTGACGCTGGAACGGCCTCTGGACGAGAGAATAGGCAACCAACTCATCCTCCTTGAGGACGAGCAGCAGGCTCATCAGGCCCTGATTCCAGAGAACCCGGTGCAGTTCGTCGATGCGGGAAAGCGAGACATCCGGTTCGTCCAAAAATCCGACCGTGGGAACGCCCTCGATGCAGAAGACGGCCGCCAGCCCGAGATTGGACAAGGCGAAACGGACCGCATCCGCATGTGGTCCCGGCTCCACATCAGAGGGGGACGTGTAAAATTCGGGCGCCGTGCGGCGATCGAGAGCGAGAGCCTCCCGCCAATGCGAGGCGAAGCTATCTGCCATGCTTCACCTCCTCGCGCTCATAGGACAGGCATTCGTATCACGGGTGCGAGAACAAATCAAAAACATTGCTGTTATACAGGCCGAACGGCCGATCATTTGTCCAGCTCCAGCATCCCTTGCGGATCGCCGGCAAATTTGCCGGACCTGGCTGCGCCACGCGGCTTTTTCCTGCCGGGTCCCAGGCGCTCGAAAATAGGATCGTAATCGATATCCCGGTGTGTCATTTCGGCGAGAAGGCTGGCGATCACAGCAAGATGCATCGGTATCTCGCCCTTCTTCTTGTTGTTTGACACCGAGTTCGGCTGCATACCCAAAAGATCCGCAAAGCGCCGGACAGTCAGCCCCGCCTTATTCAATTCGGCGATGAAGTCGTCGTATGTCACAGCGTCAGTCACCCATGATTTAATGAGTGTAGCACATAAAATCATGTGCCTTCAAGGCGCTCCGCAGAGAGGGAGGCTTTGTTTGCCAGCTGTAGCGCAGGTCGGGGCGGTGGCTGTCGCTGCCGTTTAAGGTCTGCTGATCGTGCTGTTCATGATGGTGCGTCCGCCAATCCTGCGTCTCGCCGTGGCGTTCGTCTTCGCCGCACCCGCCGCGATCGCAGGCTATGCGCCGGTTCACGGCATCACGCGCCATGCCGCGCCATCCGATATCTGGCGCATAATTTTCTGTCTGGTCGGCGGAGGCCTCATGGGCCTGTCGGCGCTGAAGCGGATCGCAAGTCAATCCCAACGATGGGCATGACAGCGCGGTGCCCCAACGAGATCAGAGGTGGCGGACTTTCAGCGTGCCGTCCCACTTGGTGTTCAGATATTCGCAGACGAGTCGCCGATGGCAGTGGTGCGGCTTGTCCTCGGAACAGAGCAGACATCCGCCCTCGAACATCCACGGCTTGAGCCGCTCTTCGATCTTGCGCTGTTCCATCAGCCGCATGAACGAGTCTTCGTAGATAGCCCAATCGCCCTTGTCGCGCTTGAACGCTTTCAGAATATCGTCCGTCGGCGCGAGGAGTGGCTGATGAACATATTGCGCACCGCAAATCTCCTTTAGAAAATATGCCAGATCATCGGCCTTCGCGAAACCGGCGAGTTGCGACGTGTTATGCAAGCGAACGTCGATCACCTTTTTGACACTGGCGCTTTTCAGCCGGTCAAAGAACTTCGCTGCCGTGGTTTTTGTAAAGCCGATCGTCGCCAGGTTGACACCACTCAAAGTCTCTTACTCCGCCGCCGCTGTCTTTCGGGCGTTGTCTGGTCTCTCGGAGAACGCAACCCTCATCGCCCTGTCCCGATATGCAGCGGCGAGCCGCTTCGCAGGGGGCTCGAAAAGATCGATGTCGCTCTTGCCGGACATTTCCATCAGCTTCTCCTCGATCTGTCGATGATCGACGATCTGGCCGTCACTCAGGATATGGCGGACTTTCACACCGCGCTCGTGAAGCGCCCGACCGACCAGAAGGCAGCGGTGGCAATCCAGCGGATCATGCTCCGAACACATCATGGCGATCCGGTACTTTTTCGCCCCTTCGATGACGCGTTCCAGCCCTCGCGCGAAATCGGCCGTCTCGGCCATCTTCTCATAGTCGGCCACCCCATCGCAAAAGAACCGCTGGCCTTTCGGACGACCACCCAATTCCTCGCCGAGAAACACATAGGCCACGTTGTCCTGACGCAGTTCGTCGCGCAGGCTATCCCTGTTGAAATGCGGGAAATGCCTCGAGAACGGGGCGGTCCTGACATCAGCGATAGCGGTCACCGACGCCTGCCGGAGGAGCGCCAGAAAGCGTTCATAAGGTAGCGTCGAATGCCCGATAGTCTGACGTTGGCGCATCTCGACGGCCTCGATATGCGCCTCGCTGCCGATGGCTGGCACGGCATCTGGCAGGCGGACGGCGTTGCGCATCAATTCTGGCTACCCGTGGCCGTGCCGGACACCGCCGCGTTTTACGCCGTCACGCTACCGATGGACGCCTTTCTGGAGCTGCGCGCTCACGCTGTCCGTCGATTCTGGCGGTCCCTCAATGGCCGCGCGCCCGGTCCCGACTTCCGGGCGATCCCCGCCCAGCTCCGGCAATGGCACATCCTGTCCCTGCGTGCGCTCGACGCACGGTTCCGCGGCGAAAGCTACCGCACAATCGCCAAAGTCCTGCTCGGCTTTCGCGGCAGGAAGGAGGATTTTGAGAACGACCCGCGCAAGAACAAGGCCCGCCGCCTAGTTGCGCATGGCATCAAGATGATGCGCGGCGGCTATCGCCTGTTGCTTCATTACCCGATCAAACCCTGCAAGCGTTAATCGTCTGCGAGCCCTATCTGTCGAAAATCATGTCGCAAATTTGTGCCGCTTACGACAAAGACATGCAGTACGGAAACCCCTGCTTCTCCTAGACCGGCCGATCTGTTAGAGAATTTTAGAAATTGCGTGACGGTGATGGTATTTGCCGGTCAGATCGATCCGACATTCTCCAAGTGGCCTGCCGCTTGACTTCAAGATCGCCTGATTTTGCTCGCTGGGCAAGCGTTTTTCGCCCCGAGCGGTGTCTGTCGTC